>CAZORD010000047.1:0-2722 GCA_964582455.1 uncultured bacterium | reverse complement strand
AAGACGGGGAAACGATCTTATCATCCATGGAAATTTCATTATCATTCAACCCCATAACTACAATTCGATCTACAGGGTCTTTAGGTGGTTTGGTTACGATTATTCGTTTGGCTCCGGCAACCAAGTATTTTTCCAATTCGCTACGGGGCCAGATACGCCCGGTACAGTCAATGATAATATCGGCTCCAAGGGCATCCCATGGCAGCGAGCCTGGGCCGGCACCGGTCAATAAGCGTACTTTCTGGCGGCCAAAATGGATATAATTATCTTCCAGGAATGTTTCTGTTTCTACAGGTCCATAAACCGTATCATGGTCTAATAGATAAAAGAGTGCTTCCGGTTCAGCCAAGTCGCTGATACCGACAAAATTGAAGCGGGGATCATCATATCCAAGGCGCAATAAATTGCGGCCGATACGGCCAAAACCAACGATTCCTATATTAATTTGTTTGGACATTAAGCTTAAATATTACAAAATAATTTTATTGACTCTTATTACTTAGTTACTGGAAATGATAAAAAAATCAATTTCTTGTTGATAAAGTAAAAGCAATCATAAATTGATGATTCTCAGCATACTTAATGATCTTGTAACCGAAGAGTTTTTCCAGCTATAAAGCATGAATAATGATGATGGAAATGTATATTAACCATATCGACCAAGTGGGTACCCAGGAAAGAGTCGCCAGGCTTTTCTCACGCAGTATCAAAAAAGAGTCCAAAATCCATGCTCTGAAAACAGTTTTGAGTATGATCGACCTAACAACATTAGAGGGGAAAGATTCACCAGGGAAAGTGAAGCAATTGTGTTATAAAGCGGCTCATTTACATGATCAATTTCCGGATTTACCAACCGTAGCGGCTATTTGTGTATATCCCACTATGGTACCCATAGCTAAAAAGGTTCTTGAAAAAACTGATATTAATATTGCAGCAGTGGCGACGGCATTTCCCAGTGGCATGACTTCATTGGATTATAAACTGGATGAAGTAAAGATGGTTGTTGATGCCGGCGCAGATGAAGTAGATATGGTTATATCCAGGGGTAAATTCCTCCGTGGCGAATACGAATATGTGGCTGATGAAATTGCCCAGGTAAAAGTTGCCTGTGGAACAGCTCATTTAAAAGTGATCCTGGAAACGGGGGAATTAGTCACGCTGGATAATGTACGCTTTGCCAGTGATATTGCTATGGTTGCAGGTGCTGATTTTATTAAAACATCCACAGGGAAAGTATCGCCGGCGGCCACACCACCCGTGGCACTAGTTATGCTCGAAGCTATTCGTGATTATTATAAGAAAACAGGCAAAAAAATCGGAATGAAACCTGCCGGCGGAATCAGCAAGTCAAAACTGGCAATTCAATATCTCGTAATGGTAAAAGAAACATTGGGCCAAGATTGGTTGACACCAGACCTTTTTAGATATGGCGCCAGTTCATTGGCCAATGATGTATTGATGCAGATCTTGAAACAAACAACAGGCGTTTACCAATCAGGGAATTACTTTTCCATCGATTAAGGGTATATTCAAAAATGGCTTCCACAACAAAAACACTGGATTTTAAAACGGACTGGGAATATAGTTCTGCTCCAGAAAGTACAGATCACATTCACATTGAAAAAAAGAATAACCTTTTCATTAATGGTGAATTTATACCACCAGCAAAGGGGACATATTTCAAGACGATTAATCCAGCTAATGAGGAAAAATTGGCCGACGTTGCCAAAGCGGAGCTGGCGGATGTGGATAAAGCTGTTAAAGCAGCACGCAGCGCTTATGATAAAGTTTGGTCCAAAATGGAACCTGCCGAACGGGGGAAATATATTTATCGTATTGCCCGGTTGATCCAGGAACACGCCCGGGAATTTGCTGTAATTGAATCACTGGATGGCGGCAAACCCATTCGTGAATCTCGGGATATAGATATTCCATTGGTGTCTGCCCATTTCTTCTATTATGCCGGTTGGGCGGATAAAATGGAATATGCTTTTCCCGGTAAGCAGGCTAAATCCATTGGTGTTACCGGCCAGATTATCCCCTGGAATTTTCCATTGTTAATGGCCGCCTGGAAAATAGCTCCAGCTTTGGCCACCGGTAATACTGTTATATTAAAGCCTGCGGAAACAACACCGCTGACAGCCCTGAAACTGGCGGAAATTATCCAAGAGGCGGATTTACCCCCCGGCGTGGTGAATATCATCAATGGTGCCGGTAAAACAGGTCAGGCACTTGTAGAACATCCCGATATTGATAAAATTGCCTTTACCGGTTCTACAGAAGTAGGAAAATTAATCATGAAAACTGTAGCGGGAACGGGGAAGAAATTTACCCTGGAGTTAGGCGGCAAAGCAGCCAATATCATTTTTGAAGATGCGGCTATAGATCAGGCAGTCGAAGGTATTATAAATGGCATATTTTTTAACCAGGGCCATGTCTGTTGCGCGGGGTCGCGCTTATTCGTACAGGAAAGTATTGCGGATACAATTATTTCAAAATTGAAAGACCGCATGGAGACACTTATTGTGGGTGACCCCCTTGATAAAAATACAGATATTGGCGCCATCAATTCCAAGATGCAGTTGGATAAAATAAAAATGTACGTGGAAATTGGAAAAAAGGAAGGCGGTACGATTCATCAATCGTCTTGTGCATTACCTGAAAAGGGATATTGGCATGCACCGACTTTGTTTACTGACCTGAGTCAATCACACCGCATCGT
>CAZORD010000046.1:0-3326 GCA_964582455.1 uncultured bacterium | reverse complement strand
CTCGATCTCGACCTTAAGATCGTCTCGGAGAACGAGGCCGAAGAGCTGGTTGTGGTCGATGACGAGGACAATGGCATCAAGCAACTGGTCATCGACTGCGAGCCGCCCATTATCATTCTCGAGCAGCTGATCGGTGAGGTGCCGGCCGAGCCTGGAGATCTCTTCAAGCGCTTGTTGCAGATGAACAACACGCTCGTCCACGGTGCGTTCGTGCTCGACGAGACTGGCGGGCGAATCTTCTTCCGCGATACGCTGCAGCTTGTCAATCTCGATCTCAACGAGCTCGAGGGCTCGATCCGATCCCTCTCGTTGGCGCTTGCCGAGTACGGCGCTGAGCTTCTCACGTACCTCGGTAAGTAGACCGCGTCCAAAGGAGAATCGTCATGGCCAGTATCTTTCAGCGGATCTTCAAGGTCACCCAGTCCGAGGCGCACGCCAGCATGGACAAGTTTGAAGATCCGATCAAGATGAGCGAACAGGGAGTCCGTGACCTCAAGAAGAGTCTGCAAGCGTCGATGGTCAGCCTGGCGCAGGTCAAATCGCTGGCGATTCGCCTCCAGAAGGAGACTGACGACCACAAGAAGAGGGCGGCCGACTACGAACGCAAGGCGATGCTGCTACTCAAGCGCATGCAGGGTGGGGAGATGGAGGGGGCAGAAGCCGAGCGGCTGGCCACGGAAGCCCTGTCAAAGAAGGAAGAAGCCCTCCAGCGCTACACCACGGTCTCGGGGGAGCAGCAGGCTCAGCAGCGGATGGCCGACCAGCTCCAGACGAAGGTCGAAGAGCTCAAACGCCAGATCAGCAAGTACGAGAACGAGGTCGTCACCCTTCGCGCTCGGGCCCGGACAGCCTCGTCCATGCGCAAGATCAACCAGCAGCTGGCCGGTGCCGATGCCTCTGGCACCGTCGCGATGCTCGAGAAAATGAAGAACAAGGTTCAGGAGGAAGAGTCTCTTGCGGAGGCTTACGGCCAACTCTCTGATGTCGGCGGCACCATCGACGAGGACATCGACAAGGCGCTGGCCTTACCGTCGACCGCGGCGACCTCCGACTCGTTGGCCGAGTTGAAGAAGAAGATGGGCATGTCCGCCTGAGACGCAGTACTCACCCCACGCCGCGCGCCGGTCGCGCCTCACCGAAGAGTAACGGCTTGATGCCAGGATTCGAGCCGTCGAACTTCCAGATCCAGGCGTCCAACACGTAGTGGGTGGCCTGCGGCACGGTGAGCAGCGGGACGACAAGGTGGCGCAGCGCTTCTGGCGCCGCGAAGGGCAACGCCATCTGGCCAAAGGCGGCTGCGTGTTCCCCCCAGACGAAGAGATCCCAAAGGCCCTCTTCGAAATAGGCCAGCATCAGGAGTAGCCCGACGAAGACGCCGGCCGCCGCCGGGCGGTGGATCCGCTGCCTCCATGATCGTGAGTCGGTCCACTTGTGGCGACCATAGATCCAGACCAGGGCTACGTAGGGAACGCCGTGCGCCACGACGTTGGTAAGAGTAAAGGCGAAGTCGGAGTTGAGCAGCACGATGCCCGCGTACCACACGCACGCGGTCGAGGCCACGATCCCGACCTTGCCCCAGTTGACCGCTCCCCGCTTCCAGTAAATCTGGACCTGCCGCACGAGGAAGGCCAGTAGAACGGCCGAATAGATCCAGAGCGCTACGGGCGAGATCCACACTGGGAGCGACACGAAGTCCCCCTCGACGAACCATTCGAATTGGCGATCGGACGTTGTGTGCCAGAAGGCGAGCGGATAGAGCATGGTGGAGTAGATCGCCATCTTGTCGAGGCGCCGATCGGCGACCGAGTGCTCCCCGCAGCGGTGACGATAAAGCATCACGAATCCGAACTGCTGGCGCACGAAATGGAAGACTGCGATGTAGGCGAGCACGCGCCAGAAGACCAGCGTCCCGAGGCTATGGAGCAGCACGCCGACGGCTAGACAGACGAGCGGCGTGAGTATGTATTGGGTGCGACGGCGGGCCAGCTCCTCAGGATCCCAGTATGTGCGATAGAGTGACGCGTAAACGTGCGCCACGTCGATACCCACGACGAACGCGAGCCAACCCCAGAGCGGCACATCGGGGGCTCGCAGAGTAGGAACCGACAGCACGAGAAGGACCGCCAGCAGCGGCGGGCCCAGGATCAACCCCACGTCGAACCGGCGCGACACGATCCACGCCGCGCCGGTTGAGCCGGACCCGCTCACGTCACACTCCTTTCGCGGGCCCCAACGAGCTTCTGTGGGCATGGCCCCTGTGTCGCATGAGGTCTTCTGCGGCTCGCACGCCTCGATATTGAGCTTCTTCGAAGAGCGAGAGCCCACTCATGTCCGAGTGGGCAAAGCGTACCGGTCCAAAGGCATCGGCGGCGCGTCGGCGGGGCTCTCCCCAGAGAAAACCTGGGACCGGACGGATCATCGCGTGCCCCCAGAGCATGACGTCGATCTGGCTAACGAGCGATTCGAGACCCACGTGGGCTGGCGCGAGATCGCCAAGAATAATCGACACCCAATCTTTCCAGCTTCGTTCGAGCATCCAGTGACGGGCGATCTCGGGATTCGGCACGGTGAGCGGCAGGTAGTACGTCAGAACGCTTGGCCCCGGCGCGACACGCAGGTTTTGGTGCGTGGCGACTACATACCCCAGAGATAAGCTGTCGTAGATCACGTTGTCCCACGCCGCCCCTTCAGGCAGGCGGTCGACTGTGAGGTTGGCGACCATCCATGGGGCATAGGTAAACGTGTCGATGCCCGGAAGCTCATAGCCTTCCAGGACATACGTGGCCGTAAAGCGTGGCAGGGCGTAGATGACCTCTCGTGCTCGAAATCGTACGGACGAGTTGGTGCGCGTATCAAATACGTCCACGTCGACACCTCCGGCCGAGATGTCTGGAGTCGCGGGGTCGGCGGTCACCCGGATGCGATATACCAGCATGCCCGAGTGCAGATGTCCATCGAGACGCTCTACCATGTGGCGGACGATGCGCCCGTTTCCTTCGGGCCAGGTTAGGTATTCCACCCCGTCGCCGCGGGAGCAGAAATAATGCCAGGCGGCCCAGGCCGAAGTGGTCTCCAGTGAGCACCCGTAGTCGTCGCGACAGCAATAGTCGACGTACCATCGCAGACGATCGGACGTCCATCCGGCGCGGTCGAAGTACTCCTGCATCGAGATCCGGTCGAGAGCGACGAGATCGGGGTCGTCGCTGCTCAGGGCCATCGGCAGCGCGAATGCACGTCGGCCCCGGGCATCGCGATAATCCTGATAGCGCTTCATCTGCTGTTCGAATTCTGCGAGCATGGCGCGATCCCCCGGCGGCGAGGCGGGG
>CAZORD010000045.1:0-3407 GCA_964582455.1 uncultured bacterium | reverse complement strand
GGATATCAGTATAAGAAAGCCGGTGTTATTGTCAGCGGACTGGTACCATCGAATACAATACAGTATAATTTATTTCATTCCACGGATGAGGACCGCCACATGCGCCTCATGAATGCCATGGATAAAGTGAATGACCGGGAAGGCCGGGATGTATTGCGCGTGGCCGAGCAGGGCTTTGACCGCCGCTGGACCCTGCGCCAGGAACGGCTCTCCCCGTGCTACACCACCCGCTGGGCCGACTTTATGACCATCTCGGTATGATCCATGTGCGGTCGCTTTACCCTCACAAAAGATAAGGATGAGATTGCAGAACGGTTCGAGATCCATATCGATCCGGCCATGTTCTCCAAAACATACAATGCTGCGCCATCACAGACTTTACCGATAATAACGAACACAGAGCCGGAACAGGCATCATTCCACAAATGGGGCTTGATACCCTATTGGGCCAAAGATGAAAGCATCAGCAATAAACTTATCAACGCTCGCGGTGAGACAATAGCAGAAAAGCCCTCATTTCGTGATGCAGCAGAAAAAAGGCGTTGTTTGGTAGTTACAGACGGATTTTACGAATGGCAGCGTTCTGGAGGTGAAAAACAGCCTTATCGCATCACATTAGCAGATGAAAGCTTGTTTACGTTTGCCGGATTATGGGAATCGTGGAAAGCACAAGATGGGAGGGACGTACGGACATTTACCATTATCACCACGGAACCCAATGCACTTATGAAGCCCATCCATAACCGCATGCCGGTCATGCTGACTCCCGAAAACGAACGAATGTGGATCTCTGATGAGCCACTGGAAGGTGTTATGCATTTGCTGCAGCCTTACAACGAAAAAGAAATGAATGCCTATCCAGTGTCCTCTCGTGTAAATTCACCAAAGAATAATGAAGCAAGCTTGATAGAGAATAATCAACGAACATTATTTGATTAACATGAAAAATAATAAATTAACGCTACTCATTTTTATTATGTCAACCATGATTGCCCAAATACCAGAATTATCCGAAGACGAAAAAACGGGTAATCCCATGATTGTAGGCTTAAGCCAGCGCAGTGATTATGAAAACAGTGAACACTTCAAGCAATGGTTTAATGAAGAATATGAAAGTTATGTAATAGATGAAGAAACGCTTTCTTTAACATCTGCAATTGAAGACGAAATCAAGATCGAATGTTTTATGGGCACCTGGTGTGAGGACAGTCGCAGGGAAGTGCCACGATTCTATAAGATCCTGGACAAGATCAAGTTTAATGAAACGAACCTGAAGATCGTCAGTGTGGATAGGGCAAAGGTCAGTCCGGGCGGAGAGCAAAAGGGGAAAAACATTCATCATGTGCCCACGATGATATTTTATAGTCAGGGGCAAGAATTGGGTCGCATTATTGAATACCCTGTGGGCACATTGGAGGAAGATGTTGTAGATATTATGTTCGGAAATCCACCCACACCCAATTATGCTGATTGGAAACCAGAAGACAACGAAGAAGATCAATAAATAACCATGTTAATCATATCCAGAATTTCAATATTAATCTTTTTACTGGTCTCCTTGCTTTTAGGCCAATTAAACACTGAGCCCGGAGAGGGCAAGCCCACCGTAGCCATTCTTGATTTTGAAGCCCGGGGGGTCAGCCTCCAGGAAGTACAGACTCTTTCAGAACGCATGCGTACCGAGATCGGCAATACAAATGCCGTGCGCCTTATTGAGCGCAAAGCTGTGGATAAGATCATGGAAGAACAGGGTTTCCAGCAGACGGGCTGTACGACCGATGAATGCGCATCTGAAGTAGGACAATTATTAGGTGTACAGTACATGATCAGCGGCGCCATCGGAATCATGGGTGAAACATATACGATCGATGCCAAAATGTTTTCGGTGGAAACAGGTGAAACTATACAAACTAAAAGTGTATCACTTAAAGGTGATATTTCCGGGTTGCTGCTGGAAATGGAAATCCTAGCCTGGGAGATCGTGGGCCTGGAAGCGCCCACCCGTTTAAAATTAAAACGCACGGGAGAAGAGGCTAAAACAACAGTAGCAGTGTTGGATTTTGAAGGCCGGGGTATCTCTGTGCTGGAAGCGCAAACACTGACGGACCGCTTCAACTCTTCGATGAACAGTACCAAAAAAGTGCTTATGGTAGAGCGGGGAACTATGATGGATGTGTTGACAGAGCAGGGTTTCGAGGCCGATAAGTGCACCAGTCAAGAATGCGCTGCGGAAGTGGGCGCCATGCTGGGGGTTGAATTTATGATCAGTGGTGCTATCGGGAAACTGGGGGATACGTATACCATTGACGTGAAAATGTTTTCTGTGGCTACCGGAGCGGCGGAAAATATGAAAAGTGTGACCTACCAGGGCAAGGTGGACGGTCTGATCACTGAAATCGAGATACTGGGCTGGACGCTGCTTGGTCTGGATGTACCTAAAAATCTTTTAGATAAAAAACGGCTGGGCACCACAGCTTATCTGGCCCAGGAAGCCAAGGCAGCAAGCAAGACACAAATGGGCGCTTTGGTGCGGTCACTTATGTTTCCCGGACTGGGACAATTTTATTCTGATCAGAGAATGTGGGGTTTTGGCTGGATCGCCGCAGAAGCGGTTGTGGGCGGATTGATCTTTATGAATTACAGCAATTATCAAACAGCGTATGATGATTACAATAATTATCACACTGCTTATGTCAATGAGACCGATCCTGCACTCATTGCCGAATACAAAGCGCAGTCGCAGACCAGCTATGCGGATATGGAATCGGCTAATGATGCCATGAAGTCCATGGCCGGCATCGCCGCTGCCGTCTGGATCGCCAATGCGGTACACGCTTATATGGTGGGGCCAAAACCGGGTGTAACTGCTGCCTATAATGAAACTCCTGTACAGCTGGCTTATGACCAACAGACGGATCAATTCCAACTTTCACTTTCCATTCCGCTGCATTAGATGAACAAGCGCATTACACTGTTGATCTTTTTGCTGCTTATGGCCTGCGATGTGCCCACGGAAGAGTACAATAATCCCCTGGATCTTGAAGGTGGCATGGCCACACCGGCGCTGGTCATCTTTCCAAATGAAGTTAATGTAAATATCGAGGAAACATTTACAGTGAACGTCTATGCCCTTGATGTGGAAAATGTGGCCGGGGCCTATATAAAACTTGATTATGATCAGAACAAACTATTGCTCATGACCATTAACCCGGGCACATTCTTTTCGGACCTGCAGGACCCCATTTATTTTACTGAAACTCAAAATTCAGGCACCATTGAGCTTTATACTGCCTTTTTAGGCGCTGATTCCAGCTCCGTTTCCGGCACGGGCAGTTTTATGAGTATTGTGTTTTCCGCCTCGGCCGGCGGTGTTTCTTCACTTACTTACAGCCCCGACTGCGAGCTGG
>CAZORD010000044.1:0-3889 GCA_964582455.1 uncultured bacterium | reverse complement strand
CCGGCCAGCCCACGCGCGTTTTGGATCTCATCACAGCGCCGGCTGCTAGTGCTATTGGACTGGCCTGGGCCGCCAGCACGGATGCCAGCTCTTACAATATTTACCGTTCAACTGCTTATGATGCGAATTTTTATTCATTAACGCCATCTTTTACATCTTCGTCCAATGCATATGTGGATTCTTCAGCAAATGATGCAACCACCTATTACTACCGCATTGGCGGCGTTGACGCTGAAGGGGACGAGAGTATACTGGCCTTTGCCAGGCACGGCCGGCTGGGTAATGATAGTACATCTATACATTTACAGGACGCACATTTGACTCAAGCGCTGAGTTCAGATCTTGGCTCCGGCGCTAACTATACAATAGAGGCATTTGTTCGTTTTCCAGAATTTCCATCAATTGCAATTCCATTTATTTTAATCGGGGATGAATCATTAAGCATTGCACCTTCGGGAGATGATGGACTCATAAAAATGAATGTGGATGGTGTTGACTATGACAGCGATGTGATTTCTGATACTGCATGGCATCATCTAGCACTCACCACGGATGGCAGTTCAACAACGCTTTGGATCGATGGTCATTCAGCAGTGACTGCTGTTGGCAGCTTCGATGTGAATGGCAGCTTGCTGCAATTTGGTGACAGCGCAAGTACAGCCTTGCCAATATATATTGATGCAGCACGCTTATCTAGTATCGTACGCTATACAAATACTTTCATTACAATATCCGATTTAGAAATTGACGCGAATACCCTTGGTCACTGGAAGTTCAACGAAGGTTCCAGTGATGATCAAACTCCCTTTACATACGATCGCAGCGGATATGGTTTTCATTTTATGCTTGAAAACAATTACTCGTGGTCTATGGGCATTCCAGAGACGGATGAAGTTGGCAGTGCACTCGTTATTAATGAGATTATGCAGAATCCATCTGCCGTCAGCGATCCCCTGGGTGAATGGATCGAAATTCACAATCGCTGGTTTACGCCTGCACATTTAAAAGACTTTATCCTGGCCGATGATGGTACCGATGGGCAC
The DNA here is from genome assembly GCA_964582455.1 of uncultured bacterium. Classification (GTDB taxonomy): domain Bacteria; phylum Fidelibacterota; class Marinisomatia; order Marinisomatales; family TCS55; genus UBA2126. The sequence goes on along the minus strand of CAZORD010000044.1, from coordinate 2,846 downwards.
ACCATTGCTGTAGATATAGTAATTCCTTTAGATGGTTACACTGTGTTGGGTATCAATGCTGATACCTCCACCAACGGCGGCGTGGAAATTGATTATGTATTTTCCGATTTTTCATTGGCCAACAGCGTTGATGAAGTGGTCTTAAAACTCCCCGATGGTACCGAACTCGACCGCGTGAACTATGATAATGGCGCCACTTTTCCAGATCCGACCGGCGCTTCCATGGAGCTCATTGCACCTCATTATGATAATTCCATTGGCAGCAACTGGGCAACTGCTCTGATTCCCTACGGTGAGGGTGACCTGGGCTCTCCCGGCCGCCGCAACGATGCCTTTTCCGGTCAAGTCGCTATATCGGACTCATTATTTAACTTTGGCGGTATCGTTGAAGGTTCAAATAACAGCGCTACGTTAACCATTTTCAATCAGGGCGTACGCCACCTGAACATAGATTCCATCACAGTTACCCTGCCCGAGTATACATTATCAACATCATCTGCTATTATAGAGATTGGTGATTCAATCAATGTGGTTATCACATTTGCGCCTAATGTAGCTGGTGTGTATGAAGATAACCTGAAAATTTATAGTGACGATCCTACCAATGAAATGGTCACGGTTCCGTTATATGCGATAGGTATCAGCGCTTTGCCTGATATTGTGGTCATGATTGCAGATGATGACAGCCTGTCTGCCTATTCATTTCCCTTTACACGTATAGGCACGCCGCGGACATTGACCATGAATGTGATCAATATCGGTGCTGCAGACCTGGAAATTGATGAATTCAATTTTTCTGGTAATGACGATGTCTTTAGTGTAGATGTCAGTTCACTGGACCTGTTACTCTATGATACGGTAGCAGTCAATGTGACTTTTGATCCGGATACAACCGGTACCTTCAATACCACACTGTCCTTAACCAGCAACGATCCGGATGAAGCCATCTATAATATCGATTTGGACGGCATTGGAACCGAGTATACCATTTTTTATGTACCGGATGAAATTGCCACTATTCAGACTGCCCTTGATTCCACCCTTGAAGGGGATACCATTAATGTTGCACCCGGCATATACATTGAAACATTAACCTTTCCAGATAATGACCTTGTACTGCGCGGGGCCGGGGCTGAATCCACCATCCTTACTGGTGGTGATTCCAGTGTTGTATTCACTCTTGGCGGCGGTCAAACCAATGCCACGATTATATCTGGTTTTACTATTCAAAACGGCAGCGGTACTAACGGTGGTGGTATGTTGCTTGATAATGGTTCCAGCCCCACATTAAAAAAATTGATATTTAAGGATAATACGGCCGCCCAGGGTGCGGCTATTTACGCGAACGGCTTTTCCAGTCCCACCGTTGAACGGTCCACATTTGTGGTCAACAGCGCATCTTCAGCTCAGGGGGCAGGTATAGCAATAGCCGGTGGTTCCAATGTAACAATTAACAACAGCATTTTCTGGGCCAATAATGGTACAGCGGTGGAAGTGCTATCCGGTTCGTCAAATATTACCTATTCTATTGTCGAAGGCGGTGCTGCTGGTACAGGTAATATTGACCAGGATCCCATCTTTGTCAATCCCGGTACAGGTGATTTTCATCTGCAGTGGGCCAGTTCTGCTATTGACGCCGGTGACCCGGCTGCAGGCACTGATCTTGACGGCACCGTTGCTGACATGGGTACCTTTCCCTATGATCAGTCTGAGCAGCCACCGGACAGTCCTTATAATGTTGCAGCTGTGCCTGGAAACGGTCAGGCCACTATATCTTGGTCGGCTCCGGTGGATCCCCGGGGCAATGAAAATGGAGATATTGTTAGTTATGTCCTCTACCACGGTCTTACAGCAGAAAGCCTGACGGTTCGGGACACGCTTGCGGTGACCGATACCAGTTATATCGATGCCGGAACTGAAGAATACCTGCAGAATGGTACCACCTACTATTATGCTGTAACCGCAATTGATACAGGCGCCCTGGTGAGTGCTGCCTCTATTACTGTCAGTGTTATTCCCGCAGGGGGGACGCTGGTACTGGCAGACACGACTCATGCCTTCGGACAGGTGTTCCATGAAAATACAGCTGCTTGGAACCTGGTGCTTACCAATAGCGGTAACGATGTCTTGAATATCAGTAGTATAACTACCGCCACAGCATTGTTTACATTATCGCAACAGAGCGTGCAGATAGCGGCAGGAGATTCAGAAACGATCCAGGTTACCTATCATCCTGATCTTACATCCGGCACTGTAAATGATACGCTCAGCATTACCAGCGATGACCTTTATCTGCCATCATCAAATGTTGCGTTAAGTGCTGAGAGTATCTGGCCAGTTATCAGTCTTTCTACTACAGCAGCAGATTTCGGTGACGTCCCGGTGATTACAGACTCAAGCCTGGGCGTGGTGGTCTATAATACAGGTCTGGGTGATCTAACTTTGAGCAGTCCTTATGTTGATGATACCGATCATTTTACCGTAAACACTGGCGGCCGGATGCTACCCGGTTCAAGCATTTCAAACGCAAAAATTATTCATGCTCTGCCCGTGATAGGCGGACGTTCAGTCGCTATCCAAACAAGCAAAGAGGAGACCGGCCTGGCAGATACCTGGGAAACAGAAAATGTAGCTGTTGGCAGCTTTACCAAATCCAGTAGTCTGGACATAATCGTATTAGCGGGAGACAGCCTGATCCTGACCATTACTTTCAGCAGTGCCGATACAGGCATCTATGCCACAGATCTGCACATTGCCAGCGATGATCCCCTGGGTAATGACAATCTCACTGTGAGCCTTACTGCCCATGCTGTCAAGGCTGAGATAAGCGTGGTAAATACCATGTC
>CAZORD010000043.1:0-4660 GCA_964582455.1 uncultured bacterium | reverse complement strand
GAAAGGTGCTTAGTAATTCTACATACCAATCATTTTTTGATCTTTTAGAATTTTTACCGTAAAGGCCACCAAGAGTTTCTATCAGTCCGTAAATGACTAATATTGAAAGTACTGCATATACCTCTAAATATTTTATTTCAAGTATTTTCATTAAACATCCAAGTATATTATGGAGTAAATCTACTCTATCTTATAGAAAAATATATAAGTGAAAAAAAACTCGCTACTGGGCGGGACTCTTCTTTAAATATTAGCTTAATACCTTGCGTAGAATCTCAATATCTGATTCAAAGGATTCCGGCAGGAGCGGGCCAAAAGAGAATCGGAAAAATTGCCTGAGCGGAGAGCTGTCTCCACGGCGGGCCATATCGCAGTCAGTTCCTTCCAGGATCGCAGCACCGTATTCAAAAAGGCGGTTGTTGAGTTCGGCGGCAGTTAATTTTTCCGGAAGGCGGCACCAATGATAAAATCCACCGTCACCGGAAAAAAGGTCTAATCCAAGATCAGCAAAAGCATCGCCATAGCGCTGACGCTGACCACCATAGAACTCTGGTAACGCCTTATGGATCAGTTCTGTGCGCTCTTGCTGCAGTAAAGCCAGGGCATAAAGTTGGGAAGGCCGGGAAACACCGCCCATGCCAAATGATGAAAAGTTGCCAAGTATTTCGATGTAGCGCTTCGCGGCCACTACCCAGCCAATGCGGATGCCCGGTGCCTGCAGTCCCTTGGTAGCCGCACCTGAAACAAACAAATTGGACTGATTTATATTTTCGATATAGCTCATAGCGCTTACTGGGGGCTGGTGAAATAGTTCATAGGCTTCATCGACAAGCAGGCCAAATGAACCATATGATGCTTTCTCCACCAGGTCCTTGAGATCGTTTCCACTTCTGGTGACACCGGTGGGATTGCAGGGATTGCTGAGCATGACCAGGTTTCGGGCAGAATCACCCGTATTAACATAATCCCGGACTGCCGGAAAAAAAGAATTTTCAGCATGACTGTCCACCAATGAGTATTTGCGCCGGAGCAGGCGCAGCATATCGTAGTAGGGAGTGTATTCAGTAGCGGCTATGCGAATATTTATATCCGGCTGCAAAAACAGCAACAGCGCCACCAGGCCCGGACGCCCACCGGCAAAGACCATTACGTTCTCGTAATCAATAACGGCGTTGTAATAATGGTTATAATAGCCGGCAATGGCCTCGCGCAATTTCGGCAGGCCCCAGGCCTTTGGATATTTGAGGTCATCCGCATCCAGATGGACATTGGTTGGCATCTCCGGCCCGCCGGGCAACCGGGTCGTCAACGGGAAGCCCTGGCTCCAAGGATGTGTACCCAACTCGCCCATGGGTGTACCAAAAGCGTCCTGAAACGCATACAGGGTCTCGTAAATGCCCATTGGCGGGACATAACGCAGGAAACTGTCTGAAGCTTTATTCAATGTTTATACAAAATCAGTTCTAACTGAACGTATATTTTCATATCCTGAATCTAACCGCATTTTCAGAAACAAAAAAACCCGCTTAATGGGCAAAGTTTTTTTATATTTTCCAGGATAGTCAAATAATTAATTATACGGTGCAGAATTCAGCAAGTTTATTCTGCTCTATCTCACCCTGATCAGAAATTATATGATCCACCAGGTTTAATGATACAATATCGCAGGAATGGGAAATGAGAGTATAATCTAACCCGCTAACATTTTCAGATTCTTCTTTCAGGTAAATATTCTGATGTCTGGAAAAGGTGGGCGTAATCTCCAAAACTGGTGAAAAAAGGTAGTTTGGCAATTGATGTATATGGCATTCACCGACAATATTGGAGGTCCCGCTGTCGCTGACAAATTCACCGTCTTCAATATGATCCAGCCCCTTGCCTGGCTAGTACGCTCAAATCAAATTCCAGGTGTTCGATAAGGTTTTCAATGATCTCTATCGTACCTGTTTTATTGTCCCCAGGTCCTTATCCGAAAAATGGTCCTGTTTTTCAAATTCCTGTTCAAAAAGAATGATCAGGTTATGCTATGATGAAGGTGTTAAAAGTGTGCTAGTCTTTTTGCACAACCAAAACAGGGCATGGTATGAGATTCGTTATACTTTCATCAACAGAATCCATAAAGCTGGCTTTAAAATTGTTCATTTTCCGATGCCCTACAATTAATAAATCATAATCACTGCAGTGCTTTATTATCGTCCCGGAAATGTCTTCGCCCTCGGCAATGATGATCTCAAGATCTCCTAAAATTTCTTCATATCCATAATCTTTAATTTGATCCTGAATTTTTTCAGACGTTACTTTTATAGGACTATCCATCATCATGCTCATTTCCCCTGCATGGGGATCATTCACATGTATTACGACCAGCTTAGCTTTTAAATCGTTTGAAAGATTAACCGCATGCTCAAAAACAAGCTGTTCGCTGTCGTCGCCTATAAGAGATACCATTATTTTATTATAATGAGCCATTATTTTTATTTATCCACGCTGCTACCGGTCATATTACATTAAAAATGTTTGAAAAACTAAAAATGAATCTGATGTTATTTTACTCTTACCTGGCTAAACCAAAAAATGTTATACAGCCTCAGATAATCTGGAGAAATGCAGCAGCGCCGGCAAGTGTAGTATTTTTTATAAATGCGCGTCTTTTCATGGGTTCTTATTCATTTTTACAGCGTTACAGTAAAACAAATATACTCAAGACCTAAAAAAGAAACAGGAATGAAAATATATAAACACCTAAGTCGGAGTGGTAATTAAGTAGGATTAAAGGGAATCGACGATTCTCTGGAAGGAAAATGTAACGTTTGTTTTGGTGACTTTACCGCCAAGCTCAAATAGGGGATAAGCGAGAAAATTGATGGGGCCGGATATAGGGCCCGGCTCAAATACCAAATCACGTCCGCGGCTGAATTCAATCCGATTGGCCGGATGATGACCAAAATAATATGTGGACAGAGCCGAGCATTTATCGCCCTCACTAATATCAACGGGCCACCATTTTCCATCTGTATAAAATTCTGCCCAACAATGATAGCCATCAATTCCGCCTTCATTTCTGGATGAAGGAATGGACGCACCAATGGCAAAGCGGGCGGGAATGTCTACTGCCCTTGCCAAGGCAATAAAATAGGCGTGGAAATCTGTACAGTTGCCCGTGCGTGAATCGCAGGCATAAACGGCGTCACCCTTGCCCCAACCGGAACCATATTTCATGTAACTCATACGGTCGATGGTATGATCATATAAAGCACGTGCCTGAGCCAGTTTACCCAACTTTCCGTGAATCACTTCTGCTGCAATTTGCTGGAAGGATTCTAATTCGGGCACGAGACGATTAGGTCGCAAAAATTCGTTCGGTTCACGACTTTTGTCCTCATAAACACCTCTTTCTAGATGTTTAACGCGATATGATATTTCAATCGTTGCTCCACTATGCTCTGGATTGAAAACCATGTAGAATGCTTTATTCCCATTGATTTCTTCTGCCAATATTTGGTGATCTACGGGAGCTTGAATGTGTGTTAATTCAACAGCTTGAAAATAATCTGTTGAGGGATAAGGAATCCACATGCGACCTTCATCCTGCATTTCCGGGAGCGTAACTTGATAGAAAAAATCAAATACATCTTCGTCTTTCAAGACACCGAGTAAATCGGGCGTTGCTTCATCGGTGGGTAGGCGAAACCACGTTTTGTCTTCCTTTTGCTTCCATACGTAGAGAGGCTGCCCGTTTGTCTTGTGCACGGTGGTTTCTGTCACCACCATTTCGCCGACATCACCGGAGAGGAAAAAATCTACGTCATACACTGCTCCATCCGTGCTGGCAAGATCAACGCAGGCAAAGTGGCGATTGGGCGCAAGATGAGCCAGATATTCCGTATGAACTCGAACCAGCTTAAGCTTGAGCACCTTCCCGTCGTAGGGCATGTTAAAATAACCCACGCCCAGCATTGTTTGCTCTTCGATATGTTTCTCAATACCAGCTTGAATATCGGCTGTAACAATATTCGGAATTTCATCTTCTGCATGAACTGATTCACTGCATACGAAAATAAGGACACAGATCATGCCCAAGGTACCTATTGATTTTAGCCCAGCCACGAAAATGGAGAGCACTCTAAAAAAATGTAATGGAACTAGTCATCAGATGGATGTTCCTTGGTGGGATGTTCATTTGACACTTTCTTTTTTGAAGGATGTTCACTGGATGGATGTTCGTCGGAAACTTTCTTGCTGGCGAAATGTTCACACGTTGAATTTTCGCAGGTTCCTTTAAAGTCAGCTGAATGTTTACACGCTACTTTTTTGCTGGCAAAATATTCGCACGTTTTATTATCGCAAGTTCCTTTAAAGTCGGCCGAATGTTTACACACTTCTTTTTTACTTGTCGGATGCTCACCAGAAGGATGTTCTTTTGATGGATGTTCATTTTTTGACGTTTCTCCGGACACTTTTTCCTGGTTGTCACTTTCAGTTTTTTCATCTGATTGACAATAGGCGTTTGTACTTAATGAAATCAAAGCAACGAGAACGAAAGAAAGAATCCGTTTTATGATTGATTGTATATTCATTTTATCATTCCTTTTGAAGTAGTGAGTGTTTTTGATTTTGATAAATTACACATGTTATTTGAATAAATGTTATAACAAAAAAA
>CAZORD010000042.1:0-4687 GCA_964582455.1 uncultured bacterium | reverse complement strand
CCTTTTTTGTACCCCTAAATGATCGGCTTAGGCGGGCTGATTTTCTACATTATTGACAGTTTCCCCCACAAAATTAGTGGCAAAGTTTCACAATATATTGATATAATTTTAACCAGTTGAGCACCATAAGAGTAAATGCGTAATTGCGGGATTTAGGTATAATTATTTTTATGTTGACACCGAATGACCGGTCTGATAACATTCGCTCAGCATCTAAGAGTATCAACACTTGTTCTGAGAATTTTCAGTAGCCGCTGTCATGGATGCGTTTTTCCAGCGGACGGTAGAACACGTTAGAAGGCTCGGCATCAACCATTGGATTTCACCGAAGGTTGGGCTGCCGTGGTCGGTAGAAAACATCCAATTATGAGGAGGCCAAGATGAAGAAATCAGATTTCTCTATTAACGAATTCACTGACAAGCTCCAGTCGGGACAGATGACGCGCCGTAAGTTCAACAAGCTACTGGGCGCTGCCGGCATCAGTCTGGTCATGACCCCGATGCTGTCACGCACCGCGACAGCGGCGGCCGCAGACCAGGCAACCTATTTCACCTGGGGCGGCTACGATGTTCCCGAAATGTTCGGGTCCTACATCGCCAAGCACGGCGAGGCACCAAATTTCGCCGTTTTCGGTGGATCGGAAGAGGGACTCACCAAGATGCGGGCGGGCTACGTAGTCGACGTGGCGCATCCGTGCAACCAAGCGATCCCGCGCTGGGTGGCCTCCGGTCTGTTCCGCACCGTAGACACCGACAAGCTGTCGAACTGGGACGACCTCGTGCCGAGCCTCTGGAATTTGGAGGGCAACGTGGTCAACGGCAAACCTTACATGGTGCCGTTCGATTGGGGACAGACCTCGATCACCTATCGGCCCGATTTGGTCGACTGGCAAGGCAAGGAGGAGTCGTGGGGTCTGCTCTGGGATGAGCGCTACAAGGGGCGCCTGGGGATGATCGGTGCTGCTGGCGATTCATGGTGGTGCGCGGCCATCTATGCAGGAGTGGACTTCAATGAAATCGCCACCAAGGAAAACATGGAGAAAGTCGCAGCACTGATGCGCAAACAGCGACCGCTCATTCGCATGTACACCGACGACATGACTACCCTGGAACAGGCACTCGCGTCCGGCGAGCTTGTGGCAGCAATGACCTGGAACAGCTCGCCTGTGGAACTCAAAAAACAAGATGTTCCGGTGAAGTTCGCAGCCCCCAAGGAAGGCGCCCTCACCTGGGTCTGTGGCGCCATGATGCACAAGGATGCACCGCACCCCGACAAGGCACACGACATCATAGACGCGATGATCAGCGTTGAGTCCGGCGTGTGGCTTATCAACGAGGGCTACGGGCACTCCAACGCCAAGGCGTTCGCGGAATTCACCGATGAACAGCTGGCGGCGCAGGGATTGTCCAGGGACCCCTCGGTGATCCTCGATTCCGGCAAGTTCCAGGTCCCGCAGACCCAGGAATTCGAAACTGCCATGAATCAGGAATACGAGAAGATCAAGGCAGGTTTCTAGCCGATACCACTATTGTTCGGAAAAAGACGCGGCGGTCTTTAATCGCCGCGGCTTTTTTCCCGGGCGACCCACGACGCATAGTTACTGGTTACGAAAATAAGGTATGGTACGAGACCCACGATTCGACGTGTTGTTCGAGCCTATAAAGATCGGCCCGGTCACCGCGAAGAACCGTTTCTATCAAGTACCGCATTGCTGTGGCATGGGCTTCAACTGGCCACAGTCGCACGCCAAGATGCGGGAAATGAAGGCGGAAGGCGGCTGGGCCGTGGTGTGCACCGAGGAGTGCATGATTCACCCGTCGTCGGACTACTCACCGGAACCGCAAGCGCGGCTGTGGGACGACCACGACGTCAAGTGTCTGGCCCTGATGGTCGACGCGGTGCACCGGCATGGCGCACTGGCCGGCGTGCAGCTCGCCCACAACGGCGTGGGTGCTCAGAACATGTTCACTCGGATGACACCCATCGGTCCGTCGGATCAAGCAAGCATCATCGGCAATCCTAGTCAGACGCGCGGCATGAGCAAGCGTGATATACGAGAATTTCGTCGCTGGCACCGCAAAGCCGCGCTCAGGGCAAAACGGGCTGACGCCGACATCATTTATGTTTACGCTGGTCACGACTCGACCTTGTTGATGCATTTTCTGTCGCGCCGTCGCAATTTACGCAGTGACGAATATGGGGGTTGTCTGGAGAACCGGGTCCGGCTGCTTCGTGAGGTGCTCGAAGAAACCAAGGACGCGGTCGGGGATCGCTGCGCTGTCGCCATCCGCTTGGCAGTCGATGAGCTTCAAGGGCCCGAGGGCATCAGCTGCGAAGGTGAGGGACACGATATCGTCGAGCTGCTTGCCGAGCTCCCTGACTTGTGGGACGTCAACATCAGTGATTGGGAGAATGACTCTGTCAGCTCGCGCTTTGGCGAAGAGGGTTGCCAGGAGCGCTATGTCGCTTTCGTCAAGCAGATTACTACAAAGCCCGTGGTCGGAGTGGGCTGGTTCACCTCACCAGATACCATGGTCAGCCAGATCCGACGCGGCGTGCTGGACATGATTGGCGCAGCACGGCCCTCGATTGCCGATCCGTTCCTGCCTGAAAAGATCGAACAGGGACGTCTCGACGAAATTCGCGAATGCATTGGCTGCAACATCTGCGTCTCTGGGCAGCTTACCTTTACACCAATGCGCTGCACCCAGAACCCGAGTGTGGGCGAGGAGTGGCGCCGGGGTTGGCATCCGGAACGGATTGAGCCAAAAGGTTCAGACGATACGGTGCTTGTGGTTGGAGCTGGACCAGCCGGGCTCGAGGCGGCGCGTGCACTGGGTCAACGAGGGTACGATGTGATGCTTTCCGAGGCGGGCACCGAGATGGGTGGCAGGGTCACACATGAGAGCCACCTGCCTGGCCTGAACGCCTGGGCACGGGTTCGCGATTGGCGGGTCGGGCGGATCCAGGAAATGGCCAACGTGGAAGTATTCCCCGGCAGCCGTCTTACCGCGGAAGACATTCTTGAATTCAGTGCCGATGACAAATTCGGATTTTCCCATGTGTTTCTCGCAACCGGTGCACATTGGCGTGCCGATGGTGTCGGTGTCAACAACTCGCAGCCAATCCAGGGATCGGATCAGGACCACGTGTTTACGCCGGAACAGATCTATGCCGGGGCCGTCGTAGCAGGCCCGGTACTAGTATTCGATGACGACAACTTCTACCTTGGCGCGATCATCGCCGAAAAATTGAAAGGCGACGGCTATGTTGTCACGCTGGCGACGACGGCGTCAAAGGTGTCACCCTGGACAGAGAACACTCTGGAGCAGCACCGTATCCAGGCACGGGTACTGGAGCTGGGTATTGAGGTCGTGACGGCACACAATATCGGAGAAATCCGCGCTGGCGAAGTGGAATGCACCTGTATTTTCACGAACCGTCCGCGGACGGTGCCGGCGGGGTCGGTGGTCATGGTGACGTCACGGCTGCCGAACAACCAGGTCTACTTGGCGCTGTTGGCGGACCCAGAAAAACTCGACTTGGCCGGCATCACATCGGTTTCCTCGATAGGTGACTGCAACAATCCATCGACCATCGCCACAGCGATATACGATGGTCATCGCGCGGCTCGCGAACTAGATGCCGTGCCAACAGACCCGGATATGCCGTTTCGTCGTGAACGAATCGCCCTGGCGTCATCGGTATAGCAACAGACTAACCGCATGCGGATGCTGAGAGAGTGCTGCATTACAGACAACAGGGCTTGAACTGCAGACAACCCTGTAGTTCCCGCACTGATCACCACAGCATCCGTGTATTTATTCATATACCAGTTTTAGAAATTTCGCTTAATACATGCCAAAACTTTGTTTGCCGAACATTATTTAAATGAGTTTTCTGAATGAAAACTGAGAAAAGAATTATCCGCCTCGAACCTTTCGGCCCTGCCAATACAGGAATGCAGAAAATGCATCTTGAACCGGAAGAATTTCAGTCAAAAATCCCGGTGCAACATATTCATGTTTACTATGAGGACGAAACTCTTGGGCTGAGTGTAGGGGTTTGGGATACAACCTCCATGCAGGAGGTATTCGGGCCTTATCCCGGCAATGAATTCATGTGGGTTCTGGAAGGTCAGGTCAGTATGATTGATGGTGATGACAACGCGACCGTGATAAAAAAGGGGCAGACTTTCTGTGTCAGAAATGCCATTCCTGTCAGCTGGAAACAAGAAGGATTCCTTCGAAAATTCTATATGACTTATGCCGATCCCAAAGCAGCCATGCCGGAAATTACCTCGACCGAAGGCGGCATCGTGATACTCAATGCAGCCAAAAAAATGGGAAAATTGGATTCAACTGAACCGCTTGTCGTGAATGGCGAAATACCACTGCAACATGAACATATTTTTTTTACGGATGATGCCAAAAACATGTTGGTCGGCATGTGGGACAGCGGAGCCTTGGATAGTGAAATGCGTCCATTCCCTTGGTATGAATTTGTCCAGATGCTGGAAGGGGTAGTAACAATCACTGAAGAAGACGGCACACAGCACATATTCAAAGCAGGCGACGCCTTTTTTGTGCCCAAAGGAACGGTTTGTAGTTGGAAAATCGACAGGTATGTGAAGAAATTTTATGCCATTTTGGACCTGTCTTCAGATTGACTAGGCAAAGAATAACT
>CAZORD010000041.1:3364-5532 GCA_964582455.1 uncultured bacterium | reverse complement strand
CATTCTAAAAACGCCTCATCAATGGAATAGATCTCCATGGCGGCGCTGTGGTGGGCCAGGGTGCGCATGACCCGCTGGGACATATCGCCGTAGAGGGCGAAATTGGAAGAAAAGATAGCCACGTTGTGTTTGGTGTAGACCTCCTCCTTTTTAAAGGCCGGTTCGCCCATGGCAATGCCCAATGCCTTGGCTTCGTTGGACCGGGCGATGACACAGCCGTCGTTATTGGACAGGACCACAATGGGGCGATTCTCCAACCGGGGATCAAAGACCCGCTCGCAGGAGGCGTAAAAATTATTGCAGTCAACGAGGGCGAACATGGTTATTTGAGTAGTACCATCTTCTTTGTTTCCACGAAGTTTTTTTCACTTTCAAAGGATTCAGCGGTTAGTGTATAAATGTAGATTCCCGATGGGACTTTTCTGCCGTGATTATTATAGCCTCCCCATTGTATAGTATGCCAACCTGGATCCGCAGCACCGCTTTTTAATGTAACTATTTCCCTGCCGAGTAAATCATATACTACAAGTTGAATATGACTTTTTTCAGGTAAACCAAACTTGATTTGTGTAACTGGATTGAAGGGGTTTGGGAATGCATGATCTAATAAATATGATTCTGGAAGTATTTCTATTGTATGTTTTTTCGTACTTCCAATTGGTTTACACCTTGGAGCACTTTTAACAGATTCCTGATCTGTTATATCAAAAGCAGATACTTGGTAACAGGCATTTATTTTACCATTGGATCCTATGGTAATACTATAATCCGTATAAGAAGTAGTGTTCTTATCTAAAGTTTGAAATAACTGCCATCCGTTTCCTCCTTCGTTTTTATATAGATAATATCCAGCTATATCAGGCTCTGTATTGGCATTCCATGAACTGGTGGGATGTTCACCTACATTTCCAGTAACAATGAAATTTTGTGGTCTAACGGGAGGAGCAATTGCATAAAAGGCGTTGATACGGCCATAACCATAATATTGATTCCATCCATTTTCGTCATAATCTTCCAGACCAATTTTTTCCGATGAATTATAAAGAATATTCGTTACTTCATCTGCAGAAATGTTTGGGAATCTTTGCATAATTAACGCTGCCAGCCCACTGACATATGGAGTGGCCATAGAAGTTCCTGCCATATAACCATATTGTTCTGTAACGCCAAAATCTTCATAATAAAAATCGATCCAAGGAGTAGTTGAAAAAATATCATTTGAATTTGGTGCACCACCTCCTGTTCCTCCAGGTGCTGAAATATCCACATGATCTCCCCAATTCGAGTAAGAAGAAAGCACATCATTTTCGTTAGTAGCAGATACTCCTATGACGCCTGGAATTGCGGCGGGGTAATAATTGAAACCAGCATATGGATACTCTGTTGAATCATTTCCAGCGGAACTGACAATTAGTACATCTTCGGATAATAATAACTCAATTACATCTTCTATCATTAATGGTGTAGAACTCATTGGTCTTCCCAAACTCATATTTACTATATCAACCGCATCATCGTAATTAAAATTCTGGTTTGGGTCTAGTGCAAAACACAATCCATTTGCAATATATTCCTCCTCAGTATTACCAGAATCACTAATAGCTTTAATTATTAGCAATGAAACGCCATCATCTCCGGGATTTAATCCTCCCCCAGCAATTCCCGCTATACCATCATCGTTGTTGGTCACAGCTCCTGCAATTCCAGCAACATGAGTACCATGTCCAAGATCATCATTTGCGGAGCTGGCAATTCCGGTAACATAGAGTTCATCAAATAAATTATCGTACAAATCCCTATGAATACCGCCATATCCTCCACCAGTATCATCTTCTAAATCAACACCAGAATCTATTATAGCCAATAAGACATCATCATCACCAGATACATAGTCCCATGCGTCTTCTGCATTGATTATTTCCAAAGCCCATTGATTTGAATAATAATCATCATTAGGAGTTGCTAGCGTATGAATGATATATACTGGCCAAGCCTGTTCTACTTCAACCTCAATTTCAAAATCATCAATTACATCTTCCACTGTATTAGCATCATCAAATAGTAAACGATAATAGAAAGGTTCAATGGTCACGATACACCATGGTGTAACCTCCCGTAAATCGTATATTCCATAGTCATTTGAAATTGTATCAAACCACTGCTCTCCT
>CAZORD010000041.1:0-3264 GCA_964582455.1 uncultured bacterium | reverse complement strand
GCTCTCCTTCTCGATAAATTGGTGTCGCAAATAATTGTGCGTTTATAAATACTATTAATATAATTATTAGTTGTTTATTCCTTTTCATGATAACGCGCTCCTTTATTTTAGGTAAGTTATTTTACGGGTTAGTTTCCTATCCTCCATTAATACATTTAATAAATACAATCCACTTGGTAATTCTTCACCATTTTCATGTTTTCCATTCCATTTTATAACAAAATTTCTTTGATTTCCTATTTTATAAGATCGCACACGTTGTCCACGCAAATTATATATTTCGATTCCTTGTATGTTTAATTGATTATTAGGAATTTTAATTATGGTACTTGAATTAAATGGGTTTGGTGATATTGTGATAATATTGTTAGCATCTTCATCATTTTGAACAATTCCGAGTGATATGTATTCAGCAATAAGATAAACATCAAAGTCACTGTCTTGACCTCTAAATTTTACAATATCGTCTAAACCGTCGTTGTCTGTAATAATATGATAACCAAGTCGATACTGTGAATATTGGTTTTGGTTTTCCAGATCATATAAAATTTGATCTGTTACCACCGGCCCTTTCCACCCAACCCTTGGGGTTGTCGTTACAATGGCTGCATTGGATTCAATTGTCTGGGGATCGCCCGGATCTCCCGCTGACCAATCTCCAATGTCAACAAAATTTCCAATATCAATGTGATCCAGTACCAAATTTAGTGTATCCCCCCCATCAACATCCCATATAGGCAATGTTCCGACAATGTCATTTCCTCTTGACTCATATAAATAAATTAGGAGTTTAATGGAAATAATAGATTCCTCAATATTCAACCAAGCGCTGATGTCAAATGTCAAATAGGACCGCCATGTATGTTCTTGTTGGGAAGTCCATCCCCAATAATCACCAGCGCTAAACATCCCTGCACCAACAGAAGGAAACAATATATTAAATTGATGATAATAATTTATTCTTCCTGACATATCCGGTACAATTGATAATGTATCGTATGTCGTCTGTTGTGCTTTATTAGTAGAAATAATAACGATCAAAAATATGATTATAGTACTTTTCTGATATTTCATTTAGCTAGTTCCACCGCTTCTATTTTCCCAGCATAAAGAGGATTAAGATTATCAATATTATTGGTAGTAGATTTAATTATTCCCATTCCAAATACAGATCTTAAAAATCGTTCCTGCCTGCCGGCAGGCAGGTAATTCTGTTTTTTCTTATTCATGAGCAATGAATGAATTTAGCATGGTTTCAAATAATGTGTTTTCACTCCAACTTATCGTACGTTACTAACATATTACATCAAGATCCTTCAAATCGCTTATCTCATCGTCACCAAAATTCAATTCTTCTACCAGGATTGTTTTGGTATGCTCGCCGAAATGGGGCGGACGTTGGATGGTGTTATCCTTATCTGAATAGGCGCCCTGGCGGACGGCACGGACGCTTTCACTCTCTACTACCATGTGCAACGCTGCCGAGTCGGCAAAGACATGCTCCAGGTCATTGAGTTCCCCGGCCGGGATCTTTGAATCGTGCAGTTTCTGCAGGAGTTCATCCCTGTCCAAGTGACTCAAGGCGTCTGACAGCATGGCCTTCAGATCATCCCTGTTCTGAACACGGCCGTGGTTGGTCTCCATTTCCCGGGTGACCTCTAACTCCAGGATATTCATGAGTTCTGCGAACTGCTTGTCATTCCCCACAGCCAAGATGATGTACTGATCATCCTTGCATTTATACAACGTGCCGTAAGGCACAATATTGGGATGATCCGAACCCAATGGTTTAGGCACGTGGCCGGCATTAAGATAATTGGATGCTTGGTTCACCAGTCCGGATAAGGCAGAATCGTAGAGCGAAATGGGAATGTAACAGCCCACACCTGTCTTTTCCCGCGACCACAAGGCCATGAGGATGGCTTCCTTCATCTGGTGCCCGGCCAATACGTCCATGAGTGCCACTGGCATTTTACACATTTCTTCTGTACCGTTCATGCTGGTGTAGCCTGTTTCCGCCTGGATGATGGCGTCGTAACCGGTCCGGGAGGAATCATTGCCGTAGCCGGTGATATGACCGTAAATGATGCTGGGATTGTGTTTCTTGACCTCGTTGTAGGCCACGCCCAGTTTTTCCGCGTCGCCGGGCTTATAGCTGGCGATGATCACATCTGCAGCACTCAAAAGTGAATATAGAACATCCCTGCCCTGCTGCCGGGAAATGTCCAAGGCCAACGACCGCTTGCCGAAATTCACGGAAGCGAAGTAAGCGGAAATGTCAGAAGTATCCTGCTCCCCTGCCGTGCGCCAGAAACGGGTCACGTCGCCGTTGGTCCGGGGATTTTCTACCTTGATGACTGATGCTCCGAATTCTGCGAAGAATGCTCCCACGGACGGCCCGGCCAGCACCGACGCCAGTTCGATAATTTTTAATCCGGAACAGAGGTCGTGGAATGGATTCATTTTATACCGGCTTATGGACTACGTAGGTTACCACTCCCCAGACTTGGAAGTCCATATTATCATCAATCTTGATGGGTTTGTATTCTGAATTATCGGGAATCAAAAATAGATCACCGTTTTTCTTCAAAATACGTTTTACTGTGAATTCACCATTGATCACACCCAGGACGATACTTTTATTGCGTGGTTCTTCAGCCCGGTCCACGATCAGCAGGTCACCATTGTTGATTCCGGCACCTTCCATAGAATTGCCTTTCACGCGGACGTAGAATGTGGCCGATGGATGCTTGATGAGAAATTCGTTGAGATCGATAGGGAGGTCCATGTAATCGTCTGCCGGGGATGGAAATCCGGCGCTGACCTCCGACTCGATGAGTGGAATTTTCAGCTCGGATGAAGTGTCGGCGGTGTAGAATTCCAGTTCGTCCGTTTCTGAAATCTTCTTTAACTGCAGGTCATCCATGGGGAATATTACGCAGGAAAATGAAATATTGTTATTCCGATCCGCCAGCCAGCGGAGCGGAGAGGAATCTACATCAATAGACCATAGGCTTTATCGATGTATATTGATCCTTAATGTAGATCCCTCACCAAAATTCGGTTCGGAATGACAACGATTCTAACCTTTGCTGAAAAGGCGGAGTCCGCTGAAGGACATGAAACCGGTCAGCAAGGCGGCGACAATGCGGAAACCCTGGGGTAATACATGTCCGCCGACAGCGATTTCATTATCCCCGATCAATGTGAAAATGTACAGGAGGCAGACCAGTCCAAATAATGTGCCGGCAGCCAGGCAAAATG
>CAZORD010000040.1:0-5838 GCA_964582455.1 uncultured bacterium | reverse complement strand
CATGAAATTGTGTGGAATGCCGCAAATCAGCCAAGCGGTGTTTATTTTGTGCGGCTGGAGAGCGGGGAGTTTGTGGAGAATCAGAAAGTGGTGTTGGTTAAATAAGGAAGTACATCCTAATAGAAAATAGAAAATAGCAAATGTAAATTATCTGATTATAAAGTGAGAAAATCATGAAAAAAACAATATTAATTATATCTCTAATTACAGTTGGGAAAGTGCATTCTGACTCAATTAACAGCGGGGAATTAATGATAACAAATTTATCAGAGAATACAACAGTAACTATTTATGCTGATGTGGTATGGGGAGCTGAATGGGAAGATTATAAGCCATTGGATGAAGATTCAATTCCAGCACTATTTTCAATGGAATACAATGATACTTCGAACTCGATATATTTAGAATTTCATGGTGAGAGCACAGATGAAGATTATGGTGATGGGAATCCGAATAATGAAATAATGGGTTATGGTTTATATTATCTAATTATAAATAATGAGAATCCGATAGAACTGGACTATAGAGATTGTGATTATTATGGAGACAACCACTTAAATTATTATTCAACTGGCGATGTAACTTTAACATATGATAGTGATACTAAAACATTCGAATTACAAAATGGAAATCTATACGATGAAGACAACCCCTTCGAAATTTGGACAGAGTTGAAAGATCCTGCGACTCAAAATACTTCATTATTTATCCCTGATGATCCAAGCAATCTTACTTACTCGATTGTTAATCATCACCCTCGATTTGTTTTTTCAGCCAGTGAGCCATCTGAGATTATCAGTTATACACTATTTAGAGACGGTTCACCTATAGCTACGAATATTTCTGGAACAATCTATACCGATTTAACTGTTCATATACCTGGGTTTAATAATTATAATTACAAAGTACAGGCAAATCTATCATCACCCTATAATACTAATTCGGAGAATTATTCAAACACAGTTTTAGTAAGAAGAGCTCAAATAAATGTAAAGCAAATAGCAAATGAGTCTCCTGATCATTTTAGTATTACTAATTATCCCAACCCTTTTAACCCAACAACTCTCATTTCATTTGATTTGCCAAATAGAAGCAATGTCCAATTAACGATCTATAATATTTTAGGTATTGAAAAAAAATCATTTGGTAAAGAAATATTTGGCCCTGGGAATCATACTATATTTTGGGATGGTAAAGATAATAGCGGTTATTCTGTATCCTCCGGTGTTTATATTTACGCTTTGAAATCAGAAAACATGGAAAATAATCACACTATAATCAAATCGGGTAAAATGATATTGGGTAAGTAATGGTGAGATCTTCAATTATTCTATTTATCTTATTGTTATTTTCATCTTGTATCCTTTTTGAAGACGAGAATAATGACAGTAATTCTGGAAGGCAAGAAGCCATTGAATGGCCGTCTCTGGCAAACTCTCCCTGGCCTATGCATGCTCACGATCCGCAACACACCGGTCGTAGTCAGTATTCCGGAGCAACACAGGGTTTAATTGAATGGTCAGACCGATTGGATTACTCAATTGATGCTGCTTCACCAATTTTAGGAGAGGATGGTATTTATATAGGGACATCAAGAACTCTGAAAAGTATGATCAAAGTATCAGCATCTGGCGAAACCTTATGGGCAACACCCCTTGTTGGAGCTGTCACATCTTCACCCATAATAAGCAATTCAGGTAAAATATATGTGCCCACCAGCGGTTGGAATATGACGGCGATCCATTGTTTGGATTCCGATGGTAATATTGTTTGGCAGTTGGAAACACCCACAAAAAATAAGTATAATTATCCTGTGCTGGATATTACCGGTCAATACCTGTATCTGGTCTTGCAAAATGACATACTAAAGATCAATGCCAGTACAGGAATTATAACAGACAGCATCGGTGTTGCAGGTAATGTGGTTTATCGCGGAATGTCCCCGGCTTTTGCTCCGGACGGTTCAGTATTTTACGTTACAGGAGCAACATTTGAAAATGGCTGGGATATAGGGAATTTATCTTTATTTGCTTTTGATACGGTTGGAAATCATCTCTGGTCTTATGAAACAGGGTTTGATGATGATCATTTCAGAACATCTTATCCTTCCATAAATAATGACGGTATAATATTCTTTCAGTTCAGTATACATCAAGCTGGTTATGTATATGCCATAAATCCAGATGGAACTTTATTGTGGCAATATGAAGATGATCCCGGCTGGAATTTCGAGTTTAATGGTATTTCAATCGGCAATTATGGAGATCTTTATTTAATCAACACTGATGGAAAGAAACTGCTATCTTTGGACTCCCATGGTATATTGAAATGGGAGTTCTTTCTTGAAAATATTTATACAGATCCTTCTATATTAAACAATTTTCCTAAATTTTCTGAAATTGCTCCCGTCATTGATAAAGATGATAATTTATATGTTGCCATGGCAGCAATATATTATACGGATACGTTAAACTTTGCTGTTTTTGACAAAGATGGCCAGTTATTATCCACCTTAACTCTCAAAAATGACGACTCGGATGAAGTGCAGGATATTTATTCAATGCCGTCTTTTGGCAATGATGGGTCAGTTTTTATAACTGTCGAAGATGGTGGTTTTTTCAAAGTTAAATAATTATTTTCTTCTAAATAATATTTTAACTTTATTTTAGCTTTTTCCTTAAAGAGATACCCTCCAACTAAACTATATTCCCACCCGTTTTTTTAAGAGGTAATTGTGGAAATAAATGTAAAAGAAATAAATTCGTATTCTAGGGAAATGTCTGTTCAAGTTCCATGGACAGAACTGGAAGACGGATTTAATAAACACGCCAAAAAATTTAGTAAAAAAGTGAATCTTCCGGGTTTTCGTCCGGGCAAAGTTCCCATGAAGGTGTTGATGAGTCAGTTCAAGCCAGCCATGGAAGCGGACTTTGTGGAGGATGCTCTGAATTTATATTATTTGCAGGCGCTTAAGGAAAAAGATCTTTTGCCTGTAAATAAAGCTGAAGTGGAAAAAGTGGATTTCCGCCATGAAGGAGATATGTCCTTTACGGCAAAATTTGAAGTAGAACCGAAAATCACTTTACCCAAACTCCGAAAACGAGCATTCAAAGTTCAGAAGACAAATTATATTTATGATCAGGAAGATATTGATCATGTCATCAACGACTTGCGCCGCAATCATGCTACAATGGAAACAGTGGACACGGGCGCAGAAGAAGGGAATTTTATTTTAGCAGATTTACAAAAACTGGATCCCAGCGGAGTGCCAATCATAGGTAAGAAACTGGAAAAGCAGTACTTGAAAGTGGGCGGCGGCGTCATCAAAGATGATAATCTGGACAAGCTCAAAGGTGCCAAAGCGGAGGATAAAATCCGTATGCATCTTACGGAAAATGAACAGGGTGAAAAGTCTGAATACGAAGTAAGTGTAATCAATGTGGAAAAAGAAGTGCTACCTGAAATCAATGAAGAATTCATAAAGAAAATTGATCCGGACGCCACAACAGAAGCCGAACTCAGAACCAATGTGGAAACACGCATTAAAGATAATTATGAGCATCGCAGTCAAGAAGCATTCGATCGCCAATTATCCGATGCATTGATCGAAAAAGTCAATCCGGAATTTGCACCTTCCATGGTAGAATCGTACTTGGAGCATATGGTGGAAGACGTTAAACAATCCGGACAAGCGGGTGCCGAGGACCTGGATGATGCCAAAGTTCGGGAAACGTATCAATCGGTTGCGGAACGAAACATGAAGTGGTTTTTGGTGCGCAAAGCTATCATCAGTGAAAATGAGTTTGCAGTAACCAAAGAGGACGTCCAGGCAGAGATTCAGAAGTTGCTGGACCGCTCACCGGATAATGTAAAAGAGATTGAAAAGTATTATAAAAAGCCCAGCAACCGCACAAGAATTGAGGATGATTTAATGGAAAAGAAGATATTAGATTACCTCCAGCAATTTGCTAAAATAAAAGAGGTGGACGTCAAGACGAAGGACCTCCGCCAGCAGGAAAAGCACGAACATGACTAAAAAGCAAAACGAAATCGCCCAGCTCATTCCCATGGTGGTGGAGCAGACGGGCCGCACCGAACGGGCTTATGATATCTATTCCCGGCTGTTGAAGGAACGGATCGTCTTTTTGGGCACGCCCATTGATGATAACGTCTCGTCACTGATCATCGCCCAGTTCCTGTTTTTGGAAGCGGAAGATCCTGATAAGGACATTTATCTTTACATCAATTCTCCCGGTGGATATATCACCTCCGGCATGGCCATTTTTGATACCATGAATTACATCAAGCCCGATGTGGCCACGATTTGTATGGGCCAGGCATCCAGTATGGGCGCATTCCTTTTAGCCGGCGGTAAAAAAGGTAAACGCTCGGCGCTGCCCAATTCCCGCATTATGATCCACCAGCCACTGGGCGGAGCCGAAGGCCAGGCCACGGACATTAAGATCCAGGCAGATGAAATCATCCGCCTCAAAAGCAGGCTGAACAAGATATTGGCTAAACGAACCGGCCAAAAGATCAGCAAGGTTGAAAAAGATTCTGACCGAAATTATTTCATGAGCGCCGATGAAGCTAAAAAATACGGCATCATCGACTCTGTATTGGCAGCCAGGAAATAACATGAAATCCGATCCGGCCAAACAATCCGATTTTATACCTGATCAGATGCCGGAAACAGACACCCCTGCACCGCAGCATAAAACACTGCCCCGGCCTTCAGAAATAAAGCAATATCTGGATCAGTACGTCGTGGGTCACATAGAGACCAAAAAAGCTGTGGCGGTAGCGGTGCACAATCATTATAAGCGCATTTTCTATAATGATGTGGATGACGGTGTGGAACTGGAGAAGAGCAATATTCTTATGATCGGACCCACGGGAACAGGGAAGACGCTCATCGCTCAAACACTGGCTCGCTATCTATCCGTACCTTTTGCAATTGCCGACGCCACGTCCCTAACGGAAGCCGGCTACGTTGGCGAGGATGTAGAAAATATTCTAGTGCGGTTGCTGCAAGTGGCGAATTATAGCATCAATTCTGCTGAACAAGGAATTGTATATATTGATGAAATTGACAAGATCGGCCGCAAGTCCCCCAGCAGTTCCATCACCAGGGATGTTTCGGGAGAAGGAGTCCAGCAGGCTATTCTGAAAATATTGGAAGGAACCATTGCCAACGTGCCGCCCAAAGGCGGACGCAAACATCCGGAACAGAGTTTGATTCAGGTGAATACGAAAAATATTCTTTTTATCTGCGGCGGTTCCTTCGAAGGATTGAATGAAATTATTTCCCGGCGCGTGGGTAAAGCAGAAATAGGATTTGGGGGGAGTGAAAAACGCCAGCAGTCCGACAACATAGGTATCTTACCCCAGATCAAACCCCAAGATATGATCGAATTCGGCTATATTCCGGAACTCATCGGACGCCTGCCGGTGGTAACAACGCTGGATTCACTCACTGAAGAAGAATTGTATGAAGTATTGATCCTCCCCAAGAATTCACTGGTGAAGCAGTATCAGAAACTCTTTCGCATGGAAGGGATCGAATTGGAATTCCGTGAGGAGGCCCTGAAGGCGGTCATTACCAAGGCCTACGAACACCAGGCCGGCGCTCGGGGATTGCGTTCAGTTTTGGAAAATTCAATGATGGATATTATGTATCATATTCCGGAAATGGATGGAGTACATAAGATCATCATCACCAAAGATGTGATCGAAAAGAATAAAAGCCCGCTCTACCGCCGCCGCCGTAAATCGGCTTAGTTTCTATTCATTATTATATTTAAATTCTGCCAAATATGAATATCTGGAAGAATTTTC
>CAZORD010000039.1:3731-7146 GCA_964582455.1 uncultured bacterium | reverse complement strand
TTGGACTTACTGCACCGGAAATGACCGTGCTGGTAGGTGGTATGCGCGCATTGGGTATAAGCGCTAATGGTCATGATGTGTTCACGGAAACACCAGGAAAGTTAACCAATGACTTTTTTGTCAATCTACTAGATATGAGCGTAGAGTGGAAGCCAACGGGCAGAAATTCATATGAAGCAAATGACCGCTCAACAGGTGAAAAGGTCAGAACTGCAACACGCGTTGATCTTGTGTTTGGATCAAATTCACAGTTGCGAGCCTTAACAGAAATTTACGCGACTGAAAATTCACTAGAAAAATTTGTGAATGATTTTGTAAATGCTTGGAACAAAGTGATGAATAATGATCGCTTCGACCTTGCATGAGCTTATCAAAATGCTCGTAAATGCTGTCTCCTAGATAGAAGTAGTTGAAGACAAAAAAATCCTTGGTCAATGGATCCTGGAAGAATTCGACGTGTAAAATTCACTGCTTCTTGGTGAAAATGAATTAAGCGTAACATTACGCATCGTAATCACCAATAAAGATGATATCTGTCTGCTACATCCGCTTCAGGTTTTCTGAAGATGAAGTCGATGGTTTCAAAAATGACAGTAATGCTGTTTGCTTAAAAATCCATTATAATGATTACCAATTCATGGAAAAACTCTCTTGTGAAATACAACAATCCCTTGCCAAATATTTTTCCTGAATTTGATTATTTCCATGTAGAAAAATAGTCTTAAATTTCTTCCTGCGTAGTTAGTTATTTTTCAAATTTGATTCGAGGTATAGAACTACATGTCAAAATGGGATAAGAACCGTTTCGTTGAGCATATGACCGAAAATTGCAGCCGTGAAGTGGCGAAAGTTGGGAATGCTATTATTGATTTCAGCGAAAAGCATGCCGATGAAATATCCTGGGGCCGGGGCCATGACCACGGCACCTTGACCTTCCGCTGTAACTCTGATTTTGGTGTACTGCCGTTGTTTCATCTGACCAGTGAAGGTGCATTGAATATCCAAGTGAATTTCCTGCGCAGCAAAGGTGTGCCCAAACAGGTGTTACTTGACGTAGTACGGAAATTGGAATCAAACTTCCTCCGTGAATATGATGCAGTTATTTATGATGTGGACACATTTGAACCCATCAACGAATTATTTTTCACTTCATCACAAGTGGATAAATTCCTGAACACTATGGAAGGGTGCTGCTACAGGCTGCGGCAGTAAAATGCCCGCAACACACTATTTAACAGGAGCCCTGCTGGCATTCGCCGGCGGGGCTCTTTCGTTTTATTTTTATGGAGTCTATAAAGGATTTTTAAATGGGAAACAATTATGGATTCCGCCATTCCTGCATATGACATCTGCAACGTGTACACAAGTAATCGACTCAGCTTACGGCAAACATTTTGGGTTTGCCAATGTAGCAATGGGGATTCCATTTATGCTTGGATATGGAATTGTACTTTGGGGCACAGCGCAAGGTGATATTTCTACAATCATTCCATTTATTATGGGCTTAACATCGATTTTGATCGGTATTTATTTGATTAATGGATTGGTGAAATTGAAAATGCATTGCCGAATCTGTTATACTGTGCATTCATTAAACTTGATTATTTTTCTCTTACAGCTTTCTGGATAAAAAATTTATGGGCCTCTATTTATTCTTCATTTTTATCATCTTCACAGTACTGATCGGTGCGGTGCTTTTTGTAACTGCAAAAAACAGGAAAGAAGACACCTATACCGATCTGGACACAGAGGAGTGGGACTGCCCGGAGTGCGGATTTCACGTCCAAGCCGGGGATAAGTGCATCTATTGTGACACAGAAAAACCCTGACATTTCTGTCATTATCCCCACGTTCAACAGGGCACATACATTGCCTCGAGCGCTGAATTCTGTTTTATCCCAAACCCTGAAGCCCAAAGAAATCATTGTTATCGATGATGGATCAACTGATGAAACACAAGCTGTTTTAGCAAATTATCCCGGGTTGTGTATTATCGCACAAGGTAACCGTGGAATCAGCGCCGCCCGAAATGTGGGCATGGAAAAAGCCGGCGGTGAGTGGCTTGCCTTCTTGGATTCAGATGATGAATGGCTTCCGTCAAAAATAGATAAACAATGGGTTGCCATTTGCAATGATGACAAATTGATCTGTCATACCGAAGAGATTTGGATCCGCAATGGAAAGCGGGTGAATCCCATGAAAAAGCACCAAAAGTTTGGCGACTGGATTTATGAAAAATGTCTGCCGCTTTGCGTTATTTCGCCATCGTCGGTTATGATGCACACATCTGTATTTGATGAAGTGGGAAAATTTGATGAATCGCTGGACGTATGCGAAGATTATGATTTATGGCTGCGCATCTGTGTTAAATATCCTGTATTATTTATTGATGAACCGTTAATTCTGAAATATGGCGGGCATGAAGATCAACTCTCCAGAAAACACTGGGGCATGGATCGTTTTCGCGTTAAGGCATTGGAGAAAATAATTGCGTCCGGAGATTTGAATAATGAACAAAAAAAAGTGACGTCGGAAATGATTATTCAAAAATGCGAAATCATTATCAACGGCATGAAAAAACGAGGGAAAAATGACGAAGTATTGGAGTGGGAAGAAAAATTAAAGTTGTACTTGTAGGTCAAGCATCCTTGATTTACTACTGTGTAATGAAAATTGGTAGAATATTTTCGCCATCCCGACAGGAAAGTGTCGGGAGGACAACACACAAAATAATATTATGCAATATTCTTATAATCACTCATTCATTCAATCATTTTTAAAAAAGTGCCAGTCATTCTGATTCGTTGAAAGCGGAGAAGAATCGCTAGCGTTTGTAATTGAAAATTGCTTGAGATCTTTCACTACGTTCAAGATGACGATATTGTTTTGGGGGAAGTTCTTATCTTATCCGTTTTAAATTTGTGCAGATGAAATATCTTATAATATCCATATTGACTATCGCCTTTGCCGTTGGGCAAGATGCATTACCCCGCAGCCTTACTGGGGAAGAAAAATCACGCCTCCATGAAATTGGTGTCAACAGGACAATCACCGATCCGCCTGACAGTGTGGTCTACGCCCCGGCAGAATTTGATTCCGTAGCCGGTATCATTTTCGCCTGGGAAGCTTACTATACTCTCCTCACCGATTTAATCAAAGAAGTGGCAGAAGAAGATACGGCCTGGGTAGTGGTGGATAATGCAAATGAAGCTACATCAGCGTCAGCAACACTTTCCGGCAACGGCGTGAATATGGATCACGTCGTTTTTCAGCAGATTCCTACGAATTCTGTCTGGATACGTGATTACGGCCCCTGGTGGATCTACCAGCCGGACGGATCGAGAGCTGTTTTAGACTTGGTGTACAATCGTCCCCGGCCTCAAGATGATGAATACCCGGAAAACCTGGCGGCGGA
>CAZORD010000039.1:0-3631 GCA_964582455.1 uncultured bacterium | reverse complement strand
TGGATTATTACGGCGTGGAAGATGTGATCATTACCGATCATTTGGAATACGACGGCACCGGCCATATCGATATGTTCGTCAAGGTCATTAATGATACAACAGTCATCGTGGGAGAATACACATCATCATCTGCCGGCGCCGGGAACAATTATAATATTTGTAACAATGTCGCTGCCCAGATTACCGGATTAACGAACGGGAACGGCCGACCGTATACGGTGGTGCGTATGCTCATGCCGCCCTATAACGGCGGTGTGACGTACACGTATATCAATTCCCTTATCGCTAACAAAAAGGTGTTTGTGCCGATCTATGGTTTTTCCACAGATGCCGATGTTTTGACGCAATACGAACAGATCATGCCCGGCTATGAGATCATCGGTCTTGACTGCAACCAGATCATTACTGCTAACGGCGCCATCCACTGTATTGCCATGAAAGTACCGGCCATGCTGCAGCAAGTGACATGTGAACAGTGGAGCCGTGGTGATGTGAATGCTGATAACGAGGTGGATATCATGGATGTGCTGACAGCAGTGGATATTATTCTGGATTCTGGAGAGACTGAACCATGCGTGCAATTTGCAGCTGACATGAATGAGGATGGCGATGTTACATTCTTTGATATTATCCAAATACTGAACATTATAATGGACTTGTAAAAATATTCAGATTTTTTTTCTTATTGTTTCTCCCCTATCATAGGGGAGAATTTAAGAGGGGTTTATAAAATGCAGAAGATTGTGGCATCTATGGAAAAAATTAGATATAAAACCCCCATGTATTCCCCCTATTACAGGGGGAAAAGATTGTTTTCTAATATTAAATTTCAAATATACTATAGCTGAATAAAATGATTAAATGTTGGAAAAGAATAATTTGTCAAACTCATTGACTGAAAAGAAGATAAAATTATGAAAAAAATATTACTACTAACCTGTACATTAACACTGATCCAAGCTGAACCCAATTGGGAAAAAGCCCGCAATGAGACCGTTGATCTCTTTCAGCAATATTTACGCATTGATACCAGTAATCCTCCCGGTGATGTGCGTTTGGCGGCAAAATGGATTGCCGAAAGATTTAGCGAGGAAGGAATTGCATTTGAATCATTTACAGTGCCCGAAGACCAGCGCCGCATGCATGTTTTGGCGGAACTACCGGGAATGAACCCCGAATTGAAACCGTTACTTTTGTTAAATCATATGGATGTAGTTCCTGTGGATATAAACTATTGGGATGAAAAACCTTTTGATGGCGAATTGCGAGACGGTGTTATTTACGGTCGTGGAACAATTGATATGAAAAGTTTGGGAATTATGCATCTAATGGCTTTGATGCAACTCCATCGGGAAGGGTGGCGGCCGGAGCGTACCATCAAATTTCTTGCTGTGGCTGATGAAGAAATATTAGGACCTTTAGGCACTTCATGGATGATTGAAAACCACTGGGACAAACTGGATCCCGAATGGGTGTGGGATGAAGGCGGCGTTGGAAGTTTAGATTCTTTTTCTGGAATGAGTGCATTTGCTATTGCCGTAGCACAGAAAAAATCATTTTGGGTGGAAGCGGTTGTGGAAGGAAAATCCGGACACGGAATGCGACCTTATAAGGATCATCCAAATGAAATTTTAGTTAAAGCACTTACGAAAATTGTTAACTGGAATACACCCCTAGAAATTGCACCTGTCGTTGATGAAATGTTTAATCGTATGGGTAAAAAAATTGGTGGGGGAGAGGGATTGGTTATGGAAAGTTTAGACAATGGTTTGGTCCGATATTTTACGGGCGGAACGATTGCTAATTCGAGTGTTACCACGAATGCTATGCTGCGAAACACTATTTCTCTCACCATGCTTAATTCTGGTTATAAAACAAATATTATTCCAGAGAAGGCAACAGCCACATTGGATATTCGACTTCTTCCCCATGTAGAACCGGAAGATTTTTTGGAGGATTTGAAATTTGTCGTGAACGACAATCGTGTGAAATTCATTCCAAAACGGATTCCACGAAATAAACATGTATCCAACTGGGAAACGGACTTTTTTAATATTCTGTCTGATGAATTAAATCGTGAAAAGCCAGATGCGTTGGCTATGCCATTTATGACAATTGGCGGCACGGACTCCCAATTTTTTCAAGCAAAAGGTGTTGATTGTTACGGTCTTATTCCAATAATGATTACGGAAAAGGATATTCAATCAATCCACGGTATTGATGAAAGTCTATCTGTGGAAAATTTGATGATGGGAACTCGGATTGTTTATCGAACCATTAAACGAGTGTGCGGTCCCGGTGAATAAACCACTCATTTACGAACCTATGACGGCGTTTACTGATTTGCTCATTTTTGGATTAGGTTTATACTTTGCCCGGGAACTTTATGGAATTTATGTAACCAAACTCATGAGTGTTCATTTACATTTTGTGATGGTATTTTTCTTTATGGGTTTGGCCGGATTACTTGGCGCACTTACTCATGGTATTGGTCCTCATTTTCCTCAAAGTGTTCACACATTTATTTGGCGAATAACATTATACTGTGTTGGACTATCCACATTCTCTATGCTTATGGGCGGACTATATCATGTAGTACCTTTTACTACAATGAATTGGCTGAAATGGTTACCGTTTTTGGCACTCGTAGTTTATTTAGTAGTCGTAACTTGTAATGATAATTTTAAAACTGTAATCCGTTTTTATACTCCTGCAATGACACTGGTTTTGCTCATGATGCTCTATTCCTGGCTGCGATTTCATGGAGCTGGAACGGGTTGGATTATAGCAAGTATTCTGATCGCTTTTAGCGGCGCCATCGTTCAACAGAGTGGATTTTCATTGCATAAGCATTTCAACTATAATGACATTTTTCATGTGATTCAAATGGGTGGGATGTATTTGTTATATAGAGGAGTAGTTGTATTAAAGGACTTTGGTTGAAAAACCTTTAGAAGGTTACAACCTTCTAAAGGTTTAATGGCGACAAAGGTTTCTTTGTTTCTTTTGAAGGAGATGTTTTGTAATGTTTAGGAAATGTGGAATTTTTTAGAAAGAGTAACAGTTGTTTTATTTTTATTACTCACTTTTCATTCAGTGAGTAAACCTCAAAATTATAATAATAGTATATCTATAAATGGCAGTTATAATAACACGCCTCTTTTACTAACCTTGGAAACAGATAAATTACATTATCAAGTTGGTGATTCAATTCAAATGAGATTTGAAATAACTAATCTTGATAGTTCAGATGTTTCTTTTACAATGTCATGTGTAAATCTATTTGTCGTTTTTTATATTTATGACGAAAATAATAATTATGTGTGGGATAGTGGCGCATGGTGTTTACCAGTTGTTTGGGCGTTCAATCTTCCCACATTTTTTTCAGTTGCTGATTCAAGTGTAATGCCAGCCTCATATAATTCCGATGAAGGATATTATACTGTTTATGGTGAATTTTATTCTGTTGCCAATACAAACCCTCAATTTGTGGAATTGGGTTTTTTTACTACAACAAATCCATTATCAATTGATGAAAACCCACTCCCACAAAATTTCAAACTCCACCAACCATACCCCAACCCATTCAATCCTACCACCACCATCCGGTTTAATATTGGCGTAAGGGACG
>CAZORD010000038.1:0-7916 GCA_964582455.1 uncultured bacterium | reverse complement strand
AACTATATCGTTTTCTTTAACAAGTTCATCCGTATATGCTATGCTTGCTGTAGGTGCATCTGTATCCACTATAATATCTTTATTATCACCTAAAGAACCACTACCACCGAGTGTCGGGAGCGTTAAGACAAGAGCGTTACCTGCATCATCATATATTGTACCGCTGTTCAATGATAAAGTTTTTACATCAAGGTCGGATGAAGTATGGCCGTCATCAACCGTATAAACAAACGTAATCGTTGATGTAGTTGATCCGCTTGTATAGTCAACTGTAGCATCCGTATCACCTGTTTCCAGGGTAATTTGAGGTGTGCCCGTTACATTCATAACTTCTAAAGATGAAACATCAATATTGATTGTTTCACCTGATTTATAACTGCCATTATCAGACGATGAAGAAATAGAACTGACTGTTGGTTTTGTTTGATCAATAATAATGTCTGTTGCACTCTCACTACCGGTACGCTGATTCCCGGCTACATCCCAGAGAATTGCCCTGAAATAAAGATTTTCATTTTCAGCAAAACCCGTTAATTCAACCAAATCCGTGCTGTCTGTACCACCTGAATCAACTGTAACTGTTTTAAATCCTGCTGTAAAATCTGTGCCGAGTACTGTATTAAAATCAGCAACACTGACCCATGCATTGGCGCCTGCTTTTGATTGCAGCCTTATCTTACCACCAGTCAAAGAGTTATCTGTAGATTCAAGGGGAATATTGACTTCAATACCCGTGTTGACGCCATTATAATATCCAGCATTTTCCACATTACCATCGGGGCTTACAGTGGAAGCAGTAAAAGTAGAAAGTAATGTTTCATCAATTGTCAGAGTGGTTGAACTTTCTGTACCCGTTGTGGAGTTGGTAGCTTCATCTGTAATAATAGCTGTTATGGTAACAATACCATCATCGGCAAAATTGGTAAGCGCTTCCATTTGAGCTGCAGTAATAGAAATAGTTTTACTGCCATCTAAATCACCAGCAGAAATTGTTTCTGAAGCACCTATGTTTTCATATGCTTCAGCATCTACTTTACCCCGGATTTGAACATTGCCATCTGTCAAGCTGGCATCATTGGCAATCGGAACAACAATATCCACTCCTGTATTTGTAGAGTTCCAATATCCTGCATAGACATTCCCACCGGTGGTAGTGATACTGCCAACGGTGAAAGCATCAGGGTCAATACCATCAATTTCAATATTTTTACTGTCACTTATATTATTTCCTGCGGAAATGTCCAGGTCGGCTGTAGACATGGGATTACCCGCTACATCAATCAAATAACCCCCTGTCACAGACAGTGTTTTTACATACAGATCCGCATTGCTGTCACCACTTTGGACAGTATATGTGCTCGTCGCTGAAGTTGAGCTGGATATAGACGAAACAGATACAGAATTATCCACGGAACCTGATTCCATAGTTATAACAAATGAACCACCAGTGGTTAGGGTTATATTTTCATCAAAGGATATATCTACGGCAATTATATCACCGATGATGTATATACCGTTGTCTGTTGATGATGTTATGCCAGTAACAGTGGCTGCAATGGTATCTACCGTGAGGGTGGTGGTACTGGCAGTACCTGTGATACTGTTCCCAGCAAGATCAGTAATGATCGAATTAAACGTGATTACACCGCCATTGTCAAAACCGGTCAATTCCTCAATATCGGTATTGCCTGATGCTGATTTATCGATACGGACATCCAGTGTGCCATTGCTCACATCAGAAGTCTGTATTGTTTCAGCCGCGCCAACGTTTACATAAATATTTGCATCTACTTTTGCTTGAACTTGTACAGTTCCTCCCACCAGGCTGTTATCACTGTCTATTGGTACTGTAATATCCACGTCTGTATTATTTTCATTCCAATAGCCTGATACAACAAATGTACTTACTGAAGCAACTGTCGTTGCGGTGCCTGTAGTGAAAGCAGTCGGAGCAGTGCCGTCAATGACTAGTGCTTTAAAATCGTTGATATCATTGCTGGCAGGAACAGAAAAATCTGCCATGGTATTGCTGTTCGCATCAGTAATGCTGCCAGCTGAAAGGGCAATTGACTTTACTGCTAGATCAGAGCTTTCATCTCCAGTTTGAACAGTATATGTACCCGAAGCGGATCCCGCAGCAGAAATAGAGGAAATTGTAACAGTTCGATCTGTTGTACCGGTTTCAAGTGTAACAACTAAATTTCCTCCTGATAATGTTACTGCTTCACTAAAATATACGGTTACATTTACAGCATCACCCACACCATATGAACCGTCAGTCGTTGTAGAAGTAACTTTGCTTATTGTTGGCACATTGCCGTCAATTACAATATTGTAAGCTGCTTCAAGCAAAGTGGCGGGAGTAAAATTTGTCAAATCATTTGGATTATTACTTACAACATCTTTAAGTGTTGCACCTGTCGCTAATGCAATACTGCTCATGGTTAATAAATTTGTTGTATCCCCAGCCTGTACAGTAAAGGTTGCTGACGCTGAATTTGAATTTGTAAAGGCAGCTATATTGAGTGTTTGATCTGTAGAACCAGTTTCAAGAATAACATCAAGAGTACCGCCTGCTAATGTAACAGCTTCGCTGAATTGCAGAGTGATATTAACATCATCCCCTACTTTATAGGTACCATCAGCAGTAGTAGTTGTCATTGATGTTATAGTTGGACGTGTCGCTTCAATCACAATATCAGATGCATCGCTTAAATTACCGCCAGCTGGAATTGACGGAGCGGAGCTTAATGCATTCCCAGCCGCATCTGAAATTGTTCCCCCAGTAACTGCCACAGCAGAAACAGCAAGGTCTGAACTGGCATCATCTTCCTGGACCGTATAAGTAAATGTAGCCGTATTTTCACTGGAAATTGAAGCATCAGAAGCAGTACGGTCAGTAGTACCCGTCTCCAACGTAATATCCAAACTTCCTGCGCTTAAAGTTACATTTTCATTTGAACCACCACTCCCATTTGTAAAACTAATAGTAACACTCACATCAGTGCCAATTCCATAGGTACCATCAGCTGTAGTGGATGTAATCGAACCGATTACCGGTGCAGTTGTTTCCAGTAAAAAGGCATGAGCGTCATCCAAATTAGTTGCAATAGCAAACGAGGTCAATGCATTCCCAGCTGCATCAGTCAATGAACCTCCTCCTGTCAATGCTACACTTTTAACAGATAAATCACTGGACTCATCACCTGATTGGACAGTATAAGTCCCAATTGCACTTGAAGTAGAAACAATATCAACGGCAGCTATATCAAGTGTATTATCAGTATCTCCAGTTTCCAAGGTAACTTGTAGATTTCCAGTACTTAAGGTGACATTTTCAGAAAAATTCACTGTAATATTTATTGTTTCACCCTCACTGTAACTCGCATCAGGCGATGAGGACGTAACACTGGAGATAGTTGGCTTCACCCCATCAATTTCCAACGAAACACCATCTTCTATATTTGTTGTAAAAGAACTGACCGGCATTGTTAAAGAATTAGCTGTGTTTAAAGTGGATGTTGAATATGTTTTATCATATAAGGTTCCGCTACTCATTGTTACTTGTGTAACAGATAAATTAGCTACATCATCACCTTCTAAAACTGTATATGTACCAGACCATTCAGTTGCATAACTTGAGCTTACAGACCAATTATCTGATGAGGTAGTAGCTGTTGCAGTATTTGTTGTATTAAATGTTGTTGTTAAACTACCGCTTAGAGGATAAACATAATCATCAAATGATATCTTGAAGGTAATATCATCACCAATCTTATACGTTCCGGCCGATTCTGAACTTGATAAACTTGATATAGATGGATTTGTGAGATCTACACCTACATTAGAATTAACATCTGCTGCTCTATTATGCGCATTATCAAATAATTGACTCGTAATAGAATAAGTTACACCTTCAGTCAGCGTTATACCACCTGTGATAGTAGTATATCCACTTGCATTAATAGATTGACTAATAACTTCACTTTGACTGGATCCATCATCACCAGCCCAATTCACATGGACTGAATCAACAGATTCGTTCACATATATTCTATAATCTGAATCTTTAGTATACTCGTTGGTACCTGGGTCCTGGATACCCCAATTACTAAATGACTGGTCTATGTTAAGTTCTGTTGCACTACCAGATAATGTAACATCATGATAAATCTCGTTACCAAAACTAGCATCAAGAAATCTGACTTGAAAATCCACTGTACCACCATTCCCAGGCCAACCGGTACTGTTTTCAAGATTATCATCTGATACAGTAACAGAAACGGATGATGGGCTTGTTCCTAATGCTATTAATGATGTATTACTGTTAATAAGTGTTGCAGCACCACTATTGAAAATAACATACGGCAAATAAAACCCATTTGAATATGTTGTTTGATCATCACCAGAAATAGATATTGTAAAAGTAAACCCCGTTGTATGGGAGTTCATATAGCCGTTTTTTTGATATGAGCCATTATTCGAAATAGCAGTCGTGATATTATCTCCGTTCGCACTGTACAAATTAGTTGTCAGTAAAAAAATACTGATAAAAGAATAATTAATTTTTGAAGATACTTTTATCACCGAGGCAGTCAATATTTTAGAGATTAAACCCAAGCATAATCAGTCCATCTAACCAACTAGCAAGTCCAATCTCATTATTTTTATCATCCGTAACATTGAATGCACTTGTATATCGTATACCACCTCTAACTTCTAATGTGTTACCAATTGAAAAGCCATATGATGATTCACCGCTCACGCCAAAAGAACTTCCAATTAATCCAGCACCAATTTTTAATTTCCCTGGACCCGCAGGAAATGCAAGTAATCCCATTGCCGTAACTCCAGAGAATGAACCACCAATTGGCAAGTAGTGTTCGAAACCAAAATTTCCTACTTCTGCACCAAACCTGAATCGAACTCCCATTAGTTGCATCAGTAATGGAAATTCGACACTTAATCGTATATTAACTTGTGGATTGTTATTATATGAGTTCATACCATGATTAACAAAACCGGGAGATGCTCCTGAAATATTCAAGGAATACCCCATACGCTTTGCCAGTTCGGCTAATTCAGTTTCGGATATATCTTCTTCCTCAAATTCACCCTCGTCTTCTTCATAAAATTCATCATCTTCGTAGTATTCTGATGTATCATCCTCATAGAATTCATCTTCATAGAACTCGTCATCTTCGTAGTATTCTGATGTATCTTCATCATAAAATTCATCATCCTCATAATAT
Source organism: uncultured bacterium (assembly GCA_964582455.1). Taxonomy (GTDB): domain Bacteria; phylum Fidelibacterota; class Marinisomatia; order Marinisomatales; family TCS55; genus UBA2126. The sequence continues at coordinate 2,664 of CAZORD010000038.1, read as the reverse complement.
TCATCATCTTCTGCATATTCTTCTTCTTCATCACCCCAGAAAACTTCTGTCGGGTCTTCATAATCTTCATCCTGGGCTTTCAAGTTTGAAATTGGTATTATGAATAATATAAATGCAATCATCAACCATGATTGCTTGAAAAAATAAAACGTTGTATTCGCAGAACATTTTCGCATAGTTACCTCAATACTATTTTATTTAAACGTACTTATTCGGCAAAACCCCTTACCTCTGGGGACATTTATCGACAGTATAATATATAATTTGCAACGGATGTAAATCAATCTCATAAATAAGTATATCAATATATATAATATTATATAATAAAGAGCCTTATTTAATAAGTAAGGGTAAGCACAATTTCTGTAATCTGAAGAAAAAATCCCAGCATACTGTTCACATTGCGGCAAACAGGCAGGGAATACATGTTATAATATATAAATCCTACTTTGATGATATTGTAGAATGTAGCTCGTACGGGAATCGAACCCGTGTTACCGCCTTGAGAGGGCAGCGTCCTAACCGCTAGACGAACGAGCCAAAATGTGTACGCCCGAGAGGATTCGAACCCCTAACGGGTGGTCCGTAGCCACCAGTGATATCCATTTCACCACGGGCGCATTTTTTGTTATTTTGCTGGGGCGCAGGGACTCGAACCCCAACTCCCAGAACCAGAATCTGGTGTCCTGCCATTAGACGACGCCCCAATGGCATCTTTATTAAAAAAAGAGGGGGCAAATTTATGCCCCCTTTGATGAACTCTGAAAATGTTTTCCTAGTATTATTTGACTAAATACGCTTTGCGCACATCAACACTTAAAGGTGTTTGCACGCGAATAAAATAAATACCTGACGCAAACGAATCAGCATTCCATTTTATAACATGGCTGCCCGCAATCATATTAACTTTATTCAATAAAGTTTCTACAAGCCTCCCTTTAACATCATAAATTAATACCTGGGTCTGCATTTCATTAGGTAAAGTAAAAGGAATTGACACTTCAGGATTAAATGGATTTGGATATAATTGTCCCAATGTGACTGTTTTTGGAATTTTAATTTTATCCGGTGTTGAGGGTTCACTAAAATTAATTTGTTGACCTGTCGGACAACATGCATTTATTTCATTAATTGAATTGACATTCCCCGGGATAGATAATTGAATTTCAGATTGCGCATTCTGACCAGATAGATCAATCCCTACTATTCGTAATCTCGATTCATTTTGGTGAGCTTTGATTACCCAGCCATTAGGTACGATTAATTGATCCAGTACTACCGCAGCATCTACATCCAAATCAATCTGGAAGCCGCTGATCTGTAGATCATTGGATAATGAGATTATCGTGTTTTCTTCTGATTTGTTTAATTCAACTCGGCCTTCTCCACCATCATATCCACTTGAATTGAGGCCGTATGGATTTAAAATATACTGGGCCAGGAAAATGGCATCTAAATAATTCACTATACCATCACCTGTATAATCAGCTACTTCACCTGTGCAGCCTGGAAATTCATCAGCTATTATCAGGTCTAACAGATACAAAACATCAATTACATCAATAACAGGAGCAGAATCTTCAACATCCCCATTAATATTACCTACAACGTAAACATTTACATTATCACAGGCATCACAGGCATCACCAGCGCCATCACTATCAATATCTGCTTGATCTGGATTATACGTGTCCGGACAATTATCCTCTGAATTAGCAACACCATCTTCATCCGTATCATTGTTCATTTCATTGACACGACCTTCTTCTGCTTGATAGACATCTTTTGAAGAATAATCCTGTACAAAAACAACGATATTCAGATTACTGATATCCCAGGTTACAGTACTGTTATTTGGCCAGTTTGAGTCCATCGTCCATTCATAATTCATCTGCACATCATTGGTGCCATCCAAAGTAACAGCATCACCCGTATTTGTTGCTGTTAAATATTCAATGATCACTCCATGGTGATGCAGCAAACCGTTGGGACCTGCATAATAAACTGAATCCATGGTAGCGGCAACTATCAACACGGTATTGGCGGAAGAAAGATCTGATTCACTGGAAACAAGAACGCTCACATCCACATCATAGCCATTAATACCGCCATTTAATTCAATCGTAACAGGTGTTTCCTCACCGATCATATTCAGCGCATGTGACCGCCAAGTTGATGGGCCTGATCCTGAATCATCGCCACCGGTAAACATATGCGGCGTATAATTATTGCCGTAATAATTATTACGAGCCTGGTTCAATGCTGTATTATATAAGTAAAACGGGTCATTTCCAGCACCCGGCCACCAAACATGGTATCTAATTTGACACCAGTTAGCTGCAGCATCATCTCCTACATATGTGGAATGATCAGGGTCTGTAAAATTATCTAGCTGTTGCTCCGCAGCAGCACAGGGTCCTCAGGTAGTGGACGTGATTAATTCACTTAATGCTTTTTTAGAGGCACCTTGTAAGAATGAAGCAATAATAAGAAAATAAAATATTGACTTATTCATTAGTTTTCCCTTGAATTACTACCTAAATGATGATGCGATTTTAGAGAATTATTTCGGTTCTTTCTACCATATTATTTAAGCATTAACATTTTGCCGTTAATTGTAGAATTTGGTGTAATTAGTCTGTAAAAATACACACCTGAAGCATA
>CAZORD010000037.1:0-9334 GCA_964582455.1 uncultured bacterium | reverse complement strand
ACGCTGGATTTACCGCGGGTTCCGTTTACATGTATCCTAAGTGGTATAACCGCCAGGCTGTGCCGGTGCTGCCAAAATTCGATTATTCCTGCAATCAGGAGGATGAGTGTGAGCACACCCAATATATAGATTGGTGTCAGTGGCATAAATCATTATCCTGGGGAATCAATAACCCATAATGATCTGAACAATACCGATCATATCAAGGATATTAATAATTTCATCCTGGTTCATATCGGCAAGATATGGATTCAGGTTAGATGTTTCCTGATTTAGAATATAATCCACCAAAATTAATACATCAGCAACATCCAGATCACCATCCTGGTTCACATCACCGCGCATGCGGATGTCCGAACCACGGGTTGTAATCAGAAGCGCTGTTTCATCATCAAGGGTCATGGCAGCCGCGGGATATTGATTGTTAAACGTATACTGCAGGCCTTTCGAAGCAGTCACATCTTCAATACCAACGGTACAATACGCGCCATGGACCTGGCCCCAGCCGTAACTCCCTGTAGATGTATTATTAAATGTATGATACTGAATCAGGATTTCACCATCACCCGTTGGCGTGAAATAATAAGCCGGATCCTTCAAAATTATCTGAAAAGTCTCTGGACTGTTATTGTCATAGGTTCTCATTCTGGACCATTGAACTATGAATTGATGAAGATCTTCATCATAATATTTGTAAACACGACCCAGAGATTGAGTTGTGAGGTCATCCCAGAAAGCAGCGATCATCGGTGAGGGACCACCAGGTCCCGGGATGGGATAATTTCTAAATGATTGCATATCTGTATCACCCATTGCAATCCAACCGTTAGAGCAAATTGTAATTTGCCCATATACCTGACCATACATTCTAAAAGAGAACGGTAGTGATAATGTATATACATCATCACCATTATCACCCGAGTCGTTAACCGGAAGATAAGTACCAGTACCGCCATAACGAGAATCAATCTCGATCCAATTATAGAATGGAGCGTTTGAATAGATCTGATCACCGCTATCATATATATAATAACCATGCTCGTCCGGGCCTAAGGGATCTGTTACACTTACAGTTCCAATCTGTAATGTAAAAGGTTGTAAAATTTCAAAACCGTCACCACCTGTAATGGTTAAGAATAAATGAGCCATAGTTCCAGGAATTAAATTTTCATCTGCAGTCACAATAAAATGATCTACACTGCTGGTCATTTGTCCCGCAATAATGGTTCCCCAAACGCTGTTTTCATCAGTGATTTCAAGTGCGGGCAAATTGGTATTCAAAGACGCCATCACATTAGTCGCGTTAACGGATCCGGAATTAAATAAGACAAATTGTAGTTCTGCAGTTTCCCCAGGATCTAAAACTCCATCTCCTCCATCAATTACGTTTACACTGACAATATCCAGGTATGATCCTGCAGCATTATACGTCAGCATACCTTCCCAGGAGTTGTTGTCTTCATCGGTCAATATTAATCTTAGTTCAACGTTTTGACCTTCAATAACACTATTTTCTAATTCAATAACATAGGGTACTGTTGGAATCAGTGTTTCATTTGAATCAAGTCCACCATATGTTATTGTTCCAAAATTCACATTTACGTTGCTGCTGTGTGCTATGAGAGTACCAATTACGTTAGCAATGGAAGATGTGCCATAATTGTGTATTGGAATAGTGAGCTCCACAACTTCGCTGCTGTTTAATATATTATCACCATTTCCGTTTGATGGCGCATTACCATCATCATCAACAATAACCAAACTGGAAAGAATATTAACGTTTGTTTCTGGATTAGTAATTTGAACTGTGCCCTGATGTGGAATGTAATTTTTTGCTGTTACTGTTACAAACATGTTACCTTCTGCAAAAGAATTGATGGGTAAGGTAATGTTCCCTGCAGCATCGGTATAACCTGATTCAAATACTTCATCACTGCCTTTAAGAATAGTTACATAGGCACCCTGCATATCAATGCCATCACTGTCAGTCACATGAATATCAATGAAGTTTGTACCCCGATTGATACTGTTATCATAGGTCACTATAAAATTCTGTGGGACAGCAGTCCACATTTGTAATGCTGGGTCACCCATAAGATTATTCCAATGAGTAAAAATACTGACAAAATTATTTGGATTAGAAGGGTATGTTTGATACAAGTGTAATGTTCCTCTTACCAAGGCAGCAGATGGTGTTTCCAAGCCATCGGCGAAGATGCCGTAATAAAAGCCCATATCGACAGCATTGTTGAACATTGTATGCGTACCCAGTGTTGCCGTACCGACAGCAGCAACTCCACCTTTTGGTTGCGAAGGCGTTCCCGCTCTAATGAATGTTTCGCTTATGGATGTACCAGATGCAAAAGAGCCTGTTCCGCATGTGATCACAGTTGCAACACATAATTTGAAGCCATTGCTCAATCCGCTTACATGACCATTGTTGAAACCACTAATACCCCAATATCCACGATAATTAAAAAAGGTTAAACCATCGTTCAGGTTATTAACCATTTGATTAGGGAAGGAACCGTTATAAACTGTACGTACATCATCATAATCACCCAATTCTTCTAAATAGTGCCGGACAGCTTCTTTTGTAATGACGCATGAAATCCCAGAGGATGATGGATCTCCAACCATACACGCGCGGGTAAACCAGTTTTGACCCATATAGGGGTTCGTTTCATATTGAATGGTCTTATTAATAATTGTTGCCAATTCAGTTGTGCTGCTGAACGAAATACGACCAATTAAAACTTCTGGAAACAAGTCATTCCCATCCAGTTGGCTGTAAGGAAAATCACCTTCACCGTTATAACTGCTCCAATTATCATAGTACGTTGGAATCGAATAAGAACCGGAGGCATCACCGACCAAAGCAACATATTCAGGCGGATCATTCCAACTTTGATATGCATTCTGGATATAGTTTTTAATTGCTGACGCGGATGAGCCAGTTGTATTCGTTGAAGCAAAGTTTACCACAAAACCTGCTTTATGACGCCAGTTAAACAATTGATTGAGCGTCGACATTAAGTTTGATGCATTACTGGGCAGAATATAAAGGATCGAAGGTTTTTGAAAATCTTCACCACTCATAAAGCGTTCATAATTAATAATAATTGACTCGTACAATTTTTCAAAAACCCTGGATCGTTTTGCCGGACGGTGAGCATTATCTGCAATTGAGCCTGTTTCAACTAATTCTATTTCAGCTGATGTAATGATTTCAAGTTTTTGCTCTAATGGCTGGTATTGAAATGGAGTAAATGAAACAGTTACCATTTCCAGATTGCGAAATGTTTGCGGCTCTGAAACAACAGCCAGCTTTTCCGGATAAGGTACAGGGGCTGTATACGTATTGATATTCCGTTTAAAATTGACAACTTCATCTACCGTCACGTTTTCCCATGTTTGCCAGGGCAACAAATCAACATTATCAACAATTTCTGAAGAAATTATATTTACGTGTGCCCGATATGATTTACCGGGTTCTACAGCATAAAAAGTTGTCAAGACAGGCAGTTCAGGATTGCCTTCCATAGACGTGTGCCCGGCACCTTCAATAAGGGGTCTTTTGAACGTCTGGCCATATAGAGTGACGTCTTTCATTTCATATTCTGGAATATTGAATTGTAGAACATGATCACCCTTGATTTGAGACTTTAAAGCAAAGCCGTGTATTTGCTCATTATCTACCTCAGCATAAAGCATGCTCATTAGTACTATAACTGGTGCCAGTATTATACGCACAAACAATTGTTTCATATTCATTTCCTGTTTTTCATATTAAGAGAAATTTATCAAACCAGAACCCTACACAAGACTCGCAGAATAACATTGCCATTGTACTGGTTACAAGATAAGGTGCAAAAGGTAATGGACGGTTGCGATCAAAACCATTGAATAATGAAATACCAATCCAACCTAATATACCTAACAATGCTGCTAAAAATAGTGTAATCATCATAATCCACGGACCCAGCCAGGCACCAAGGATCAAACCCAATTGAATATCGCCCCAGCCCATACCCTGGCGGCGTGTCATTAGGTAGGTTAAGCCCATCATTGTCAATGGTAAAAGAACACCTGCTAATGCACCCCATAATACAAATTGCCATTCGAGTATTCCTGTAATAATACTCATAACTATAATGACTAAACCAGATATTATCAATGATAAAGGAATCATCATGGTCTTCAAATCAATCCAGGCTAAGGCGATTAAAACGGAAGCAAACAATGCTGTCAGTCCAGCCTGTAAAGGTGTAAATATATAAAAACACGCTGACCAAACACATCCTGTTAATACTTCCACAACCGGATACTGCCATGAAATAGATTTTGCACATGCAGCACATTTTCCTTGTTGAAGTATAAATGAAACAATGGGAATATTTCGAAACCAGGGAATCATTGCATTACAATGAGTACAATGTGACCGAGGGCTCCAAATTGACTCTTCCCTGGGCATGCGGTAGATAAGTACATTGAGAAAACTGCCTATTATAGAACCTAGAAAAAATGTAGTTATAAAAGGAAACCAGATCATTATAAACCCTGCTGTAGAGCTGATCCCAAGTAGAATACTGGTAAATAGGTTACAATTACCATGATTGCAATTACCAATCCAACCATAAGGATGAGCAGCGGTTCAATCAGGGTAGTCATACGTTCAACTAGGGCATTTACCTGTTTGTAATAATAATCAGAAGCATTGTCCAATAGTGAACCCAGTTCACCCGTTTCCTCGCCGGTCGCCGCCAATTGCAATAAAATAGCCGGGAATCGTTCTGTACGCCGCAAGGCAGTACTGATATTGAATCCATCCCTGATGTATTCTGTTGCATCCTCAACAGCCACTTCATAAACACGGTTTTCAACGATCTTTTTCATGAGTTTCATGGATTCAATGACCGGTACCCCGGCACCAATCAATATTCCGGCTGTCTTTGAAAATTTGTTCAAAATCGATTGTTCCACCAATGAGCCAAATACAGGACTGCCCAATTTGATAGAATCAATGACATATCCCCCGCGGCGTGTTTTTGAAACCAGCCAAATTCCAAATATAACACCAAAACTGGATAGTAGAATTTTCCCAAAATTTAAGCTCACCCATTCACTGATCGTAACCATCATCAGCGTCGCAGCCGGCAAGTTGGCTCCCAATTGGGCATACACATCTGTAAATTTTGGAATAATATAAATGAACATTCCCGCCATCATGGCAAAAAGGAAAATGACCATAAAAATGGGATACGTCATGGCTGAACGTACTTTTCGGTGTACATCATCCAGGTTTTCCAAATACGTAGCCAATTGTTCCATGATCTCATTCAGGTTTCCACTGACTTCCCCTGCTTTTGTCAGGGCAATATAAAGATTACTGAAAACACCGGGATGCTTCTGCATAGCTTCAGAAAGGGATAATCCTTTGCGAATATTTTCACTAACATTAATCAAGACTTTCTTGAAACGTGAATGCTTCTCCTCCGCTGCGAGGCCATGGATAGATCTTTCTAAAGTTAAACCTGCTGAATACATGGTAGCTAACTGGCGCGTAAAAAAGACCAGATTACTCAATGGTATGCGGTTTTTAAGCCGTTCTATAGAAAGGTTGATCTCATCAATAAACGGACCAATGAAATCCCAACTTGTATCTACTTCCTGGAGATTAACGATAATCTGGTTATTGGCCGCCAATTTCTTCATGGCTATATCTAAACTATCGGCACGCAACTCACCTTCACGGCGGGAACCGGCATCATCCTTGATCAAATAAGAAAATACAGGCATTATAAATCCTCAACAGTTGAACGCAGTATTTCAGCGATTGTCGTATCACCTGCAAGAACTTTGCGGATACCACTATCTCGAAGTGTAACCATGCCATCGTCAATCACTTTTTGACGTATCACTCCTTCATTGGCATTGTCAAAAACCAGTCCACGTATTTCCTTGGACATGGGAATTAATTCAAAAATGCCTGTCCGACCATGGTATCCTGTATTCCTGCAATGATTACACCCTTTTCCTCTAAAAAGTTGTTTTCCGTTCAATTTGGATTTTTCCAAACCAATCATTTCCAACTCTTCTTTAGTGGGTGTATATGATTCTTTACAATTTTCACAGATTGTTCGCACCAGACGCTGGGCCATGACAAGATTCAAGCAGGAACCTACTAAAAATGGTTTAACACCAATATCCAGTAAACGGGTAATAGTAGAAGCGGCATCATTGGCATGCACTGTGGAAAAAACCAAGTGCCCGGTTAAAGAAAATTTTACGGCGATATCCGCTGTTTCTTCATCACGAATTTCACCAATGAGCAAAACGTCAGGGTCTTGGCGCAGAATTGAACGTAAAGAAGCTGAAAAAGATAAACCAATCCCATCATGCGTTTGCACCTGGTTTACGCCTTCCAATTGATATTCTACAGGGTCTTCCACGGTCGTAATATTCGTCCCTTCATTTTTAATCTCTTTCAGAGATGCATATAAACTGGTTGATTTACCGCTTCCCGTAGGGCCGGATACTACAACCATGCCATAGGGCTGGGCAATCACACGCTTAAAAATGGAATGCATGTCTTGTTCAAAGCCCAGGCTCTTGAGGTTAAACGCAAAGCCGGATTTATCCAGCAAACGCATAACCACTTTTTCACCATAGACTGTGGGTAAAATAGATACACGCACATCAATTTCTCGCTTCGTTGCTTTAATGGTAAATCGGCCATCCTGGGGCAGGCGCCGTTCGGCAATGTTCAATTTGGACAATATTTTAATACGTGTAACCAAACCGCTTAAAGAAGTAGATGGCGGCGTCATAATAATCTGCAATACACCGTCAATTCGAATGCGTACATTAACATTTTTACTTTGGGGTTCAATGTGGACATCCGTGGCCCGTTCCTTGATAGCTTCCTGGAGGATCAGGTTTACCAGTTTAACAATGGGTGCATCTTCCGCCGATACTTTATCGGGTGAAAGATCAACTTCTTCCGCATCATCTTCATCGCCGGAAATAACCTTGATACCTTCAAACACTTCTTCCACTTCACCTGATTGACGAATTTTACCGTATAATTCATCCATGGCTCGCTGCAGTCCGGATGTACCGGCCACCAACACATCAGGTGTCAGCTTGGTAAGGCGCTTCAGGTTATCTATGGCCACCAGGTCTTCCGGGTCTTCCATGGCTACCTGAATGGTGGAATTGGATTTACCCAGTGCTAAAAGATTATGTTCACGGGCAAAATCTTCAGGGATCAGCTTAACCACATCCAGGTCCGCGTTGAACAAGTTATCCTCTTCGACTGCCTGGTAACCTAACTGCATAGCATATACCGTCACCAAATCATTTTCTGTAATAAGGCCGTTGTGGAGCAAGGTTGTACCCAATTTTTCACCGGATTTATCCTGTTCAGCCAAGGCGCGATTGAGTTGTGATTCATCAATTTTTTCTAAGTGAACCAGGATTTCACCGATCTTGGAAAATTGTGGATTGAATACAGCCATGATTAGGGACCTACAGGTGTTCTGACTAATAGTATATCCAGGGGATCACTGGTGATGGATTGGGCAATCAATAGTGTTGCTGTAATACTGGATGTAAAATCTTCGTACTGGGCTGGGTCTTCTGTACCAACAATCCATGCACATATTCCCTGATCATATTCAACAACCCAGATGACCTGGCCGTTTTCATCGGTGGTACCTACATTATTCGCAATAGGTGCTGCAGGCCAATAAATATTCTGTGCCCCTGGTGCATTAAGAGATATCGGTGCTCCAGCGACCGGATTACCGTAAAAATCCATGAGAGTACCTGTAATATTAAGTTGTACTGTAGTAGCTCCCAAAGCAGTGAAGTCAACGTAAGTCGTTGCTGCGCTCAACACCAGAGTACCAGGAACAAAAGTCATGGTAGTTTCACCTTCTTCTTCATTGATTCGCACAGATACCGTATCACCATTGGCACCAAAAGTCAGGGCAGTTACATAACCAATGTCACCAATAGCATCAGTAGAATAAATAATGGTGGTAAAGGCCAACCCGGAATATGAATCACCATTTAGATTCGGGTTACCGGTATAGCTGACACCTTCTACCAATGCTTCAATAAGCGTATCGGGTGGTTCAGGTTCTAATGTCCAGTATACATATGTACTGTCTGCCACCGGATTATACCATAGGTCATACACCATTGCTGATGCCTCTGTCTGGTAATATCCTCCCCCTGTTGGAGAGGTATTCAAGGGATCATATTCAGCTTCAATATTGGAGGGAGGTCCTGTAGCTATAATTACTGGAATAGCTGTCGCTGTAATTTCTTCACCTTCATACATAAGCACTGCTGTTACTCTTATTGGTCCGGGTGCGACTCCGCTGTTTAATGAAACACATGCTTCTCCATTAGCGGAATATGCTGAATCCACAATACCGGAATTATTCAAATTTGCACCTTCCGGTAATTCTGGGCCTAGTGTAAATATGACAATATATGGAGTTTGGACCAGCACACCATTTTCATCAAACACACGGGCACAAATATCAGTGGATTCGGATCCGCCACCGCCCACAACCATAATTTCAGGAGGACTAGCAGATGTTATTTGTATATATGCGGGAATTCCTGATGAAGTATCTCTGATGGTTATCTGCACAGAATCCTTGACCATGCCAAAAATCGGGTGCTGATAGCGAGCTGATACTGTAGACACACCTATTTCATTGGGGTCACCGGTATCAGAAAAATCTACCCTCGCTATTCCCGTAGAATCTGTTAAATCACTTAAAACACTCAAACGACCATTTGTACTTTCAAAAAAGATTTCCACATTCAAGATGGGGTTACTATACTGTAGTGAATTGATGTGAGCTGATAATTCAGCTTTTGTATTCCCATCATCGAGTTTAATGGCATTTGTATTTGTAGAAAGATTGAATTGATAGGGCCACAATTCCACTGCGCTGGTATCAAATACATCAAAACGCACGGCTGCTTCAAAGTCTGTACCACCCTTGGTATACGTGGCTGTAACCTCTACACCTTCATAAGTTGGAGTAGTAGCATTATCATAAGCAGCCACATTCCCATCTGAAAACTGCACCACTGCTAAACCATCATTATTAGTTTTTGGAGTGCTCGTATCAAAAGAACCAATATCAGAACCAGATGCTTTAGCAGAAAAGGTAATCATTTCTTCTTTTTGCGGTTGATTCAGCGAATCCACTAATTCTGCAGCAATAAATGTTGTAACAAAGGCACCCTTTATATCTTCGCCAACTGCAATAGCATTATTATTACTGTCGAATCCATAAGATTGAGC
>CAZORD010000036.1:0-11099 GCA_964582455.1 uncultured bacterium | reverse complement strand
TCAAGCGGGTAATTTAGGGTGATTTATTTTAATCTTTCGAAGAGAAAATGTTTAATTTTATTAAGTATTTATTTGAGACATTATTTAAACAGCTTAATTATAGAAAATAATCAATTTACCAAATATTATGGCGTTAATTTTCTCTGTAAAGTAATTGAGATATTTTTTCTTGCTTTTTTGGTTGTAATAGCTGAGTTTCACCCTGATTTGACAAGGAGTTGTAGCCAAGGAGAAAGTTTGAAAAGTTCTAAACATCTTGTAAATATCCAAAAGCTGCATTTAAAAATTTAAATAAATGAGAATAAACCAAGGAGGCTATATGCGCATCCTAAAACCTATTGCCATTCTATGTGTACTTGCTGGAATGCTCTTCGCCGGTCAAACAGGGAAGATCGCCGGGCGAGTAACCGATAGCCAAACCGGTGAAGCCCTGGCAGGTTGTAACGTACTTGTCCAGGGATCTTCAATGGGCGCGGCTACTGATGTGAATGGTGAATATTTTATTATTAACCTGACCCCGGGATCCTACGATCTGGCATTTTCCATGATCGGTTATGCATCCTATACGGCTGAAGGTGTACAAGTAAGTATCGATGTTACAACACCGGCAAACGCAGCGCTGACAACAGAAGCATTGCAAATGACCGGTGTTTCTGTTACAGCTGAACGTCCCGCAATTGAAAACACGCTCACTTCCAGCAAACAAATTGTTTCTGGAGACTTGGTAACAAGTCTAGGTGTAACAACATTGAATGATGTTGTTAAAACACTTCCCGGTGTAACCGAAAAAGATGGAGAATTGCATCTTCGTGGTGGCCGATCCGGTGAAGAAATGTATCTAGTTGATGGTGCATCAGTTGTAAACCCAATAATGGGTGGAGAAGCGATTCCGGTTAATCCGAACATTGTAGGTGAATTACAATTGATTACAGGAACATTCAATGCTGAATACGGACAAGCTATGTCTGGTCTTTTTAACACAGTTATGAAAGAAGCAGATGATGGCGTTCATATGAATGTCAGTTTTAGAACACAACTTGGTAGTGATTATTATAGAGAAATTGAAGGCGATTTTAAAGATGCTGATGTGTATAGTGAATCGATGCAAATGCCTGATAGCGATACAACGTATGCAGCAGCAGTCGAAAATACAGATTATAACAAAGGCGATTTTGGTGGTACAGGATCTGTATTGGATGCTTCAGTTAGTTTTGGATCTGGTGCCATTGGTCTTGTTGCTTCCATGCGACAATTAAATGATCCCGGTCGTTTACCCGGCATGGCAGAAGACTTCACCAGTATTCAAGGGAAATTAACCTACCAAGTGGGTGGGAATTTAAAATTGGGTGCAGAATTTATGTCTTATACCCGTAATGGATTTTATGATCCTAGCTATGATGCTGAAAGAGCATCGGGCGCTGGAGGTCAATTAAATGTGTGGGATTGGATTTATGCGTTGGATCAATATCCACGGACTGAAGAAAAGTCTACACAGTTTGGTGTAAGTGCTAATTATGTTTTGTCAGCCAATACGAATATTACAGTTCGCTTTGACAATTTAAGCAAAACGCAGACTGACGGTGCGAAAGTAGGCGGCGATGGTGATTTTATTGATTTTGTCGATGTAACCACTGTAACAAATGATGGCGGTGAGTATAGTGTTGTAGATGGTCCAAATCATACACGAGAAATGGAAGATTTAGACAATAGCAATGCATGGTTTAGTTTAGCCAATGTATATGGCCACTATTTCAATTCTGATGAAAGCCATACAACAATTAGTGCATATGTGACTAGCCAGATAAATGCTCGTCATTTATTGAAAGCTGGTTTTGAATCTCGGAGCTATAGCATAGACCGTTTAGGTCGTGATGTTTGGTTTGGCCGAACTGTTGGCGCAGAAGTTGTAGCAGATCCCTCTAAAAATAGAATTCAAAATCAAGGGATTAGTGATGCTGCACCGACCGAAATGGTTGCCTTTGTTCAGGATCAAATGGAATTTGATGATATGATTGTGAATGTAGGTTTAAGATATGATGCATTTAATGTAAATGCGGATGATGGTCTATGGGATGTGGATGAAGATGATAACACAATGTTTGAGAATACAGACATCAACCCTTTTAATCCTGCGCTACGTCGTGCAACGGAAACCAAATCAAAGATTAGCCCTCGATTGGGTGTTTCATTCCCCGTGGGTGACAATATGGCCTTCCGTTATGCCTATGGTTCGTTTTTCCAAAGACCCACTTTTTATGATTTGCTGGAGAATTACCTGGCGCAAATGGATGGCGGTACTGAATCCGGTTATTTTGTCTACATGGGCAATCCCAATCTGGATCCCCAGGAAACGACCATTTATGAAATGGGTATGCAATATAGCCTGGCCAACGGAGTAAAAGTGGATGTGTCTGGTTATTATAAGGATATTGCCAATCTGGTTTCCGCAAAAGAAGTCACAAATAAAGCGTTTGTAGATTCCTCAGGTAATTATGATGGCACTCCCTGGACTGGAAATGATCCTTACCAGGCAACCCACTTTATTTACAAGACCAGTGAGCACTTTGGTAATGTGCGTGGTTTAGAAGTAAGTGTTTCCAAGAGTGCAGCAGAAGGATTGAGCGGACGCGTGTCCTATACCTTCTCCATCGCGCGAGGAACAGCTTCGGATAAATTTTCTGCTGGTTCTCTCCGTCAGGAAGCAGGCGTTTTTACAGGAAATATTCTTTCCATGACAACACTTGATTGGCATAGGCCCCATATATTGAATGGATATATTGATTACCATACCAATATAGGCGGTATGTTTAGTCGTGCGGGTGGTAATATTACATTCAACGCCCAAAGCGGATTACCTGTTTCAGCACGTTCCGGTCAAGGCGGAGCATCATTAAAAGAACGAGCACCATCTACGATGGATGTAAATCTACGCGTAGATGCAAAAATGAACTTGGGTATTGTTCGTCCCACAGTTTATTTGCTGGTTGAAAATGTATTGAACGTCCGCAATGTAGTTGCAATTGCCGACCCTGGTTCCTACTTTGATGAAGCATCTGCTTACTCAGGAATAGCAGCTGGTCCAACCAATAACCTTATGGCTTATGGCGCACCGATGACAATTCATTTTGGTGTATCCATTGATTACTAATGTCCGGCCATAGAATGATTAGAATAAAGGAGATAAAAATTATGAAGTGGATGAATTGCAAAACTGTACCAAGGGCTTTGCTGACATTTACTGTTGCTTTATCCTTAATGTCCGGACTTGTGGCAAAAGACAAGTTGGATATTATTAATATGGATTATAGAGCCGGTAAAGTGATGGCACCCGCCCTTGATCAAACGTATGTTTACCACACAAATAACAATATGTGGATGGGCTGGGATTCCTATGGGAATACCGGTGACCAAACCTGTAGTGCTATTATTCCAGGATGGGTTTACCCCGGTTCATTCAGCCTTGGTGGGCATGGTTACCTTAATTACAACTGCCGTGCTGGATATTGGATCATTGCCAAAGTAGGCAGTGATTTTCTGGAAGGTACAACGGGTGAATATGTTTTAACCCGTGGAACAGAACCTGGAGAAACAAGCCAGGGTTGGGCTGGATCTGAAGGTGATTATAATAAAGAACCATGGGTCAGTAATTCAACATGGACCATACCGTCGGCTGGTTTGACAGTGACTGCTGTTCGAAAGTCTTGGAGTTTTCCCGGAACAACGAATGACTACTATGCAATTGGAGACTACGATTACAACGAGTTTGTTGTAGAAGAAATCACTGTTACTCTTCATCCCGACAGTTCTGACATTGATGAACTTGTTTTAGGTTCAAAAGCAGATCATGACTGTGCATGGAATGTGCCTTTCCCTGATTGGGATTTCCCATTCTGGACAGATGATATTGTTGATTATGATCATGATTATATGTTAACCATGGAATTAGATGGTGATGATCAGGGGTCGGCTGTTAATGATTTTGGTATAGATGACCCTAACCGTGAATATCGCGGAACGCGCATCTCCCAAACTCCCTTGGAAATTGGTGGTACTGCATATAGTAGTATGACAGCTGCCGATGTAAATCATATGTGGTGGACCGGGGATGAAGATCCCCAAACAGCCGCCGCCCGTTATGCCATGGCGACCATGGTTTCCTCAGGCGGAGATAAAAAAGATGCTAATCCGCCTGCAATGGATATGCGTTATTTGCAGTCCTACTCAGTGGGTGCCTTAGCCGCCGGTGATTCAGCAACATTTGTTGTGGCTGTTTTAGCAGGCGCAGGATTAGCGAATGCACAAAAGGCAGCTGCCAATGCCAGACAGGCTTATGACTGGGGTTTTGATCTACCCAAACCGCCGGCAGCACCAGCAATTGCTGCAGATGGAGTTACCACGAATTCAAGCGGTCACGCTGTCGTAACCTGGTCTTATAGCGCTGATCAAATTGCAGCTGTAGATCCAGATATCGGCGCCGCAGATTTTGCTGGTTTCAGGGTGTATCGTTCTTCACCCGTTCCAAGATATTCTTCAGCAGACCTCGGTTTAGCTGCAGATAACTTGGACGATGGTGGTTCTATGGTTGGTGATATTGACCAGGGCTCTTCTTTCAGTCCAAATGCCAGCGGACCATACTTCAAGATTGCAGATATTGCATACACTGACGGCAGTTTCGAAATGGTTGACGGTTTCATGGATATGATGGGAACCTTCATGTTTACTGATGAAAACGTTGCTATAGGTGTAAACTACTGGTATTACGTCGCAGCGTATGATGCAGGCGGCGCATCTGCAACTCATGGAGTTACTTTACCTTCACTGGAAAGTTTTTATACCATGAATTATCCACTGGTAGCGGATCCTTATGGAGTGGACGAGATTCCAACAGCACCACCCATGTATACAGTTAAACCCGAAGAATTGGAATATACTGATTTAGACGGCAACACTTCGTCTGGTGTATTTGTAACACCCAATCCATGGCGTGCCGCTGATTTAGAAGCGTACCACGGTACAGCTACTGCTACAGGGTATTTCATTCGGTTTTACAATGTAGATATCGGTGACATAGTTGAAGTGTATGATGTGGCAGGCAACCTTGTTTTCAAATCGGATGCAGTTGCTGAAAAAGGAACGTACGATTGGAACTTGATTTCACGAACAGGAATTCAAATTTCAACCGGTGTTTACTACTGGCGCGTAGACGATGAAAACGGCAAACTTGCAGTCATAAGATAACTGGAAAAGGAGAATTGAAAATGATGAAAACACTCATCTCAAAGAAAGCTGTGAAATGGGCAGCGACCTTTTGTCTGGTTGTCTCATTTCCCGCTTTAATCGTTGCAGAAGGCGCTGCCGATAAAGTTGGTTCCGTCGCTTTTAAATTTTTAAACATACAAAACGATGCCCGCACCGCAGCCTTGGGCGGTTTAGCCGCACAGGGATCAGGTGCATCAGCATTATTCAGCAACCCGGCTGGAATCGCAGGCTCATCCATGGGTTTTACTGGTGGAATGAACCAATGGCTTGTGGAAACTAACATTACAAATTTTGGTTTTGTTATGCCTCTGGCTGGCGGAACAATCGGTTTGTCAATGGTTAATGTTGATTATGGTGAAACGATGAAATCCGGCTGGTCAGGTGATGCGGATCAGGGTACAATGAACCTGTATCCCAATTCCGGCAGTTGGAAAGCTGCTGATATGTCATTGCAGCTTAGCTATGCATTGAGTATGTCTGATAAGTTCTCTGTAGGCGGATCAGCTAAAATGGTTTCACAGGATATTGATGGTGAAGCAATCAGCGGAACAGCCTTTGATGTAGGTATGCAGTTTAATACCGGTTATAAGGGTATCCGTATGGGCGCCGCCATCACCAATTTTGGTCCTGATGTGCAACCTGTAGATATACCAGAAGGATCCAACTACGATGAATTCCCGAGCATGTCATTACCCATGACCTTCAATTTTGGTATTGTGGGTCAGGCTTTTGGTGATGATAATATGGGTTTGGTGGCTGGTTTAAATGTTGCGAAATACGCTGACATGGCCCAGGAATTTACATTAAATGGTGAATTTTCTGTCGCCGGTTTGGCCAAGGTTCGCGCAAGTTATAACCTGGACAATCCGCAATTTCCCATGTCTCTAGGCGCTGGTGTAAGTTTAGCTGGTATTGCTGCTGATGTGGCCATGAGCACTCATGATGCTCTGGGATCAGTGATGCGTATATCTTTAGGCTATTCGTTCTAACGAAATTTTTCGTTAACTATTAATAAAAAAGCCGTTCCTTTGGGATCGGCTTTTTTAGTTTATTGAACCACTATATGAAACCACTAGCCATTATTACTCTCTCCATCTATTTTTCACTAAACGCACAATCCTATGTGTTTGATGATGTAGCACAAGATCAAGGCTTGGATTTTATCCATGATCATGGCGGCAGCGGGGAAAAATATTATGTGGAGACCATGGGTTCCGGCGTTTGCCTTTTGGATTATGATAACGATAATGACTTGGATATATACTTTTGCCAGGGGGCGCCCTTTCCCGGCTGGGATAAAAATGTCCAATTAAAAAATAAACTATATCGCAATGACAACGGTAGTTGGACAAATGTCACAGAAAAAACAGGAGTGGGTGATGAATCCTATAGTATTGGCTGTGCCTGCGGAGATGTGGACAATGACGGTGATACAGATCTGTATGTGACCAATTTTGGGGCGGATATCCTCTATATCAACAATAATAATGGTACATTTACCGATATGACGTCAGCAATGGGCTTAAATAGCCCAAAATGGGGGTCTAGCGCCGCTTTCTTTGATGGGGACAATGATGGCTGGTTAGACCTGTACGTGGCCAATTACGTCGAATTTTCAGTGGAAAAAAATCCATGGTGCGGTGAAAGTATCAGCGGTCTGCGAGCCTATTGTGACCCCGATTTTTTTGAAGGAATCACGGACGATTTTTACCATAATAATGGGGATGGTACATTCTCGAACTGGACGGACAAAGCCGGAATTGCCAAAGACCGTGGTAAAGGGCTTGGCGTGGTACCGGGAGACATAGATAATGATGGCGATATGGATATATATGTTGCCAATGATAAGGTGATGAATCTCATGTACATCAATGATGGCAGCGCCCATTTTGAAGAAAGAGCTCTGTTTAATGGTGTCGGCTTTAATGAAAACGGAAAAGCCGAAGCAGGTATGGGTGTCGACTTTGGCGATATAAACCATAACGGACGCTTGGATCTATTCGTCACTAACTTCAGCGGCGAATCCAATACATTATATCTGAATGATGGTAATGGTTCTTTTATTGATAAAACATTTTCAGCCGGTTTGGGTCAACCCAGTTTGGATGTCCTTGGCTTTGGGACAAAATTCATGGATATAAACCTTGACGGCTGGCTGGACCTCTTTGTTGTTAATGGCCATGTAATCGATAATATTTCCCATTTCAACAGCGCCTATACACACGCCCAGCGCAAACAGGTTTTTATTAATAATAAAAATGGTACTTTTAGTGAAATTGATCAGCTATTGATAGGTGCTGCTGCTTTACCTTCAGTTGGAAGAGGAGCTGCATTTGGAGATATTGATAACGACGGCGATATGGATATTGTCATCTCCAACAATAATCAACCTGCAAACTTGTTGATTAAAACGGGTATACCAGAAAACAACTGGATAGGGTTTGAACTTGAAGGTACATCCAGCAGTCGTGATGCTATCGGGGCAAAGGTGACGATTGAATCAGCAAGCGGAATGCAGATTGCTTATGTAAATCCCGGCGCAAGTTATTTGGCATCCAATGATAAACGAATTGTTTTTGGTTTAAATGATGCTGAAACGATTGCTGCTATTATAGTGGATTGGCCTGGCGGGCAACGGCAAAACGTAAATGTGCAAGAAATAAACCGCTATCATAAAATAGTGCAGAGTGAATAACGTTACATATAAACTGTTTGTTTTCTCGTTCTTGCTCCAAACCGTTTTTCCTCAAAGTACTCTTGAGCAGGGACAAACATATTTAGCAAGTAAACAATACACTAAAGCTATTCAAGTATTTGAAGAAATTCTTGAAAATGATCAAGTAAATATAATTGCGATGAATGCTTTAGCTGACGTGCATAATAAACTTGGCAATACTCCGTTAAGCATCCAATTGTATAATAGAAGTTTGAATATTCAAGAAAACCAACCTGAAACATGGCTGGCCCTGGGCAATATTCAGTATCATGGTAAAAATCTTGCAGCGGCTATTAATGCCTATAAAAACTCTGTAAAGCACAGTCCTGATTTTGCACAAGGGCATAATAATCTGGCTACGCTGTATAAAGAAACAGGTGACATTGACCTGGCCATTGAGCATTTCGAAAAAGCAATTGAGAATGATGCCGGCTACAGCCGGGCCATGCGCAATATTGGTGATATATACCTGAACAGGGGTAATTCTGAAAAAGCAATCTACTGGCTCGAACGCGCCACACAAACAGAACCGGAAAGTTTATACGGCTGGTTCTGGCTGGGCAGGGCTTATGTTAAAAATGGAGATGTCCAAAAAGGGATACAAAATTATTTAAAGGTATTAGCGCAAAAACCGGATTTGCCCCAAGTCCATCATTATTTGGGGAAAGCCTATTTTGAAATCAGAGATTATAAAAATGCCATCCACTATGTGCAGTTGGCTAAGGGAAAAAATCCGGCAGTTATTCCCTTCTACATAACCTTGAGCAGAATTTATGCCCATATTCAGCAAGAGGCTGCTGCTCTTGCTATACTGCAGGATGCGCTGGCTCTTGACCGGAATTCGGCGGCAATATATATAGAGCGGGGCAATATCCATAAGTCTGCCGGCCGTTTTGAAGATGCATTAAAACAATATGAGTTGGCAGAATTGGTTGCTCCGGGTGAATGGCAGGGGCATTATAAAAAGGGGGTTGTACTATATTATTTGAGCAGGATGGATGAGGCCAAAGATGCATTGGTAAAAGCCCTTGAATTATCATCAGAAAATGGATCCATATATCATTTTATTGGTTTAGTCGCTCTTGCAGAAAATGATTTAGGGATGGCAGAAGAAATGTTAAAAAAAGCATCTGCATATGATAGTAATAATGCAGATGTGTGGTTTCATTACGGCCAAACATTTATGCGTCTTGATCAATATGAAGCAGCGGAAATACATTTATTAAGGTCTTTAAAATTAGATCCATATAATTCTGAAACATTGTATAGTTTGGGTCAAATTAATAAGCAGTTAGGTCAACCCTTAAGATCCAGGGAATATTTAAAGAAGTTTAAGAATATTTCTGATCTTGAAGAACAAACAAAAGCATTATCGACAAAAATAAAGATTCAGCCGGAAAACTCAACACTGCGCTTACAGCTTGGGGAAGTATATGAGCAAAGCGGCCAAATGGACAGGGCCTTGATGGTATACAGACAGGCAGCTTATATTGGCAATGCTGAAGCAGATAGAAGAATTAAAAGTATATTAAATAATTCAGCTCAATAGACATGATCCGCTTTCTTTTTTCATTCCTAATTGCCAGCGCCCTTTTCCTCCAGCTTACAGATTCAGCAAATACATTTTCTATTTATTTAGCACTATTACATATGCTTCTTGGTTTGTTCCTGGCGGGGGTTATGCTTATGTATTTCATTCAAAAAAAGATAAAAATATCCAAGGAAATTCCGCTGGAAAAAGTTTCAGTAATATTATTCTGCCTAACATCCATTTCGTCGTTAGGATTGCTCTTTACCGGCACGATTGGTTTTGGCAGCGCACTCTTATTTTTTCATATTATTACAGCTGTATTATTTTTGATCGTTTATGTTTACAGCTTAATGAATGTAGATCTTTCATGGTCATTGCAACCTCAAATTGTCCAAACCATTTCTATAGTATTCATAATCGTTTTGGTAAGTTATTCGGTTAATGGTATAGCTGCAGGGAATGTGCATGTTGAGCAAGCATCTTTTGCTCCATCGCCCGGCACAACTCTTACTGGCGGATATATTGCAGCTGAATCCATCAATCGTTCTGCCCGTTGTGGTACATCAGGCTGTCATCCGGATATTTATGCACAATGGTCCCAATCTGCCCACCGTTTTTCATCTTTTAATAATCCTTTTTATAAGGCATCTGTCGATTATTTGGTTTCTACCAGCGATTCAACCACCGTGCGCTGGTGCGGCAGCTGTCATGATCCGGTGATGCTCTATTCTGGATTGATGGTGGGTACGCCTGATGCTGACCTGCCTGAAGCCCATGCAGGCATTACCTGCGAAACCTGCCACGGCATGGTGGATATTCCTGATATAACCGGCAATGCCAATTATATTTTGGACACACCGGTTGAGTATCCGTTTTCACATTCCACCGGTATGTTAGCTGCGGTGAATAAAATGATGATTAAACTGAAGCCCAAAGCCCATCGGCAGGGAATGCTGAACCCCATTCATACAGGTGAAAAATTCTGCGCAACCTGCCACAAGGTGAGTCTGGATGTAGAGATCAATCAATACAAGTGGCTCCGGGGGCAGGATGAATATGATGCCTGGCAGGCCAGCGGTGTCAGTTATAATGCGGTAGCGTCATTTTATAATCCGCCTAAACCATTGGATTGCCGGAATTGCCATATGGCCAAGGTTTCTTCATCGGATAAGGGCAATGATTGGGGACAGGTGAAAAGCCATTTTTTCCCTGCTGCCAATACGGCATTACCTGTTTTACCAAAATCTGCCAATGAAGAATGGCTGAAAAGAACCTCCGCGTTTTTGCAGGATGAACGAGCAGTCGTGGATATTTTTGGTGTAATGATAGATGGAAAATTCACAGCACCATTGGGAGACCACCTGCAGGTAAAGCCGGGACAGGATATTCGCTTTGAAGTGGTAGTGGCGACAAAAAAGATTGGCCACGTTTTCCCCGGCGGAACGGCTGATTCCAACGAACCCTGGCTGGAGATAATTGGGGAAAATAATGCTGGTGATATCGTTTTCAGCAGCGGATCTCTTGAACAAAGTAAAGAAGTGGATCCCAAAGCACACTTTTTCCGTGGTGCCCTTTTGGATGGCCATGGCGAAT
>CAZORD010000035.1:0-12151 GCA_964582455.1 uncultured bacterium | reverse complement strand
TTCGGGATGACGATATATGTTTAAATAAAAATGTCTGTCATTCCGAACACAGTGAGGAATCTACATTGATGGTCATTACACAAAATTGAAGGATAAAGAAAGGTTATATAGATCCCTCACACTCCTAGGTTCCTGTCTGCCGACAGGCAGGCGGGATGACGATGCTAATGAATCAAACGTTGACAGGGACTATCTTGCCAAAAAATTTCAGTACGGCAATTGACAGTCCGATACCGACAATAATACTGATAATAACATTCACACCAATCCCAGTGAGGAAATAACCGGCAACCAGGGCGATAGCTGCACATACGAGTGCATAAGGCAGTTGCGTACGCACGTGGTCAATATGATCGGCCCCGGACGCCGTGGATGACAGCACAGTAGTATCGGCGATGGGTGACGAATGGTCTCCAAATACAGATCCGGAAAGGACAGCGGCAAAGGTGCTGATAAAGATCGGTGACTGGACCACAGCATTATTATCTCCGCCCATAATCTGGATCGCCATGGGGACTGTCACCGGAACGAGAATGGACATGGTTGCCCATGAAGAACCCGTGGAAAAGCTGATCAATGCAGCTGTAATAAATGTTATCGGAGGCAGCAGTGCCGGTGTAAGGAAATCTTTCGTAAGGTCAACGATATATTCGGCTGTTTTGATCTCGGCGCAAATATCACCGATCGTCCAGGCAAGGAGCAAAATTACACAAGCCATCACCATCGACCGGGCGCCATTTATCCAGGCATCCATGGCATCACTCAAATTAAGCAATCCGCGGATTACGGATATACCGATAGCTGTAAAACCAGCAAAGAATGATCCCCATATCAGAGCCGTATTTGGGTTAGAAGCGCTAATAATATTGATGAATGATTTTTCAACTCCTTGCGCTAAATCCTGAATTCCGGTAATAAACAAACCGCCTATAGTGATACCCAATACCAATACGATGGGGATCGCTGCATTGCTCCAATGTGATACTTCGCTGGCATCCAAGGTCGCAACCAATGCTTTATCCATCATGGGCTTTGCATTTTTTGATAGGACTGCACCGGTAGTTTGTGACCGCGTTTCAGCTTGCAGCATGGGCCCGAATTCTTTCTTCATCAAAACGGTAAGAAAAAGGAATACGATAGCTAAAATGCAATAAAATGAATACGGAATACTTTGCAAAAATGTTAAATATGTACTTTGGGTAATACCATACGTCGCAAAGGGGGCATCGAGCAGGCTCATTTGGAAAATTGACCAGGTACTGACCGCGGCCAGGCTGGCAACGGGAGCAGCGGTTGAATCGACAAGGTAAGACAGCTTCTCACGTGAAATCCTGACCTTATCCGTGAAGGGGCGCATCATATTGCCTACCAGGAGTGAATTAGAATAATCATCAAAAAAGATGACAAGTCCCATAATGGCTGTTAAAAGCTGTCCTCGAAAATTATTTGTGGCGTATTTCGATGCGGCTTTGAGCACCCCCTTCAAACTTCCATTAGCAGACATGACGCCAATCAAACCGCCAAAGGCCATGGTAAACATTAATATTGCTGTATGGCTTTCACTGCCGGCAAGAGAATTGACCAGGTAATGATCAAGCGATGACGTAAGGCCTGACCATACTCCCCCGGTGATAAAACAGGCTCCAATAACAATTCCCAGGAATAGTGATAGATGGGCTTGCTTGGTGACCATGGCCAGCGTGATCGCCGTGAGCGGTGGCAGCAGGCTTATCCAGGAAGGTTCGAAGGGTTTTGCAGCTCCGCCATTAGTGTTGGCAAATAACAGCGCTCCAGCTGCCAGCATACAGAGAATAAATACTATTTTGCGCTGCATAAGGTTCGAAAATTAGCCGTCAAACACTGGCTTTGCAACGTCTCATCTTTATTATCCGTTTCCTTGTTTTCACCTTATTATATCAAGAAATTCCACACCGTGAATTTGAAAAAACTCGATATTTACCTGATCAGACAATTTATTTCCATCCTGGGCATGTCCCTCCTGGGATTCCTGTGTGTATTTGTAATAGTTGATCTTATCGAGAATCTAGACCGCTATATTGATAATAAAATGCCTTGGGATATTGTGCTGCGGTATTACGGTTACAGTTTACCTTATTTCATCAATATCGCTTTACCCATGTCCATGATGATCGCCACAGTATTCAGCATCGGCATGATGGCCAAGCGCAATGAATGGACAGCTATGAAATCCAGCGGTATAAGCTTGTACCGCTTAACAGCGCCCTTGCTATTGTTCAGTATCTTTATCAGCCTTATTTCATTTGAGTTTGATAATACCTACGTCAGCTGGGGCATGTCCAAGCGCGGCGAGATCGAAAAAGAATACATGAAGAAAAAACCGCGGAGGCGCAGTAAGAAAACCATAAAAGATATTTTTATGCAAAAGGAAGAATACCAGCATATTGCCATTACCTCCTATCACACCCATAGCCATAAAGCAGAAGGGATTACCATGATCACCTTTGCAGACAGCCTGATTCAACAGCGCCTGGATGCTAAAAAAATGACCTGGATCGATTCCCTTGATTCCTGGGCGATATTCAATTATTCTCTACGGAATTTTAATGATAACGGTATAGAAAATAAGGTTCGTATTTCAGAAGGAGATACTTTATTAAATATGCATTTTACACCGGATGATATCACCAAGGGTAATAAACATCCTGAAGAATTGAACTACACAGAATTAAAAGAACGCATTGCCTACCTGCAAAGCAACGGTGTGGATGCGACACGCTGGAAAGTCCAGCGGCAATTCAAAGTGGCTTTTGCCTTTACCAACCTGATTGTTGTTTTATTCGGTATTCCCCTGGTGGTCATGAAACCAAAAAGCGGTTTGGCATTCGGAAGTGGCGTAAGCTTCCTGGTGATCTTTTCCTATTATGCCTTTATTAAATTTGGGCAATCATTGGGCATTAATGGTGTATTGGAACCAATGCTTTCCGCATGGTTGGGAAATATTGTATTTATTACTGGAGGCCTACTGCTGCTCTTCAGCGTCAGGAAGTGATTCTTCCTCTCCTGCTTCAGCACTCTCCGGGCTTTCTTCAACATTTTCTTCCTCTGTATCCTCTGTTTCTTCATCCATATCATCCGGTACAGGTGCCGGGCCACTATCCTCGGCCTTCTTTTTGGATTCCCGGCCCTTAAAGCTGGTAACGGTTAATTGTATTGATATGTTTATACCTTTCATGGAATGGATCCAAATACCGTTTCTGAATGCAAAACCAAAATCAAATACGATTGGCCCTTTATGAAAACCAAACCCAAGACCTAATTCCTGGAAATCACTTCCTCCCCAGCCATAACCAAGTCGTAAAGGAAATGCTTTAAATTTTGTCACTTCAATGCCCATGGACCAGCGCCAGCCTTTATGGGAAAACATGGTATTGCTAAACCCTGTCCACAGATCTGAACTGATCAATATGTCTTCCATATTGTAGGACATTCCCAATCGAAAAATAGACGGATAATCCATTTTGAATTCAGGCAGGTTACCATTCTCATCTAGAGGGACATAAATGATCTGCTCTTCCGGATCATTGTTGGTAAACAAATTAGAGTTTGATAATGTATTAGCGTGCACAGAATCAATAGTGTAAATATAACGAACACCCATGCTGTCATTCAAAGCCCTGCCAGCCCAGGTAAAATGAAAAATATCATCATCATTGCCATATATATTATCAGCACCATCCAAAATATCCTTAGTCATATTTTCCTTATTCCAGGTTATGGAACCGATGGCATTTATCATGGAAAAACCAAACCGCCAACCGTTGATATCCCTTGACACAAGACCGATATCCATCCCCATACCTGAGCCACCAATACCCTGGCGTAAATAATAGACTCCCTGGCCATAGAGAGCATCATTTGTCGTTACTAAATTGGCTTTGCTGGAATCTGGATCAATGCCGAAGTAAAACAGGCCCTGGAGGTATTTGAATGTGAAGCCAATTGATAATTGATCAAATGGTACCGCGAAGGTAAAGGCTAATTCATTGACACCCATTATTTCATAGTGCATGGTCATGTCGATGTCCGGATTGTCCGCGTTGCCATCCAGCACTAATTGTAGTAATCCATACGGAAAGCGGTAATTCTGTAAAATGAGTATATTCGTTGTCAGGGCCATATTACCCGATGAAAAATTCATTACCGGTATTGGCAGATGCAGATCCTGGAAATAATTCAGCCCGCCTCCATCTTCTAATTCCCGCAAAAGTGTTGTTTTATTGTCTATTGATGGATTATTGGGATTTTCTCCCTTGGACCACAATGTATCTCCGCTGATGGCGTTTAAGTTTGCCAGTGATAAATAATTGCCTACTATTCCAAAATCTAAACCAAATAGCTGCAGCATGAACGGTTTATCCTGTTGGTAAGCTATCATGGCGGGATTGAAACCCACGGCAAAAATACCATCAGCAACAGTTGAATACGCACCGGCCATAGCCACGGAGCGCGGGTCGCGTTTGACCTGGCTGGATGCAAAACCCATCAAGAGTATCAATGCCAGGGATATGCGCCGAAAACTCATTTACTAAAATCCTTGCCGTTAAAACGGTTTTCTGACTTCACACCAGTGATCTTTGCAGCACGACCGCCCGTAACAGAAAAATACCAGCCGCTGATATCTTCTGTTTTATATTTTCCTGCTTTTTCATCAAAAGAGTCAGGGTCCCGGATACGGATACGAATACTGTCTGATTCTTCGCTAGGTGTCCAAGCCAGTGAATCTATATTTTCTTCGGCACCGGCAATCTCTTCCCAATCGCTTTCAGCGGGGTTACCGCCGATTGCATAATGAACATCTACGGTTGATACAGAACCGTATGTTTTCCACTTGATATTATATTCCTCTCCGGAAGTGAGGGTTTCTCCGCCATTGGGATACAGCATAACGATTTCATCAGGAGCTGAAGACATCATACCTGTGCTACTGAGGCGAAAAATCAAGAATGTTCGGATATCGATATAATCTTCTGATGTCAGGTAAACTGATTTTCCATCCGTACCGTTCAAGTGAAACCGGGGTGCAGTATAATGGTTGCCATAATCTGTCAATAGGAACAAATCGTTTGTATCTATGACACTGGCATAAGATATCACACCGGGCGTAGCTACCTGGCCGGGATGGCCAACCGTGGACGTATCACTGTAAAATGCAGCCGGCTCGGGAAGGAGCACTTTTAAAAGGGTGTCAACGTAGGATATAACAGTATCTTTGCCAGCTGAATTATATTTTACCAGGTATACTATCCCATCCACACATTCAGTAAAATCATTCATCACCGAAAAAATATAGAGATCTTCAGCAGATGAGTCCGGATTCAAGTGGCTGCATTTATTAATTACATATATACTATCTGTTGAGCTCCAGCCCGGCTCCTGGACTGCCAGGCTATCCCGGAAAAGACTCAGCATCTCCTGGGTTGTATCCAAAGGAAATAAATTTTTATTGGACAGCAGTATTGAAATTTCACCCGCAACAGGTATACTGTTGGTGACAGTGGAAGTTAATTCAGCATAAACCAGGGATGAACGAATCCGGTTACGCACATCATGGGCCATTTCTTCAATAGGAGTTTCCGTAACAGATATAAATGTCATAGGATCCATCTTCACCTCGAAGGGAGCTACCATACGATATTTTCCGCCAATGCTCGCACCTCCTACAATCGATCCTCGGCCATCGATGCGCGCCGCTGAACGGACGATCATTACTGCCGGGTTGAAGGAAAGCAGATCAACAATTGTAGAGGTTCCTTCAGTGGGTGGTGTTGTTGTGCTGTCCGTCCACGTTGCTGCATCCACAGTTGCATAACTCAAAACTGTTGTGCCAATTTTACTCATGCGGATGATCGTCCGAGTGCTGTCAGATCCATAATCACTTGGTTTGGCAATCGTCGCTCGGACTTCAACTGTCGAGGAATCACCCATTGTATTATACCCAACCATGTCCACATCCAGCATGACAGGCAGGTCGATTTGATTGACCATATCAAATTCAAACGTTACACCGGTAAACGCCATCCCGGTAAATCCTGTGGGCATGCCGGTAATATTCTGGGTTGAAGGCGGAAACGACTCTATAATATTGGCTTCCAACGATTCAAAATGGAGTTCCTGAACCTCTACATTGATAGTCATATTACCCAATTCAGACCCATCCAGTGGAATAAATGCTGTTTGGGCCCGCAATCGTGCTGTTAAATCAATCGTTAATTGTGAAAGGGCGCTATCAACTCCAGCCGGATTTGAAAATGTATAACCATCAATCGCGAAGGTTTTACTGTACGTTGTATAATCCTTGTATAATGCAGTATCCACTTTCACAGAATCTCCACCTGTTGACGGAGGAACAAAATTCCTGAAATTCATGATAAAATCCATATAAAATGGATAGGTGCTTTTGAGATTGGAAATGGTTATTTCATTTATACCAAATCCCGTACCTGTTTTGAATATACCTGAATAAATCTCAACCGTGGATGGAAAAGTCACGGGGTCAAGTTCCGTGGGCATGTCGTATTCGGCAATCTCCACTACAGCTTCATCCACACCGGCGATACGGATGCGAATGGAAAAATTCACTTGAATGGAATCACCGGCATTTACTGTTAATGTATCTGTATTATTTGGGTGAGCAGCTACATCAAAATCAAATAACATGCGTATAGATTCTTTTAATTGCTGATCACCAATTTTTGTTGTCCTTGCAAATATTTCATCTTTCGTTACTGCACTTTGCTCGTGGTAAGCTAATGTGTCCGGTGAAACACTGGATCCTGTATACATTGAGAATTTTGCATCTGTTACATCCGTTAACATGCCATCATTCGTGATTGATGAGAAAAAATAACTGCTGTCACTGCTGCCGTCTGCCTGGATCATTACACCGGATACTTCAGTAATAAATTCCGGAAGCTCACTTTCATCGATCTCGGGTAAGTCAATCTGCACAGCCGGAAACGTTGTATCAAACGCAGCAACAATATCATTCCATGTTGAAGCAAGTATCTGCTGATCAGTGCTGGGGGGAATTGTAAAGGGGATGCCATTAATATCCATCAATACACCTGGCGTAAATGGAATCGTCGCATTAATGATCGTATCCACGACCACCGACATACTCGGCGAATTCGAAGGCGTGCCTTCAAAAACGACGTTAGCTCCCACTTCCACTTCCAGGTACGCTGCACTGATGGCTGTTTTGGGAAGTGTATCCTCAAAGATAAGCTGCATACCCAGAGAATCTGCTGTAGGGAAGATCTGTTTATTATCGACTATACCATCCAATTTATACTTTTCCTGAACGAGAGGAAATTTCAGATCGATAAACCAGGTGGGTGTCTTGAAATCAGAGGGACTTTCGAAATCACACGCACCTAAATAGAGTAAGGACGCACTGATCCCTAAAATAGATATAATTTTCCTTAGACATAAAAACGTCGACCTCGGATTGCGAACATTCATCATTTGAGAATGAGAAATTCATTCTTTTTGAGCATTCTTACCATAAAAAAATCCACATCATTTGATGTGGACTTTTTAAACAAATAATTTCCAGTAAAACGGTCAATAGCGATATTCATCCTTTTTATACGGCCCATTTTTATCGAGACCCACATATGCAGCCTGATCCGAAGTCATGACTGTCAGAGTCACTCCTAATTTTTCCAAATGCAATCGTGCCACTTCTTCATCAAGAATTTTGGGTAAAACATATACGCCAATTTCTGGTTTATCTTTAGCTAACGCTAATTGCGCTAAAACCTGATTCGTAAAAGAGTTCGACATTACAAAACTTGGGTGACCCGTGGCACATCCCAAATTCACGAGACGTCCTTCAGCTAATATATATATTTGATGCCCATCAGTAAATGTGTATTTATCCACCTGTGGTTTAATATTTTCCCGTTCAACAGATGGATCATTGTTTAAAGTGCTTATTTGAATTTCATTATCAAAGTGACCAATATTGCAGACAATTGCCTGATCCTTCATCGCTTTCATGTGTTCAAATGTTATTATATCTTTATTTCCGGTGGTAGTAACATATATATCTGCTTCCGGCAAAGCTTGTTCCACCGTTTTTATTTCATATCCTTCCATGGCTGCCTGGAGGGCACAAATCGGATCTATTTCAGAAACAATCACACGGGCGCCAAAACCACTCATGGATTGAGTACAGCCCTTGCCTACATCACCATAACCGCAAACCATCACAACCTTCCCTGCAATCATGACATCGGTGGCCCGTTTGATTCCATCCGCAAGGGATTCACGGTTGCCATAGATATTATCAAATTTAGATTTGGTGACAGAATCATTCACGTTATATGCAGGAAATAATAATGCACCCTCTTTTTCCATCTGTTCCAAGCGGTGCACACCGGTAGTCGTTTCTTCAGAAACGCCAATGATCTTTGCGGCTACTTTATGCCAATGCTGATCATCTTTTTCCAGCACGTTGCGCAATAGCTTTTCAATGACAATTTCTTCTTCAACATCCGTTTCAATGACTGGCGCTGCACCATGTTCAGCAAAATAATTTTCCAACTCATAGCCTTTATGGATCAGTAAGGTGGCATCGCCGCCGTCATCCACAATTAAGTCAGGTCCGCTGCCATCTGGAAAAGTCAACGCCTGTATCGTGCACCACCAATATTCTTCCAATGATTCACCTTTCCAGGCAAACACTGGAACACCGGTATCGGCGATGGCCGCTGCCGCGTGGTCCTGCGTGGAAAAAATATTGCACGACGCCCAGCGAATATCAGCACCCAAGGTGCGTAACGATTCAATCAGTACTGCCGTTTCAATTGTCATGTGCAATGAACCGGTTAATTGCAATCCCTGCAATGGCTGCTCTGCACCGTATTTATCTCTGCAGGCCATCAGCCCCGGCATTTCTTTTTCAGAAACTGAAATTGATTTGCGCCCGGCTTCAGCCAGGCCAATGTCCGCAATTTTATAAGGAATATTATCTATAAGCTGTGCCACAATTTCTCCGCAGTTTAAATGAGGTTATGTAAATTGTTAATTTTATCCGTCTTTTCCCAAGTGAAATTTTCACCGGTTCGCCCAAAGTGGCCATAAGCGGATGTTTGACGGTAGCGGGGTTTTTTCAGATCGAGATGTTGAATTATTCCAGCGGGTTTAAGGGGAAATAATTCCCTTGCCGCCTTGGTTAACGCAGCATCATCCAGTTTCCCGGTGCCGAATGTTTTTATATAAAATGATGTCGGTTCTGCCACTCCAATACCATACGAAAGCTGTATTTCACATTTTTCCGCCAGTTCAGCAGCAACTATATTCTTGGCGATATAACGGGCCATGTATGCGGCCGAACGGTCTACTTTCGAGGGATCCTTACCGGAAAAAGCTCCGCCGCCATGGGGAGCATACCCACCATAAGTATCCACAATGATCTTGCGTCCGGTCAAACCTGTATCTGCTGCCGGGCCGCCATAAACAAACCGTCCTGTTCCGTTGACAATAAATTCTTCACTATACGCTATGCCAAATTTGTCCAAGACAGGTTTTATGACCTGCTCAATCACTTCTGAACGAACAAATTCATGTTCTTTTTCCTCCGAACCTTTTTCAACAAGCATATCATCGTGCTGCGTAGCAATAACAGCTTTGGTCACGTTCAGGGGCCCGGTACTGTTGTATTCTACGGTCACTTGCGATTTGCCATCCGGGCGGATCCAGGGCATGGTTCCATCTTTGCGTAATTTTGCCAGGCGTTCCGTCAGGCGGTGGGATAAATGGATAGGTAAGGGCATCAATTCAGGAGTTTCATTACAGGCGAATCCAAACATCAAGCCCTGGTCACCTGCACCCTGTTCTTCGTGGAGCCCTGTTCCTTCATCTACACCCTGGGCAATCTCCGGACTCTGGGCATCAAGGCTGGAAATGACTTTGACCTGTTCATCATCCATACCATAGGCTTCATTGTTATAACCGATCTCAACCAGGGTATTTTTTACAATTTTTTCTACTTCTACAAATCCGCTCGTTGTCACTTCTCCGGAAACGACGACTAATCCTGTTGTTGCTAATGTTTCACAGGCAACCCTGGAATGGGGATCCTGTTCAATAAGATTATCTAAAATTGCGTCAGAGATGGCATCGCATACCTTGTCGGGATGGCCTTCAGTAACTGATTCTGACGTAAATAAATGATTGTCCATAAATGGTTTTTCCTGTTTTAGGGGCGAGAATTTACCGAGCTTCCGCAACGCACTCCAATACCCTTACTTTAAATTAAAAGTATCAACAGATCATGATCAATGGGTGATCATTTTATCCTTTACTTTTCGTACCCTCGATTTCATTTTATTCACAGCACGGTCAATTGATTTAGTAACATTATCCGTTGTTTCCTTCACATTCAACTTATGTGACGGCATGGATAAATTTAATTCTGCCGTGAATTCATTATTTTCATGGAGCAAAATGATCTGGCAGTGCGTAATGCGATCGAACACTTTATGTAATCTCTGGACTTCCTGTTCTGCATAGGAACGAATGTTATCAGGTGCATGAAAATGGCGGGCTGTGAATTCAATGAGCATAGGTTTCCTCCATTTGGTTTCTGTTTTATCTTTTATAAATCTAACACAGGTCCGGCATTAAATACAGCAGGATCATCAATGTTGTATTGTGAAAAATTCCTGTGAAATTTCTCGACGAGCTGTTTTGCTGTTTGGTGGTATTCCTCACCATTTTTCCAAGCGTGAGTCGGCAGCAATAAATCTTCGCCAATTCCATTGAGCGCTGTAGGGATTTGGACTCCAAAATATTCATCCTTTACAAAATCCGATTGTTCGATACTGCCGTCAAGGATCATATAAACAATCTGACGCGTAACAGGCAGGCTGATCCGCTTTGCCCCGGAACTGGCATTTGCCCCTATCCAGCCCGTATTCACCAGGTAGCAGGGTACATTATATGCATTCATTTTATCGCGGAGTAATTCTGCATAGCGCAAAGGGTGCAAAGTCAAAAACGGCCCGCCATAACAGGGTGAAAATGTTGCCGTTGGTTCTGTAACGCCCCGCTCTGTACCTGCCACCTTGGCTGTATAGCCGCTGATGAAATGGTACATGGCCTGCTCAGGTGTTAATTTTGAAACGGGTGGCAAAACGCCATAGGCATCACAGGTGAGAAAAATAATTGTTTTTGGATGATCGCCCATGCTGTCCTTACCCATGGCACCCAGCGAATTATCGATAAAATGGATGGGATAGCAAATACGCGTATTTTCAGTCTTAGAACGATCCGTAAAATCAATTTCCTTGGTTTCACTATCATAAACAACATTTTCAGCAAGAGCACCATCCCGAATGGCATTGTAGATCTCCGGTTCATGTTCCGGGTTGAGATCAATAGCCTTAGCATAACAGCCGCCCTCAAAATTAAAAATACCGTTATCTGACCAGCCGTGCTCATCATCCCCGATCAATGGCCGTTTGGAATCTGTGCTCAAGGTTGTCTTGCCTGTACCCGAAAGCCCAAAGAATATAGCTGTATTCTTGCCATCAGGATCCACGTTGGCGGAACAATGCATGGATAATACACCTTTTAAAGGAAGATAGTAGTGCATGATGGAAAAAATACCTTTTTTCATTTCACCGCCATATTCAGTTCCGCCGATGATGGCCACTCGCTTTTCCAGGTTGAAAATAATAAACGTTTCCGAATTCAATCCATGTTCTACCCATTTTTCATCAAATACACTGGAAGCGTTTATTATGGTGAAATCGGGCTCAAAGCCCACAAGGTCTCCTGTTTCAGGGCGGATAAACATATTATTGACAAATATAGCCTGCCATGCTTTGCGGGCAATCATGCGCACATTTAAACGGTAATCCCTGTCCGCACCGCAAAATCCATCAAACACATATGCTCCCTGGCCGTCAGCATTAGCTTCGTAATGATCCTTTACCTTTTCAAACAGTTCATCAAATACCGCTTCGTCCACATGACGATTTACCGGACCGATCCATAAATTATCTTTTGAAAAATCTTCTTTTACGAAAAATTTATCATCAGGGCTGCGGCCGGTATATTTCCCAGTATCAACCATCAAAACACCGCGCATACCGATTTC
>CAZORD010000034.1:0-13751 GCA_964582455.1 uncultured bacterium | reverse complement strand
TCACCAATATCAAAATTATGAGGTGAATATGGACCCCATGATAAGTTCAGTGTATTTTTCAGATAATAACGGATATGGTTTTTTCCATAGCTAGCGCTAAAGTCATAACCTAATCCAAAAAGATCATCACCTTTAATACCAACGACTGAACTAAAATCGTTTCCGTGACCTTCAAGACGAGGTGTAAATCCCAAGGGATACGTATCTCCCCAGGAAAAATTACCTTCTGAAGGGTCTGCAGGATTTAGTGGAACAGCTGTTAATGCGCCAGATTTACCGGCTGCACGTAGGAAAAAGCTATATTCTCCAAATGTGTCAGCATAATTACCAAAAGAATAAGCCGATACATCATCGCTAATTTTTAAACCGGCATTCCAAACGGATTTAAATCCGCTGCTGATAGGACGACCCCAGTTCATGGCTGTTTGCCAATCATCTACACTTTGATTTGGATCATTTGCATCCCAACCTTTATAACCATCAGCGGCAGAAGCATGTTGGTTACCTCTAGAAAGTTCCGGTCTGTCAGCATATTCAAAACTAAGATTGACAAAACCGTCATCTGTAAGAGGGAGGCCAACATTGGCTGCAATCGTTACATCTGTTTCACCACCACGGCCATTTGGAGCTTCCATCCATTGACCACCTGTTACGTGAACTTGATAACCTGATGAATTATCTTTCAATATAAAATTCATAACACCAGCAATGGCGTCTGAACCATATTGAGCAGCTGCACCATCGCGCAGTACTTCAAGTTTCTGAATAGCAATGCTTGGAATCATACCCACATCAACAGCTTGGGCACCTACATTCATTGCAGCACCAAAGTGCGAAATTAATGCTGAACGATGGCGGCGTTTTGAATTCGTCATGACCAGAATATTATCCGGTGGAAGACCACGCATAGACGTGGGTCGAACGAATGCAGCACCATCACCTGTTAACGGTGTAGCGTTGAATGAAGGGACTATATTTTTCAGTGTTTCTGTAAAATCACCATTTCCTTGACGACGCAATGTTAAGTCATCGAAGCCATCTATGGGTGTGGGTGATTTCATGGCGGTACGCCCTGCAGCCCGTGTACCTGTTACAAAAACATCAGCACCAGCTAATGCGCTTGTAGCTAGAGAGAAGTCAGCCTGGGCTGCTCCTGTACCTACAGATACACTTTGACTTGCAGATTCATAACCAATGAATGAAGCAGTTACTGTATAGGATCCAGCTGGAACGCCAGAAATCGAATACGAACCGTTTCCATCGGTTGCTGCACCTAAGGATGTTCCTTCTACGGCTACATTAGCACCGGGGAGAGCGTTGCCATCATCATCTGTTACCGAACCGATGATGGATCCCTGGGCCATGAGGCTACTAAACATCCCAAGAACAGCTATCAAACTAATGAGTTTTTTCATCATTTTCTCCTTGGTTAGTTGTATGGTATGTGTTTAATACATACGTTTTCTATCTACCCTATATGGGTAAAATCCTGCTAAGCTATGGCTAAATCGTTAAACTTACCAAATTATTTTTTTTAAAGTGGGATTATCTGAAATTGTTGTTTTCAGGAATAGTTTAAAATTGCTTCATCGATTTTCTCGACGAGAGAATCGATTACGAGGCGGTCTTGTTTTTGGCTGTCACGGTGGCGAAGTGTAACGGTATTATCCTCGAGAGATTGGTAGTCAACGGTGATACCGAAAGGAGTTCCCGCTTCGTCCTGGCGATAGTAGCGCTTGCCAATGGAACCCTGCTGGTCATAGAGGACCTTAAAGTGGTCTTTCAGATCATCAACTACTTTTCTGGCTAATTCTGGTAAACCATCTTTCTTGACCAAAGGACAGATAACAGCTTTAACCGGGGCTAGCTTTGGATGTAATTTCATGACGGTGCGATTATTTTCAGTGTCTTCCCAATAAGCGTCAGCTAAAACAGTCAGCAGCATGCGGTTGAGACCAGCAGATGTTTCGATGATATAGGGGAAATATTTTTCATTGTTCATTTGATCCGAATACTGCATATTTTTCCCCGAAAATTCCTGGTGGCGCTTTAGATCAAAATCAGTCCTGTTATGAATGCCCTCAATCTCTGACCAGCCAAAGGGGAATTCATATTCAATATCCCAGGCTTCCTTGGCATAATGAGCCAGTTCACCTTCGCCATGTTGATGAAAACGAAGTTTATCCTTATTGATTCCCAAACTTTCTGTATAAAAATTGAAACGTTTATCTTTCCACATTTCTAATTCATCATCATCCGTCCCGGGCTTTACAAAATACTGCATTTCCATTTGTTCAAATTCACGGGTACGAAAGATAAAATTTCGAGCGACGATCTCATTACGAAATGCTTTACCGATCTGAGCAATCCCAAATGGCACTTTTAAACGTTGTGAACCTTGGACCAATAAATAATTCACATAAATACCCTGGGCTGTTTCTGGACGGAGGTAAGCGATAGACCCTTCATCTTCCACAGGACCGATCTGTGTTTTAAACATGAGGTTGAATTGACGAGGATCGGTCATTTTTCCAGTGGTTCCGCATTTGGGACATTGGATAGCAGGCCAATCTACAGAATCAGGATCGTCATCTGATAATTCATCTGCCTTATATCGTGCTTTGCATTGTTTGCAATCTACCAGTGGATCGTGAAATTCAGCAATGTGCCCGGACGCTTCCCAAATTTTCGGATGCATGAATATGGCGCTATCAAGCCCAACGATATTTTCATGGAGTTGGGTCATGGAGCGCCACCATAAATGGGCAATAGCATTTTTTAAGGCAATACCGAGGGGGCCGTAATCATACACTGCACCGAAACCACCGTAAATTTCAGAACTTTGAAATATGAAACCGCGACGCTTACACAATGATACTATTTTATCCAGGGAATGAGATTTATCTGCCATTAATCCATTTCCTCTAATTCTTTTTCGATTTGTTCATTAAATGGTAAGGATGATTTTTCTTGGTAGAACGCCTGTGACTTTTCAATGATTTTATGGGGTGTACGAAGATACAATCCTAATACGGTTAATGCTGCAATGGCAATAATTACCGGAGCAACCCAAACCATAATATTAAATCCCTGGGCAACGGGTATTGCCAGTATTCTTTCGCCATAGACT
This sequence comes from uncultured bacterium, assembly GCA_964582455.1. Classification (GTDB taxonomy): domain Bacteria; phylum Fidelibacterota; class Marinisomatia; order Marinisomatales; family TCS55; genus UBA2126. The sequence goes on along the minus strand of CAZORD010000034.1, from coordinate 10,621 downwards.
TGAACGAAATTATCCAAAACTTCCTGCTTTGTTTTTCCTTCTTCCACCATTGTCCTAATGTCAGTTTCCATTTCTTTATTACCATGGTCGAAGACAGTGCCGCTCCAACAACAGGGCGCCATGAGACTTTGTTCTAAATTAATAATTAAATCTTCGTTTGCTGGTGAAGCAATAAGCAGTGTGAAGAAAAATAATGTCCATAAATATTTCATTTCTTTTTACGCCGCCTGCGTTTTGCAGGACCTTTTTCTCTGCGGGCATTTATGAGCCCCACAGCTGTTTCCAGGTCAATGTCATCGGGAGAAATATCTTTCGGCAGGGCCGCATTGAATTTTCCATCAGATACATAGGGTCCGTAACGGCCATCCTTTAGGGCAATTGCCTCACCAGTATCCGGATGATTTCCCAATGTTTTTAATTCACTACTGGGTTTATTGCGGTTTTGGATCACATCAAGCGCTGTTTCCAAGGTTACAACCAAGGGGTCGTGGGGGTGAGGAAGTTTTACGTTTTTATCGCCCACTTTTAAATAGGGGCCATACCTGCCAAAATCAGCTCGAATCTCATCACCTGTCTCCGGATGTTTGCCTAATAACCTTGGCATTTCCAATAAACGTATTGCAAGTTCAAGATCTACATCGTCTTTTTCTGTCCCCCTGGGCAATGATTTTCGTGTCTTGGAATCTCCCAATTGAACATAGGGCCCATAGGGTCCTTCTTTCAAATAAATGGATTGTCCAGATTCATCATCCACGCCCAGGAGTTGCGTCTGGGAAGAATCTTTGGCTAGTATTTCGATAGCTTTTTCAACTGATATATCACCCAAAGAAAATTCAGCAGGAATATTACGGCGCTCTTCTCCCTGTTCAATATATGGGCCATAATTTCCAACACGGATAACAATCTCTTCAGCACTTCCATTGGAAATTAATACAGTACAGGCTTTGCGGATATCAATTTCGTCTTCCAGCATTTGCTCCAAACCAGGGGCATTATCATTCCCGAAATAAAAATCGTTCATAAATGGAAGTGGTTTTGAATTACCAAGTGAAATAGAATCCAACTCATCTTCCATTCTAGCAGTGAATTGTGAATCCACGAGTGAAGAAAAATGATTTTCCAGGAGTTGTGTAACAGCAACAGCAAGGAATGTGGGCACAAGAGACCCTTTTTGTTTTTTTACATAATCTTTTTCCTGAATGCGTCCGATTATACTGGCCCATGTTGATGGACGGCCGATACCCTGTTTTTCCATTTCCTTGATTACAGACGCTTCCGTAAATCGTGCCGGTGGCTTTGTTGTATGTTCTTCAGGGGTGAGGTTTTTACACACCAACCGCTGGCCCTCTTTAAGTTCAGGCAGGAATCGTTCCCGGTCTGCTAACTTTCCATCGGGATCATCGCTGCCTTCAACATAAGCGCGCATGTAACCTGGAAATAATATTACACGCCCACGGGCTCTGAAAACTGTATTCTGATTTTCGATATCCACAATTGTCCGTTTTAGTTTTGCAGGTTTCATTTGGCTGGCAACAGTCCGTTTCCAGATCAAGTCATATAACTTACCTTGATCACTGCCAACTTTCGCCTTGACAGTATCTCTATCTGCAAACACAACACCAGCCGGTCGAATAGCTTCGTGTGCTTCTTGCGCATTTTTAACTTTGCTTTTATACATCACAGGTTTATCTGGCAAGTATTTTTGACCATATTTTTCTTTGATTACATTCCTGGCGCCGTCTAATGCTTCCTGGGAAAGTTGAATAGAATCTGTGCGCATGTATGTAATAAAACCTGCTTCGTATAAATGCTGGGCCATACGCATGGTCTTACGAGCAGAAAAACGAAGTTTTCGAGCTGCTTCCTGCTGGAGGGTACTGGTTATAAAAGGTGCATATGGTTTAGACGTTCGCGGTTTTTCTTCAACTCTGCTTACAACCCAGGGACCATTTTGCAATTCATGTACCAGTGCAGTTGCCTGGGAGTAGGAAAGCAGCAATACAGTATCCTTAATTAATTTACCTGTGTTGCTGTCGAAATCTTTCCCTACAGCTAATCGCTTGCCATCCAATGTTATCAGTTCAGCTTTAAAGCCTTCTAAAGCATCGTTTTCCAATTCGGCTTGGAGATCATAATAGGTCGCTGTTTTAAATACTGCACGCAACCTTTCGCGATCTACGATCATTTTTAACGCCGCTGATTGCACCCGCCCGGCAGAAAGGGATCCTTTTACAAAACTCATTGTTTTCTGCAGGGTGCTCCACAATAAACGAGATAGTTTATAACCCACAAGCCGGTCAATAACCCGACGGGTAAATTGAGCATTGACCAGGTCCTTATCAACTTCATGGCGTTGTTCCATGCCTTCAATAATACCTTCTTTGGTGATCTCAGTAAACTGCACTCTGGAGATAGAGTCATGTGTGATCTCTTCTTCAATATGAGCAGCGATAGCTTCGCCTTCACGATCAGGATCGGTTGCCAGGATAACTTCGGGTGCTTTGGATGACTTCTTTTTAATAGTGTTGATAATTTCTTCCTTACCCTCCATGACAACAAATGTTGCCGCGAATTCATTTTCAACATCAACAGCCAATTCTTTTCTGGGCAGGTCTTTTACATGGCCCACACAGGCAAAAACATCATATTCATTGCTAAGATACTTTTCAATTGTCCTGGCTTTGGCCGGTGACTCTACTATTATAAGTGGTTTGCTCATTCGCTTCCTTTAAGATTTTAAATGTTCTTCACGCGCGTATTATAATGTAGAATAAATTTCAGAAAAGTCAAACGGTGAAATTTTTCACCAGGTCATTTATTGCAATTTCTTTTTGTTCTCCCGAAGATAGATCTTTGATCTGGACTGTTTGATTATGAATTTCATCTTCACCCATGATGACGGCTGTGCCTGCTCCAATTCGATTGGCCTCCCGCAATTGAGCTTTCAAACTGCGCCGTAGTGTATCCATAGTTACATTGCATCCGGAGTCTCTCAATTGGTTTGCGATCTGGAGCGCCAGTCTGCTTTCAGACTCTACTAAATTGATGACATATACCTGATTTTCATCTCCATCATTGTCCTTCGTTTCCATGGATAACAATATACGTTCCATACCAGCGGCAAAACCAATAGCCGGAGTTGGTTTGCCGCCCAATGCTTCCACAAGACTGTCGTAGCGGCCACCGCCGCAGATGGCATCCTGGGCACCCAAACTACCGGATATGAACTCAAAAGTTGTGCGTGTATAATAATCCAGGCCCCTTACCATTTTATAATCCAGTTCATAGGGAATGAGTAATGCTTTTAAGATATCCTGAACTTTTGAAAAATGTTCCTTATCATCATCTGTCCAATGATCTGCAATATCTGGAGCATTTTCTATGAGTTTTTGTTCTTCCGGATTTTTTGTGTCAAGTATTCTCAATGGATTTGTTTCCAGCCGTTTCTGGCTGATTTCCGATAAATGATTCTTGTGAGGAGTTAAAAAATCTTTAAGCGTGTTGCGGTAATTTTTACGACACTCACCCGAGCCCAAACTATTTAATTTCAACGAAACGCCGTTTAATCCAAGCTGAGTAAATACCGTGTGACCGAATGCAATGATTTCGGCATCCTGTTCTGGGAATTCGGAGCCAAATGCTTCAATGCCGAATTGATGAAATTGTCGCTGCCTTCCCTTTTGAGGGCGCTCCCTGCGGAATAGGGGGCCTAAATAATAGAGTCGCTGTAAAGGAGATTTGCTTCCCAAACTGTGCTGAATGTAAGCACGAACAACTGGCGCAGTTAATTCCGGCCGCAGTGTAAGGGAACCTCCGGAGCGGTCATCCCAGGTATACATTTCCTTGGCAACAATATCGGTATCTTCTCCGACACTTCTGGAGAATAAACTTGTATCCTCAAAAATAGGAGTTCTGATCTCATTATAACCAAACTTAGCAGCAACAGTATGTATTACCTTTTCCAGTTTTTGCCAACGGCTGCATTCATCCGGAAGAATATCGTGGGTACCCTTGATTGTGCGAAATGCCATTTTATTTCATTAAATCCACTAATATTGATTCGGCAGATCTTTGCGTATTTTCAGGTACAAAAAGTTTTATTGAGCCCCCGGGTATCGATGCAGCAGAAACTATATGACTGACAGAAAACCAGTCCGATTTCAAAAAGAATGGAATATTATTATTTGTTAATATTTCTCCCGCCATTTCAGCAAATAGTTTACCAGAAAATTCTTCAACTTGAACCCATTTAATTTCTGCAAGTGGTTTTTCACTCATTTCGTCATTTACCAATGTTACATTACAGTCTGTGCAAATCTCAATGTGTGGTTGATATTCTGTTCGGCACTCCGGACAATACTTAAAATCGGTTTTTACCATGGAAGAATTTGCGATGATTTGAGTGGAGAATAAATAAAGAATTAAAAAGGTACATTACGGTTATAACCACCACGCTGCTCAATTTTTAGATCACGCAAGGTGGGTGATTTAACATTGATACGTAAATAAAAACCGTTGGCATAACCGCTGGGAGTCCAATTAAGTGATAATTCCCAACAATGCAAGTCACGCTGGATAGAAAAACGGTGGCTGATGAGTTCGTTTTCCATGAGGTCAAAGCGTGCATTATAACTGATCCGCCAGTTTTTGGTTATATTGATCGTTGAGTTTGTATTGAGCCAAAATGTCTCTTTAGCAAAATCAGGATTGCTTTGGGTTAATGAATAACCCATACTAAACCGAGCGCTCCAGAGTTTACCCTTTGTACCGCCTTCCTTTTTACCAAGGGGAGACAATGCAGGGAGACTATCCGCTAAGGCATTTGAATTTATGGTGTCTGATGCTGTGCTTTTTGACTCAAACCGCTGGCCCGAAAGTTGAAACCCGGTTGACAGGTTCATTCTCGTTAAACGGGGAACAGGAATACCGTCATCATTCCTGCGAATTTCATTCACGCGCTGATTCAGTTCTGTATTATATTTATAAAAATCATGTGTCATTCGTAAATCTATATTAGATGGGCCGATTTTTGAACGTATTGAAGTGGATAAATTATTTAGCTTGAATTGTTCCGCTACAAAATTATAACTCGTACCCATGCGCCAGGAAAACAAGTTGACAATTTTATCCTTTTCTCCCTCTTTAATTTTAGCCTGAAAATTATTGTTTACACTAAATGTCATGGATTGCGATTCATTGTGGGACGTCCCCCCGGCCAGAGTACCGCTGAAACGGTCATGATAGAGTTCTTTACCGGTAGTATCATTGAACGTTTCAAAATAGCCCAGGTCGTTACCAAAAACTGGTTTTGAAAAATCAGGTTTATAAGAATAACCAATGGAAGGAGAAAGCACATGGCGGACAGCGATGAGTTTTCCAATATTGAATGGGAATAACCCATAGATCTGTGTATTTAAAGAAACGCCGAAATTCCCCGTAGTCCGTGTGGCAAAACCCGGAACTTCTGTGGGGATAATCGAATTGGTCGTACTATCCAGGTGGCCAGAAAACGTTCTGTTCACCCAATCAGATTTTAAACTGATGCTGGGATTGAATGTGATATAACGAAAGATCTTTGTTGGTGAGTTAATGGACATGGAATGGCGCATGACATTATCTCTGAATTGTTGAGATCCATCTTTCCATTGAAATATGCTGGTAGTATCATCAATCATGATCTCTTCTGATTCATAGTACAAGCGTTCTTTATTGGTTAACGACGTATTATATCTCCAAGTAATATTATTGAACCAGCGTTGATCCCTGCCCTTATTTGGAAAAAAGTTCCGTTGGCCAAGATTAAAACTCATGGATGGCAATGTAGAAGTTGTAATATTTGTTTGCATGTCGTCACGGGTTGGTTTAGTATAAAAAACTGAATTTGAATCGATCTTATCATCAGCCATCAAGTTTGACGTAGAAGATAAATTCATGCTCATGGACGCTTGGATTGAGGGCCAGCGTTTGGAATAGGTAGCATTTGAAATTGTTTGCTGCTGGCTCATGCGCTGTTGGGGATCTGAAGTATATTTACGACTGAATTCACCGCTGGTTGAATAATTGGCATTCACATTCAAACTTTGATTATGACGCAGTTTTTGCGAATGGCCCCAACGTACCTGGTAACTTGAACTCCGTTCTGATCCAATCTCGGTAATGTTATCTGTAGCTGAAAGCAGTTGTCGACTCTGAAATCTTAAAGATCCATTAAATTTGTATCGCAATCTATAATGGTTGTCAAAATTAAAGACGAATCCCTGGCGATCACCGAAGCTCATGGTGAATTTTGTTCCCCAATGATCACTGGGGGCCCAGAAGTAACCGAGGTTATTTATATATTGCCCTCGTAAACTATTTTCACCGTAACCAGGCATGATCCAGCCGGAATGGCGGCCGCCGCTTTTATGAGGAAATATTCCAAAAGGCAGAGCTATGATTGGTATCCTGCTGATATAGAGTACAATGGGCCGGGCGATAACCTTATCCTGGTTAATAATCTTCATATTCGTACTTTCAAAATGGAAGTGGGGTGTTTCCAGGTCACAGGTTGTATAAGAACTGTTTTCTATATAATATACTTTTTTATCATTGTTACGAATTTCATTACCCGTATAGTAGCCATCATCCGCCTTTGAACGCCCCTGTTTCACGCGCCCTTTCCTGGATTTAAGGTTATAGACCAATGTATCACCTACCATTGGATCCCGGCCTCTTTCAATAATGGTTGGTTTCTTGGGTTCAGCAATTGTGTCTAATGGTGCTGTTGGAAATGCTTTGAGTAAATTTTTATTCCAATCCACATTTATAAATCCTGATGAAAGGTCCACATCGGTGTATTTAATGTTGGCTTCGCCGGTTAGGTCAGTTGTTTCCGTATGCATGTCATAGAGTATTTCATCCGATGTATAGATGACAGGTGTTTCCATATCCTTGTTGGATGTGTCGGGAGTGAACACTCCCCGTGATCCGCCGGAAATAAAAATATTTTCCAGATTAACTTCTGCACTGTCTTTTTTCTTAAAAGACAGTATAATTGTATCACCGGAAGCAAGATTATTTCCCTGATACACTGAATCTTCAAAAACATGGTAAAGCGTTGTGGCCATACCTTCCAAACGGACTGAATCCAAGCTCCCCTCAATAAAATAACCTTTGAGTACTGACCCGGTCATATCATCATCAAATGCGACTGAAGTTCGTTTTAAAATAGTTGAATCATTTTCATCTATTTCAGTTTCTCTGAACCCAGAAGCTGCATTGACAGCGTGGGCATTGGAGGGGATATAGACATAATCCAGTACATCATTTTCATAAAACATCTGGATTTCACTACCTTCCAGGATGCGCCCTTCTTCTTTCAATTGTGGTTTAATACGCAGCCATGTCCTGTCATTACGCACATCGTACATAGCTAAACCGCACGTGGCAATCCGTCCATTTTCTACTATTTTAACATCATTTTCAGCGGTGTAGGATACAGCATCTTCTCCTTCCTGCTTGGCATATTGTAATTGTTGAGCAGTGATGGTTTGGTTTTGTTGGATCATTTTTGAATTTCCACTGGCGATGCCGCTGTCCAATTCAGAGTAATAGATTATTGTATCTGCTGTAAGATCATAATCCTCATTCCAGATATGAACGGAGTTGTAACAGATAAATATATCATTGGGTGAATCATAATGGACAGAATCTGCAATGAGATTTTGGCCTTCCTTATCCATGACTACATTTCCAATGAGCAGTCCCTGGCCGGTCTTTTCACGATATTGAGCGCGGTCACAGCGAATAGTCATTTTACCTTTTAAGAACACCACATTACCCGTTAAGAATTGAGTGGCTTGACCATTGATACTCTTGTTTTCCAAAAGATCAGCCTGTTGTAAGCGCAGACGGTCATCTTGGCAAAAGACGATAATTGGTATGATAAGGATTAGTCTTTGTAGCGGTTTGGCCAACATTTTTTTAATCGTTTAGAAATAAATTCTTCATAGCCTAAATGAGTAGGTTTATAGAAAGTTTCCTTGACTTCTTCCGGAAAATAATCCTCATCAATAAAATGCTCTGGATGGTTGTGGGGATATTTATAATCCTTGCCATAATCCAAATCTTTCATTAGCCCGGTAGGTGCGTTGCGCAAGTGCAGCGGAACACCGGGAGTTCCATCCGCCCTAACCTTACCCATGGCTGTATTCACTGCCATATAAGAGGCATTGGATTTCGGCGCGCTGGCCAGGTATGTGGTCACTTGCGATAGTATGATTGCAGCTTCCGGCATACCGATCATGTGCACAGCCTGGAATCCGGACGTGGCGATGGTAAGCCCCTGCGGATCGGCATTGCCGATATCTTCTGATGCCAGAATTACCAACCTTCGAGCAATGAATTCCGGTTTTTCTCCACCCTCCAGCATGACGGCCAGCCAATAAACTGAAGCATTGGGATCACTGCCGCGAACCGATTTAATAAATGCACTGATTGTATCATAATGATAATCACCTGTTTTATCATACAGCTGTGTTTTACTTTGCAGTGCTTCCTGTAGAATCTTATCAGAAATGGCACCTTTTTCATTGATCAGGCTGACAGCTACTTCCAGGGTGTTCAGCATTTTGCGTGCATCTCCACCGGCAGAATGAATAAGTTTATCGCGTATTTCATCATCAATAGAGACACTCCCTTTGCATAAAATGATGTCCAGCTCAAAAGCCCTGTCCAAAACACGCATTAAATTGTCAGCAGTCAATGGTTTAAGCGTTAATGTCCTACAGCGTGATAATAAAGGGCTGATTACTTCAAAGGATGGATTTTCTGTAGTAGCCCCAATCAGTGTGATGATGCCTTCTTCCACTGCATGGAGCAGGGCATCCTGTTGAGACTTACTGAAGCGGTGGATCTCATCGATAAATAAGATAGTAGATATACCTGTATCAACGTTGCTTTTACCTTTGGCGATGATCTCCCGCAAATCCTTCACACCGCTGGAAACTGCGGAAAGTTCATGAAATTCAGCTTCCGTTGCATGTGCAATAATTCGAGCCAGCGTTGTTTTTCCTGATCCCGGCGGCCCCCAGAAGATCATAGAAAATGGTTTTTTCAACTGCAGAGATTTGGTAATAATTTTGTCTTTATCCACCAAATGATTTTGACCAATAAATTCATTCAATGTTGCAGGACGGATGCGATCAGCCAGGGGCGGCAGGTGATTTGCTGAAAACAAGGTTGCGGTTTTTGTCATGGTATGCTGTAAACTTCGGCGGAAATTACGTTGAAAAATATGCTTATATCGACAAAACGACTACTTATACTTACAAACTGCATATTGGTAATAACCGGCTGCCAAAATGAAAGGATAATCATGGATAATGGATTGATCATCGAAATACTGCAAGAAGGCAATGGCCCAGCCGCAGAAGAATACAGCATCATCACAGTGAATTATACAGGAACCCTGGAAGATGGTACTGTTTTTGATTCCTCATTAAAACCGGGACGGGATTCCTTACGCTTTACACTGGGCGTAAACCAAGTTATTGCCGGCTGGGATCAGGGTTTAATCGGAATGAGAGTGGGCGAAAAACGGAAGCTTATCGTTCCACCGGAAATGGGCTATGGTGATCAGGAAATGGGTGATATCCCGCCAAATTCGACACTGTTTTTTGAAGTAGATTTACTCACCGTAGAGTAGTTAGTTTGCCTCAGCATAATCATCAGCATTTTTCAACTTTTTGATGCCTTCCCAAACCCAACAAAAACCGCAACAAATATATAACCTTCCCTATCAATTATTGGTCAGCTTGAAGGCTAATATCGGGCGCAAGATTTTTCGGTTTAAGCAATGGGAAATGGATCATGCCAAAGATTACCTGGTTAACAATATGAACGGTGGAATGATATTGGATCTTGGCTGTAGTACGGGTTATTTCACTCGTTATTTATCTGAACAATTCGGTGCTGAGCGGGTGGAAGGTGCGGATATAAGCCTGTCGTCCATTAGGCGAAACAACAAGTTATTTGATCCAATTAAATTTCATCACATACACAATGGATTCTACAAAGAGCACGGTCAACGGTATTCTGCCATTACACTCATGCATGTCTTGGAGCATGTAGAAAATCCGGTTCCATTTCTCAAAGACATTATTACTCTGCTAGAGAAAGATGGCATTTTGGTAATTTGTGTACCCCAGGAACGAGTTCGTGGTGATGCTGCCGTGTTTGAAAACATGTATAATCTGGTCCGCGGCAATTTTCAAAATGTCCATTTACGACGCTATACCTACGATTCCCTAGCTGCTGACCTGGAAAAAGCTGGCTTAAGTATTCTTGATCATAATTACTGTAATATGATCTATCAGAATTCCAATCGGAAAAGTTTCTCTAATCACTCCTTAACCTTTTATACAAAAGCAATACGTTAGTTGGCAGGTTTCATATACCTGAATCCTGTTTTGGAATTTCATTTATATGACAAATTACCATTTAATAAATATAATAAAAAGTGAGCCACTGAGCGGGATCCCCGCCTTTGCTCCTACGGCGGGCAGGGAACCTCTCAATATTACTAACAAAGTCAACTTTGAGCCGGTGACTGGACTCGAACCAGCGACTTGATCATTACGAA
>CAZORD010000033.1:0-14496 GCA_964582455.1 uncultured bacterium | reverse complement strand
AACTACTTACTATACAGCAAATATGCAACATAGTGCTCGAAGATAGCGTGTTATACTGTATTTGTAATAAATCGTCCATATGTTAAATTCCACTCCAATATTAGAAATTATACCATTAATAATCCATGTCAAAATTATTAGACCAAGTCAGCGATAAAATTCGATTAAGGCACTACAGCCATCGAACCGAAAAAACATATAAACACTGGATAAAACACTATATACTTTTTCATAATAAAACTCACCCGGAAAAAATGGATGGGGAAAACCTAAATTCTTATTTAACGTATTTGGCCAAGGATAAAAACGTATCCGCATCCACTCAAAACCTGGCGAGGAATGCAGTTCTATTTTTGTATAAGCACGTACTCAAAAAAGATATAGGTGACCCAAAAGAATACGTGATTGCTAAACGATCGAGAAAAGTGCCAACTGTATTTTCGCAGGAAGAGGCCAAAAGGGTCATTGCACAGTTAGAAGGAAGAAATGCATTAGTCGTCAAATTATTGTATGGCACGGGGATGCGCATTTCCGAATGCTTAAACGTACGAATAAAGGATATCGATTTTGACCAAAACCTGATCGTGGTCAGAGATGGTAAGGGCGAGCAAGATCGAGTGACCATGCTACCGGATTCATTAAGGGAATTGCTCAAACACCAGATGGATAAGGTGGCTTATCTCCATGAATTGGATCAAAAAGAGAATGTCCCCGGTGTATTTATACCATTTTCAATAGAAAAAAAATATCCGGATGTGGGCAAAGAATTGGGCTGGTATTTTATATTTCCGGGGAAATCATTAAGCAAAGATCCTATGACAGGCATCATCCGCCGACATCACGTCCATGAATCTAATATCCAGCGAGCGGTGAAAAAGGCGGTGAATAAAGCAGGTATCCATAAACATGCTGGCTGCCATACGTTTCGTCATTCATTTGCCACTCATTTACTTGAGCATGGTTATGATATTCGATCAGTGCAGGAATTGCTTGGTCATAAAGATGTTCGCACAACCATGATTTATACCCATGTTATGCAAAAAGGACCCTTGGCGGTTAAAAGTCCGCTGGATAGCTAATATTTTAAGTCTATAATATGACGTATGAAAAACCAATTTTAGCCATCATCGGCCCCACAGCTGTGGGCAAAACGGCTGTCGCCATCACTTTAGCACAGCAGGTCAATGGTGAGATTATCGGATTGGATTCACGGCAGATCTATAAAGGATTGGATATTGGTACCGCCCAGCCCTCAAAAGAAGAAATGGAATTGATCCCTCACCATCTGGTTGCTGTTCGGGAGCCAAACGAACTTGTTTCTGCCGGGGGATACGCCCATTTGGTTGAAGAGTGTATTCATGATATTAGTGATAGAGGTAAGAACCCCATCCTTTGTGGTGGCGCTGGATTGTATTTGGAAGCGCTAACCAAAGGCATTTTTGAAGGCAGCGCATCAGACTTGGAAATACGTGCGCGGCTCAATTCTGATTATGACCAAGATCCAGAAGCATCATTTAATAAACTGGAAGAGATCGATCCGGATTATGCTGAAATTGTACACATAAATAATAAAAAGCGCCTGGTGCGGGCATTGGAGATATACGAACTCACCGGTAAACCTCCTTCAGTACTATATGCAAATCAACCATCCATTCAACCTCGCCATGGCGAGCAGGTACTCAACCATGCATTTTGCGTCATTTTACTTTCCATTGATAAAGATACTTTGGAAAAACGTATCCGCAGCCGGACGCAAAAAATGCTGGCCAATGGCTGGATCGAAGAAACAAAAATACTTCGGGACAAATATTCAGTTGCAGAAGCCCATGCCTTGGATTCCATCGGCTACCGCCAGATCGGCCAGCATTTACGTGGTGAATACTCGTTAGCAGAAGTGGAGGAGGAGATAATTGTACGTACACGTCAATACGCCAAACGCCAAATGACGTGGTTCAGAAATCGTTCTAATCCTGTTGAACTTGATGTAGAAAAATTTGACAATGTGAAAGTAATTGCAGATGAGATCATATCCATTTGGAAAAAATTCAAGCTTCATCCCAAAGGTTGAAACCCGAGGGATCTACGTTCTCTTCTATTATTACATAAAGTATTCGACTTATTTCCAAAATGTAGATTCCTCACCTTGTTCGCAATGACAATTCATTTTTTGTCAATTAGACATAATTTGTTTTGATTGCAACAAATATGTTAAATTTATCAATGAATTGACCCTTTAAAACGCTCCGGTGAGGGCGAGAAGGGCAGCGCATGGACCTCCGTTCAGCGACTCCGCAAACGCGGAATAGCAGCTGCCCGGGGGTTTTTTTATAGACAGGAGTTATAGTGGAAGCAAAACAAACATTGATTGAAGACTCAGCTGCCATAGGCCGCCAAATCACCCGCATTGCCCATGAGATCGTAGAAAAGAACGGCGGGGCAGAAGATGTGGTGCTCATCGGCATTCGAACACGAGGAGAGCCCATCGCTGAACGGATTCATGCACTGATCAACGAACACACAGGAATTGAACTCCAATTAGGCGCACTGGATATCACGTTTCACCGCGATGATTTTCGCGAACGCCTGGTCGTGCCGCAAATCAAAGGAACGCATATCGATTTTTCCCTGGATGACAAGATCGTGGTTTTGATAGATGATGTACTCTATACCGGCCGCACGATTCGTTCGGCTATGGAAGCGCTCATGGCCTTTGGGCGGCCGCAAAAGATCCAGTTAGCAGCGTTGGTGGATCGCGGACATCGTGAAATGCCAATCAAAGCGGATTATGTAGGTAAGAATATTCCCACCAATGAAGGCGAACACGTAAATGTATTAGTGCAAGAAATTGACGGCAAAGATGCAGTTGTGCTGATGTCGTACCAGGAGGACGCATGAGCTTAACCCATCGCCATCTATTGGGCTTGGAAGGGTATCCTGCCGAAGATATCCAGACTATTATCGAAACTGCCTTCACATTTCGGGAAGTGTTGGACCGACCCATTAAGAAAGTGCCGTCACTGCAGGGTCAAACCATTGTGAATCTATTCTTTGAGAATTCAACTCGTACCCGCATCAGTTTTGAATTGGCCCAGAAAAGATTAAGCGCGGATACGATCAATTTTTCAGCTTCGACCTCCAGTTTGAAAAAAGGGGAGAGTTTTAAGGATACTGTGCAAAATATCGAAGCCATGAAAATTGATGCCTGCGTTATGCGCCATCCCACACCGGGTGCGCCGTTAAGGTTAACTGAATATGTGGATGCTGTGGTCATCAATGCCGGCGATGGCACCCATGAACATCCTACTCAAGCGATTCTCGATATGACCAGTTTGCAGGAAAAGTTCGGTTACCTAAAAGGGCTCAAAGTGGGGATCATTGGTGATATTTCCCACAGCCGCGTGGCATTAAGCAATATTCACGGACTCATTACCATGGGCGCAGAAGTGACATTGTGCGGACCGGCCACGTTGATACCGCCGCATATTGAAGAATTGGGTGTGGCAGTGAATCATAATATTGATGAAGTGATCGCATGGGCGGATGCGTTGAATGTACTGCGGATCCAGATGGAGCGGATGGGTGTTAGTTTATTTCCATCGATTCGGGAATACCGCTCGTTGTTTGGTATTACAACAGAACGATTGGCGGAGCATAAAAAAGAAGTTGTAATCATGCATCCGGGACCTATGAATCGCGGTGTAGAAATCGAAAGTGCTGTCGCAGATAGTGATCAAGCCATCATTCTGGATCAAGTCTTAAATGGTGTCGCTTCGAGGATGGCTATCTTATTCTTACTTTTAGGCGGAAAGGCCGAATCATGAACGTGAAAAAATTATCAAAACAAACACTATTAAAAGGCGGCACCCTTCTTGACCCTGTAAATGAGAAAGAATATAAAAGTGATGTACTTCTTGTGCATGGAAAAATTGCAAATATAGGTAAAGTCAATACAAAGGATGCGGATGTCATTGATTGTAAAGGAATGGTCATCACACACGGATTCTGTGATCTGCATGTTCATTTTCGCGAGCCTGGACGTGAAGACAAGGAAACGCTTCAGACTGGATCACAGGCCGCTTTAGCTGGAGGATTCACGAGAGTATGTACCATGCCCAATACTGATCCGCCAATTGATTCACCAGAATCAGTACGCTTCATTGCTGAAAAAGGAGCTGAATGCCCCATCTATATTCATCCTATTGGTGCAGCTACTAAAGGACAAATGGGTAAGGAATTGACTGAAATGGGCGGCATGGCAAAAGAAGGAGCAGCAGCATTCAGTGATGATGGTATTCCTATTATGGATGGCGGTGTCATGCGGAGGGTACTTGAATACGGTGGAATGCTGGATAAATCTGTCATCAATCATGCGGAAGATGTGTGTTTGAGAAGCGATGGTGTGATGAACGAAGGTAAAATGTCCACGAAATTGGGTTTAACCGGCAACCCGGTTGAGGCAGAAGGAGTCATGGTTCACCGTGACCTGGAATTAGCCAAACTGACCGGAGCCAAGATTCATGTTCCACATATGAGTACAAAACAGTCTGTTGATCTTGTAGCAGAAATGAAAAAAGAGCATGAAAATGTTAGCGCGGAAGTGGCGCCCCATCATCTTTTTTTCACAGATGAGGATCTGGGAACATTTGATACGCACTTAAAAGTAGCGCCACCTATCCGCAGCAAAATGGATAAAAAAGCATTGGTAGAGGGACTAAAGAATGGAACGATCGACTGTATTGCTACTGATCATGCTCCGCATACGATTGAAGATAAAGAAACCACATTCGACATGGCTGCATTTGGTATGATCGGACTGGAAAGTTGTTTGGGTGCCGTATTGAAAGTACTGGTGCAAGAAGAAAAGATGAATCTTTTGCCTGTCATTCAAGCCTTAACAGTGAATCCACGCAAGGTAATGGGTTTCGAAACAGACTTATTTGCGGAAGGTCAATTAGCTGAATTAGTAATTTTTAATCCCAATGAAAGGTGGGAATTCACAAAAGCAGATATTCAATCTAAATCTGTTAATTCTCCTTTTGTTGGGAAGTCTTTGAAGGGTAAGGTAAAGTATACTATCGTGAAGGGCAATATTGCCTCTATTTAATCCGTCTTTTTCTTATATAAATAGTGTTTGCCAGAATAATATCTAAATAACTAATTTTCGGGGCTGTATACCTAACGAAATAATTGATTATGATTACAAAAACAATAAAAGAATCAGAAATACAAAAACACTGGTTTGTTGCAGATGCCGATGGCAAGATCCTGGGTCGTTTTGCAAGTGAAGTAGCCCAAATTCTAAGGGGTAAACATAAACCCGATTTCAGTCCCAATATGGATATGGGTGATTGTGTCGTGGTAATTAATGCTGAAAAAGTGAAAGTGACAGGTAATAAGGAAAAGAATAAAATTTATTTCCGTCATTCTGGTTATCCCGGCGGAACCACATTCATAGATTTTGATCATATGCGCAGGACCCATCCAGAGCGTATCATTGAAAATGCAGTTAAAGGGATGCTGCCTAAGAATAAATTGGGCCGTCAAATTTTAAAACATTTACGGATCTATGTCGGAAGTGAACATCCCCATACCGCACAAGAACCAAAACAACTGGATATTTAATATGTCAAAAGCAGTATATAAAGGAACAGGACGAAGAAAGTCTTCAATTGCCAGGGTAATTATGATTCCCGGCAAAGGAACTATTCAAGTCAATGGCAAGGATTATAAGGATTACCTTTGCCGCGATTCGCTGGCGACTGTTGTGGCCCAACCTTTGGAAACAATAGAAGCTTTGAAAAGTTATGATATTAGCGTCAATGTAAATGGCGGTGGTCTAACAGGCCAGGCCGGCGCGATTCGCCTGGGTATTGCCAGGGCTTTGCTTGAAGTAGATAGTAGTCATCGTCCTGCTCTTAAATCTGCTGGTTTTTTAACACGGGACGCCCGGAAAGTTGAGCGTAAGAAATACGGTCAGCCCGGTGCCCGTAAACGTTTTCAATTTTCCAAACGGTAAGGAAATATGGCTGAAGTTAATTTTGAGAATCTACTAAGTACAGGTGCCCATTTTGGGCATATAACCCGTAAATGGCACCCGGAATATGCTCCATATATTCTCATGGAGAAAAATGGTATTCATATTATCAACCTGGATGAAACTATCCAGAAACTGGAAAAAGCCCTGCATTTTGTAAGCGATGTTGCCCGCAATAATGGCGAAATACTCTTTGTCGGAACCAAAAAACAAGCCCGCGATATTATCCAGCAGGAAGCTGACCGTTGTGGTATGTTTTATGTAGTAGAACGCTGGCTGGGCGGTACACTCACAAACTTTTCAACAATTAAGAAAAGTATTAAGCGCCTGCAGCTGTTGGAAAAAGAAGGTTCAAATATTTATGAAGACCTGACCAAAAAAGAAATCCAGATGCTCAATCGTGAGCGCATTAAACTGGCTGACCAGCACCGCGGTATTAAAGATATGAAACGCTTACCGGATGCGGTTATTATTGTGGATGCCTATCATGAAATCACTGCAGTCCGTGAAGCAAGGCTATTGGAAATCCCGGTCATCGGTATCGTGGATACAAATACAAATCCTAATTCTGTGGATTATCCCATACCTGCAAATGATGATTCCATCCGCACAATTCAACTAATTATTGCTGCATTATCCGATGAGATTCTTACAGCTACTAATAAAGAAAAAATAGCGGAAGAAGAAGCCAGTTCTGCAAATGAACAACCCCTGGAAAAAGTAGAAAAAGTGTCTGCAGCTGATGATATCAAAGAAGACGAACAGGGGTCTGAAACTTTAGAAGTAACAGAAGCAACAGAAGCAACAAAAGAAGCAGTAGTAGACGAAAAGTCAACAGAAGTTGCATCTGATGAAAA
This sequence comes from uncultured bacterium, assembly GCA_964582455.1. Lineage (GTDB taxonomy): Bacteria > Fidelibacterota > Marinisomatia > Marinisomatales > TCS55 > UBA2126. The sequence goes on along the minus strand of CAZORD010000033.1, from coordinate 7,605 downwards.
AACTGTGGAAGAAAAAAACGAAGAAACATCAGAAACAATGGAGGAAACAAAAGTATAATGAGTATAAGTGCTCAAATTGTAAAAGAATTACGCGAAAAAACCGGCGCCGGAATGATGGATTGTAAGAAGGCCCTGGTTGACTCAAAAGGTGATATGGAAAAAGCAGTGGATTACCTCCGCAAATCGGGTATCGCTAAAGCTGAAAAGAAGGGTGCCAGAGAAGCAAAAGAAGGAATTGTATATTCCTATATTCATCATGGCGGCCGTTTAGGTGTTCTGGTTGAGGTGAACTGCGAAACAGATTTTGTCGCCAAGACAGACAGTATCAAGGAATTAGCCCACAATTTAGCCATGCAAATCGCAGCGACGAATCCTGTTGCAGTAGCACAAGATGATGTTCCAGCTGAATTGGTGGAAAAAGAAAAAGAAATATTCATTGCCCAGGCTAAAGAATCCGGAAAACCCGACAATATAATTAAAAAAATCGTTGATGGCCGGATACAAAAATATTACCAGGAAATTTGTCTTGTTGAACAACCATTCATCAAGGATCCTGAAAAACACGTCGGTGACCTTGTCACCGAAGCAGTCGCGACTCTTGGCGAAAATATCACCATAGGCCGTTATATACGTTACGCCGTAGGTGAATCTAACATTACCAGCAACGGCCAAGCTTAACTAACCATATGACAAACCCGCTTTACCGGCGCGTCTTGCTGAAATTCAGCGGAGAAGCTTTAGCTGGGGATAGTGGTTTTGGTATTGATCCAAAGAAGGCGCTAGACCTGGCGCATGAAATAAAATCTGTCCATGATCTTGGTGTCAGCATTGTGCTTGTTATAGGTGCCGGGAATATTTTTCGCGGTATGGAAGCAGCTGCAAAAGGCATGGATCGTGTAACGGGTGATTACTTAGGCATGCTGGCTACTGTGATGAATGCTATCAGCCTACAAGATGCCTTGGAGCATAGTGGTATGGAAACTCGCACCTTATCGGCTATAGATATTGCACAGATAGCCGAACCCTATATACGCCGCCGGGCTTTACGTCATTTGGATAAAGGCCGTATTGTTATCGTTGCGGGTGGCACTGGAAATCCATATTTTACTACTGATACAGCCGCTGTCCTGCGGGCTACAGAACTCGGAGCTGAAGCTGTGATTAAAGCTACCAAGGTAGATGGCGTTTTTGATAAAGATCCTATTAATCATCCTGACGCTGTAAAGTTTGAAACGATTACGTTTCAGGAAGTGTTAGATCGTAAATTGCGCGTCATGGATTTAACAGCATTTACCTTATGTAAAGAAAATAACTTACCGATCCGGGTTTTGAATATGCATGAGCCCGGGGCCATGGTTAACATGCTGCATGGTAAAAAAATAGGTACAATAGTAACGGAATAGTTATGATTAAAAATATTCATGATGATGCAAAGCACCGTATGGACCAAGCAGTAGAACATACACGCATGGAACTGGGTGCTGTGCGTACCGGACGAGCCAACCCGGAATTAGTTGAAAATTTGACCATCGATTATTATGGTACGAAAACACCATTAAAACAGATGTCAAATATTTCTATACCTGAAGCACGATTAATTACAGTGCAACCCTTTGATAAAACTATTATGGCAGATGTAGAGCGAGCCATTATGGAAAGTAATTTAGGCCTTACTCCTAATAATAATGGTGAAGTGATCTTGATCCCTATCCCGCCTTTATCTGAAGAACGTCGTAGAGATCTTATTAAGGTAGTGCATCAATTAGTAGAAGACGGCCGTGTATCAATACGAAACGTACGTAAAGATGCTAATCATCAAATTAAAATGGTTCAGGGTGAAGGCCATATTTCAGAAGATGAGATTAAACGGGCAGAACAAGACATTCAGGATTTGACAGATCAGCATATCAAAAATTTGAATGATATGATGGAGCATAAAGAAAAAGAATTGATGGAATTCTAATTTTTTCCAGCACAATGAAATAAAAAAGCCCCAAAGAAATTCGGGGCTTTTTTATTTGGTTTAGGATTTTTATATATTAATCACATTTAGAAAAGCCGCAACTGGGACAAGTCACACATCCACTCTGGTGCTGTACAGTGCTACCGCAATCAGGGCATGTGACCAGGTTTTTGGTTGTATAGTCTGCAACATTTTTGTTTACTGTTTCCGTAGCTGTAGCCATAGTGAAATGCACATGTTGTTCATCTCCGCCATTTGATTCACGCTGTTTGAGATAATCATCAAGTGCTTTGCCGATGGCATCAGGGGTTGATAAGATCAGCCGGCCGTCTTCCCAGGTTGGGTTAGGACCGCTGATACCTTTTAATTGTTTTACAATAGCATAGGGATCGATCCCGGACCGCAATGCCAATGAGATCAACCGGCTAATAGCTTCGGACTGGGCTGCGGCGTTTCCGCCTGCTTTACCTATTGTTGTGAAGATTTCACAAAGTCCATTTTCATCTTCATTAATAGTTATGTATAAAGATCCTTCCCCCGTGCGGATGCGGCGCGTGGCACCTGTCGTCATCATGGGTCGTGAGCGCGGTGCTTTTCTTGCTGTTACAGGTGCGTCGTTATATGATTCAGCCGAAATTGGCTGTGCTTCCGCTACTACTGATTGATCTTCAGGCTGTTCAGTCAACAGAATTCCTTCACGGCAGCCTTCGCGGTAAACTGTGATGCCTTTCAGACCAGCTTTATAGGCTGTCATGTAAATATCGGCAATGGTTTTCACCGTAATATCTGTCGCCAGGTTCACGGTAGAGGAAATGGAACTATCGATATAGTTTTGAATGACACCCTGCATTTTCACCCGAAAATAAGGGTCAATATTGTGGGAAGTCACTACGTAATCCGGGAGATCCACATCATCCCCGAAAAGTTGGCCGATGACCGGGTGGTAGACTTTATATTCATCGAAAGTACGGCCATAGTCGTCGTTCTTTTTCACACGGCGCTTGTAAGAGGTGGCAAAAATGGGTTCAACACCAGATGTTACCCGGGAGACGATGGCTCCGCTGCCTGTGGGAGCTACGGTGGTAAGCGTAGAATTGCGTATGCCTTGGGTACGGATCTTATCGCGGATAGCTTTGGGTAGGTTTTTGATGAATTTACTTTTGCTGAATCCTTTCCAGTCGAAGTTGGGAAATGATCCCTTTTCCCCAGCCAGTTCTGTACTTGTTTCATATGCTTTATCTCTAAAAATCTTCATGATCTGTTCAATGGTTTGCAGGGCATCTTCGCTGTCATACTTAATTCCCATGCGTAAGAGCATGTCGCCCAAACCAAGGATCCCAAGGCCGACACGCCGATCATTGGTTGCATTATTTTTCTGTGCTTCCAGGGCATGGCGGTCCATGTTATAGTCCACCACATTATCCAAAAAGCGTGTGCTTACAGCGACCGTTTCCTTGAATTCATCAATCATGAAATTGCCGTTTTCATCCACAAAGCGTTCCAGGTTCACTGCACCCAGGTTACAACAACCGCCATCGGGCAGTGGTTGTTCAGCGCAGGGATTTGTAGATACGAGCGGGCTGCAGTATTCAGCATTGTGATAATCCTTCATTGTATCCCAAAACAATAAACCAGGCTCTGCGCTGGCATGGGCGTGTTCAATGATCCTGTTCCAGAGATCCTTGGCTTTAATTGTTTTATAAACTTTATCTTCATATTTAAGGTCAAAATCCTTGTCCTTTTCCACAGCGTCCATGAATCCATGGGTGATCAGTACAGAGATGTTTGAATACTTGACCATATCCACGTTACCTGTTTTGATCTCGACAAATTTTTCAATATCAGGATGATCAATGCGCAGTGTTTGCATATTTGCCCCCCGACGGCCATGCTGGGCTATGGTATTGGTATTTTCTGAAAAAAGGTTCATGAAACCCGTAGGCCCGCATGATTCTCCACCGGTACCGTGAATAGCATCGCCCGCAGGGCGCAGGGAAGAGAGGTCATGTCCGCAGCCGCCGCCGTATTTATAAGTGAGTGCTTCGTTGATGATGGTGTCGTAGATAGCCTTGATGGAATCTTCTTTTACAGCCACGACGTAGCAATTATTGAGGGTGGTGGTTATATCTTCCCGGCCGGCACCGTGCATGATGCGTCCTCCAGGGACAAATTTAAAATCTTCCAGGACTGAAAAGAATTTTTCTTCCCATTTTTCCTGGGCTCTTTTTGTCTTTTCGACGGATGCCATAGCCTGGGCCTGGCGCTTCCATATTTGCCACGGATGTGTTTCCCAAGGTGCCAGGTACTTGTTCTTAAGCACATCTGCACCCAGAGTGTCATCGGTGTAATAATTTTCTACACGGTATTTTTCCGGAACTGTTTCGTCATCAAACTGACCATTGGTCTCTTGTTGAATTTCAAGGACAGTGTCCAGTATTTCCGGCGTAATTTCCTGCTGACCCTTTGTTGGTTGGGTCAAGTCAAGTTCCATAGCTTCAGCCATTTGCTTTTCCTATAGGTATGTGGTATTAACAATTCAATTGAAAAAAAGCAGGCTGGCAGACAAAAAGTGAAAAAGTAACTTGGGTTGGCATCACAAATATATTCTCGGTCATATATACCGTCAAGAACAAAAGTGTAAAAAGTTCATTTATCCTCGAGAAATAATTTAAAAATTGGACTTTTCCACAATTTGTCCACAACTATCGTCGGTAAAATGGGGTTGTATGTACATGCTGATAGTGTTTATTTGTATTGCATACAAACGTTTTGTCGACGAGTAAACAAATTTTTTAAGTCGTTTTTGGATTGGATGCGGAAGTTTTGTAAAACGGACAATTTTTGTGCTTGTTTCCAGCAACATTCGCTATAGAATTTCGTGCAATTCAGGTGTAAAATCACTACTTGCAGCAATGGAAAATATAATAAAGATAAATCTAATTTTTATGATGACCATCCTTTTGATAATAGGATGTGAAGATAAAAAAGTTGAAGACTCACCACAATGGGTGCAGGACATTCTAGCCCGGACTGTCAATAATGACGACCTTGTTGGATCCTGGACGTACACGTCTGTCACATCCTATGATAACAGTGACTGCAGCGGTGGTGGCGAAACAGTAGATTATAATGGATCCGTGACCTATGAAGAATCAGACGCAATCAGGAGTGAAGAAATTGTATTATTATGGACGGATTTTGAAGCAAAAGGATATAATGAAGCTGAATTCCAGGAAATGTGCGCTGATAAAGATGGTGTGATCAACGAAAATGGCGATTGCGAAATAGCGGATGAATATACATTTGTATATTTTCTGAATGATGATGGGTATTGTGAAGTGATCTCTTTTGATGGAAAAGAAAATGGCGAAACGGTTGAAAAGACATTTTGCGGAGAAGTGTCGATCATGGATGAAAGTGCCGAGATTACGTTTACTTGGTCATCGGAAGAATGGGACAAATCCGGATGTAAGGCCATCGTTTTAACAGAAGAATAATTTTCTTCTTTTATTATTAAAAACCCCGCACTCTTTCACCTTAATGGAACGGGGTTTTTAGTTTGTGAGATGATGGGTAGATTTGTAAATGATTAAGCGTATTTTAACACTTTTATTATCTATTGGGTTAATTTTGGGAAAAGAAGTATCTATAGTGGAAATAAATGTTGGTAAGTTAATTTTTAAATGTCGAACATCAGGATTATCCAATAATGGAGATGGCATAATACTGCTGCATGGATGGCCTGAGACTTCGCACATGTGGGTTGATTTAATGGGATTATTATCTGATAAAGGTTTTAGAGTGGTAGCACCAGACCAAAGAGGTTATAGTCCACAAGCAAGACCTAATAATATAAATGAATATAAAATTGAAAAAATAGTGCAAGATGTTTTCGCTATTGCTGATTCATTTGAATTCGAACAATTCCATTTAATAGGGCATGATTGGGGTGCGTCTATTGGTTGGGCAAGTACATATGATAAGCCTGAGCGAATCATAACCTGGACAGCAATGTCTGTGCCTCATTTAAGTGCATTTGGTCAAGCACTGCGGTCAGATGATGACCAAAAGAAGAAAAGTCGCTACATCAGTTTCTTTAAATTGCCATTTATACCAGAGTTTTATTTTTCAATGAGTGATTATAAAAATCTAAAAAAAATATGGAATAAAAGTTCAGAAGAACAAATAGATGCCTATCTACACGTTTTTAAAGGAGCTGGCGCATTGAAAGCATCATTGAATTGGTATAGGGCGAATATTGGCTCGAAATCAAATGACAAAAAAATCAATGAATTGGGTAATATATATACTCCAAGTCAATTAATTTGGGGTAATAAAGATATGGCACTTGGAAGACGAGGCGCTGAAATGACAGGAAAATATATGAAAGGGAAATATCAATTTATTGAATTAGATGCAGGTCACTGGCTTATCCAAGATGATTATTTAAAAGTCTCGACTGCGGTAGTCAATCTTATAGAACAACACGCCATCAAAAAACAATAAACACCTCTGGATTAACCCCTATCCAAAGAGATAAGATTTTAGCAAGAGCCCCGCATTAGCGGGGTTTTTTGTTTCTAAAAATGCGTTTAGATTCAGGATGTAAAAATTAACATTCAGTTAGAAATGATTTGGTTGCTAATACTGATTCAGTACAAGAAGTAAATGTTGTTAATGAATCTTCGGACCCAGTGTATGTGTCAAGTACTGATTAAATGAAAAAGTAAAAAAAGATAATGAGTAAAGAAACATTTATAAAAAGATGTATTGAATTGTCGAAAAAATCATTAGACAATAATGATGGACCTTTTGGGGCCTTGATTACAAAAAATAATGATGTTATTGCAGAATCTTTAAACAAAGCGAGCGTACAGGTAAATCAACATGCTGAAATATTAGTTCTTAATAAGGCCCATGATATACTAGGAACAACAGATTTATCTGAATGCACATTATATTCTAATTGTGAACCCTGTCCTATGTGTTCGTTTATGATAAGAGAATTAAAAATAAAAAAAGTAGTTTTTGGTATATTTTCTAAATATATGGGTGGATTTTCAAGATGGGATATTTTACAAGATAAACATTTAGTTAATATTAAACCATTCTTTGGAGAAGTACCTGAAATTATTGGCGGAGTATTACAATCAGAAGCATTGAAAGTGTTTGATGAATTGAATATAGATTTTAAAAAGTATTTTTAGATAATTATGGAAATATAAAAGAACAAACCAAGAAGATGGTGCTGTTGAAATAACCCCCACCCAAAGGATTTAAGCAAAGGAGAATAAAATGAATAGTGCAGTGATTGGAGGAGTGGTTGTAGTAATGATTGTTATAATCGTTGCTATTGCTTCCAAGCAGAATAAAAAAGGTGATAATTAACCCTCAAAGGGATAGGATTTAAGCTAGAGCCCCACATTCGTGGGGTTTTTTGTTTCCCCATAAATGTACTTACATTCATATGTAACAAAGGAGTGCGAAATGAAAAAATACACAATCGGTTTAATCACAGGAGCATTGTTAGCAATTATTTAAATCAGATAATATGAACAGAAGGTATTATTTCTTATCAATAATTGGATTAGTTTTTGCTTTGCAAAGCTGTAAACCCATTAACTCATATAATCCCTATTTAG
>CAZORD010000032.1:0-15052 GCA_964582455.1 uncultured bacterium | reverse complement strand
TGAGCTGGGTTTAGAACGTCGTGAGACAGTTCGGTCTCTATCCGCCGTGGGCGCAAGATATTTGAGGGAATCTGCTTCTAGTACGAGAGGACCGAAGTGGACGAACCTCTGGTGTACCAGTTGTTCCATCAGGAGCACGGCTGGGTAGCTATGTTCGGTCCGGATAAGCGCTGAAAGCATATAAGCGCGAAACCGATCCCAAGATAAGATATCTCTACCATAAGGTAATAAGGCTCGTTGTAGACTACGACGTTGATAGGCTGTAGGTGTAAGGCCAGTAATGGTTTTAGCTGAGCAGTACTAATAAGCCGAACGGCTTTACCAAACTTTTATCGTTATGAAACAACCCGTCAATTTCCCATAGATTTTTACAGATTTTCCGGTGATTATAGCACAGGGGCAACACCCGTTCCCATTTCGAACACGGCAGTTAAGCCCTGTTGCGCCGATGGTACTGCGCGGGAGACTAGCGTGGGAGAGTAGGTCGTTGCCGGGAATTTTTCAAAAACCCTCCTTTGTTGGAGGGTTTTTTGTTTGTGATATAAATCAATTAAGCTCTGAAATAATTTGGGTTGTCGTCTATAAATCAGGTAAATTGTTTGTAGAGGTTATGATGAAGACACATCAAATAACAATTTGCTGCCTGTTAACAATTATGTTCTCAGGCCAAAAACTCCAGGCTCAATCTACCACATTGGAACCAGAGCCGGGTTTTACTGAATATGCAACTTATTATATTAGCAGTTTCGACCTTCAGACAGGTGCTTCCAATTTTCAATTATTCCGCTTTCGACTGCACTCAAGCAGTTATCCTGTGTATTCGAAAATTGTATTTAATGCATCCATGATTTCTCCCGCACTGGGTATTGATTCGGAAATTACAATCGTTGAATTGGAGACAGCTCCTTTCCAAATGAATGCAGGTATTATTTTGGATAATCAGGATATGTCAACAACCACAACACATTTAATAGATGTTTCGGGGAATACAGTTCCTTTGAGTATAAGTATTAATGATATGATTACTTCCTCGCAATTTGACGAAATTTTAAGTTCAGTTATAACTACTGGCAGGTTAGCAGATGGAGCCTATACTTTTGAAGTTCAAGTTTATAGCGGCTCTTCTGAAGATGATCTAACTCTTACGGATTCTGAAAATATCAATCTTATGGTTGAATCACCTTCTTATATCAGTTTGGAATCACCTGGCGGAGCACTTGAAGATACATCATTGACTGAAATTTATAATACATACCCTTTGTTCATATGGTATCCGCAATTCTGTTCACAATGCGAAGCTGAGATCAGAATCGCTGAATATGAACGTGGCATTCATTCATCCATTAATGAAGCAATTGAAGATCAAACAATGTTGCCTTTTGATCAATCAACCGGTTGGGAATATGTCGGGAATGTAACCAGTTATCAATATCCGGTTTCCAATGCTCGTTTATTAGAGCATAACAAAATTTACGTATGGCAAGTTAGAGCCACATTACCAACAACTGTTGGAGAACAAGAAATTCTTTCACCTGTATTTGCCTTTAAAATTGGTGACATCAGTGGAGCAAATCCAGTCCCTGCAGGTGTAAATCCTGTTTTACAGGTGCTTGGGCAGGCATTATCTTCTGATCAATTCAACTCATTGTTTGGTGCGGGTGGAGTTTTAGAAGGATTTACTCCTACAGGTAATATTGCGATAAATGGTGATGCTGCATCGGAATCTGATATAATGTATTTGATCAATCAGATCATTAATCAAAATGCTTCAATTATAAATCTTTCAGTGGAAGAGTGATGAATTCAATAAAAATTATAATGAGTTTTTCACTAATTTTTCTATGGCTTTCCCCATTAGAAAGCGCTGTTAAAATTGCGGTTACCATTAAAGTGTCTGGAACGGTAGATATTGAACAGTCGGGAAGCAGTGGTTTATCTGCATTAAAACCCGGGACTATTTTATCTGATGGTGATCGCATCATTACAGGCAAAAATGGTTTTGCAGCCTTGATCTATATTGATGACAAATCATTATTAAAAATAAAAGAGAATACTGAAATTATATTAAAAGGATCTAGAACTGTAGGATCTATTTCTAAAGAGGTAAACATTGAATTTGGTACGTTAAGAGCAATACTCAGTAATCAACAAATGGGTACCTTTGTATTAAAAAGTCCTACATCAGTAGCATCAGTCAAAGGGACAGACTTCTGGATGATTTCAGATCCGGTGACCGGAGATATACTTATTGGGTTAGAGGGTTTGGTAAATCTGACAAATCTGATCAGTGGTGAATCATCCAATGTAGGTGCCGGCACAACTGGTACATCTACACCTGATGGCAGTGTGGAAACATCCGAAACAAACCCGGATAATATTCCTGTAGATCCTGATGAAGGCGATACACCTACTAATCAGATTGAGATCGAATTGGAAGGCCCTGATGGGGAAATAAAAACTCTATTGATTGATATTCAATAAATCATCTGCCGTTTCATAAATTATCATGAGTTAAATCTTGAAACGGATTCATATAACTGCACTAATACTGTTCTCCAATCTTTTTGCATTTAACGGTTCATATCTTTTTCATGAACCGCCAGTCGAAGTGCGAACGGGAAAAGACCTGATTCTTTCTGTGACACTCATTTCTGACAATTCTGTCGTTGAAGCGAAAGGGTATTATCGAACAAAGGGTAATTTAAGTTTTCAGGAGATGCATCTGCAGAGACTTCAAGCTTCATGGGAGATGAGAATTGATGGTAGTGCTCTTTCTGAAAAAGGAATAGAATATTGTTTTATATTCAAAATGTCGGATGGAGGTATGCTGGCATTCCCCGAAGGAGATCCATTAGAGCAGCCGCATGTACTTGTTGTGCTACCCATGATTCTCTCTGAAAAAATTATTGAAGTTGTAGAACCAATATTTCACCAAGAATCTGTTGCAGCTGAAATATTAATATTATCTCCTGAACCTGAGGCTGAGATAAATTCTAAAGATGCAGTCATTGCTGTAAGTTTGTTTAACATACCAGACGTGGACTCATCCAGCATCCGTTTAGTTGTGGATGAAAAAGATATAACTGCAAATGCAGAGATAAGTGGAGGCATTGTTACCTATATACCCAACCGTATAAAAAAGGGGGTTCATACAGTGCGGATATCAATGTCAAAGATGGATGGAACACCGGTTAATCCTTTATCATGGACATTTACAGTGCGGGGTGGATTGGCAATTCCTGGAAATGTTGATTACAGAGGTGATATTTCGGCAAGATATTCAAATGAATATGTTGGTGAAAATTATTTGAATGTAGGTGAAATCAGAGGTAATGCTCAAGTATCAGTTGAATATGGAAAGATCAAAACCAATTTCAGGTTAACGACAAGAGATAATCCTTACAGGCAGCCATTAAATCGTTTTTCCATTGCTCTGCAGTTTGGTGAATATTTGGATATAAGAATGGGAGATTATTATAGATCTGTTTCTCCTTATACTTTAGACGGCCGCAGAGTGAGAGGTTTGAGCGTTGATGTTGATCTTAAATTTGCTCGGTTAGAAGTCATTCAAGGTCAGTTAAATAGAACGGTTCAGCATTTAAATAAAACAGATGGCGCATTGCTGCTTCCCACAAATGCAGGTGCTGTCGATACATTAGGACAACTTTCCTTTATATTGGATAGGAGAGGATATACATTTGATCGAGATATTACACTTGCTCGTTTGTCCATAGACCTTTTTTCCAAATTTCAAATGGGCGTTTATTTTATGAAAGCTAAGGATGATGTCAATTCAGTCAACAAAGATATTTCCGGCGCATCTTTTAGTGTGGACAGTTCTGACATTACTGTTAATGACAGTATCTATGATATTACAGTTGGCAATTACTCCTATAATTCATTTACCAGTACAGTAGAAGCAGTGGGCGGAAATGTCAATTTTCCGGATAAGAATTGGGGAGGACGGACGCCGGAAGACAATATTGTTATTGGTTTTGATATAGGAACTGTCAGTGATAAAAAGCGCCTCAAATTAGATTTCAGTTGGAACTTCAGTATGCATAATAGGGATATCTGGGACGGACCCATGACATTGACACAATTGGATACCATTGTTGACGATACTGCGGATGGGTTTATTGCCCAATCGTATGATGAAGATGGAAACGTTTCTACAGCTGGTATCGATACAACACAAATACCCTTTGATCCTTCCAGTATTCAAGATTTGTTTATTTATAATATCAACACTACACCCTTGGTCCCCTTTGACTATATAAGTGCAAAAAAATTTCCAATTTCGACGTATGTAAATATGCCATCTTCAGCATTTCATTTCCGCTTAATGGGCAATTACAGAATCAATAAATTCTCTATGGTATACAGGCAGATTGGCCCTGAATTTGTTTCACTGGCAAATCCATATTTGACCACGAATATTAGAGAGTTTGTATTCACGAACAGGCTGGCCCTGATTGAAAATAAATTATTGTTAAGTGCAACATATAAATATAAAGATGATAAAATATTGCGTGTAGTTGAAGAACCGTTAATAACACAAATACTCGTTGGCAGTTTTACATTTATGCCTGGCCCTAATGCACCTAGTTTTATCGTTAATTTTCAAACTATCGGAAAAAATAACAGTAAAACAGAACTGGAAACTGTGGGTGAAGAATTGCAGGATCTGAGACAGGATTCAAGAACAAACAATTCATTCTTTTCGGTAACGTATCCTTTTACAACAGGCGTTGTTAAACACAACCTGAACCTGAATGTGAATAATATTGTTAATGAAGATCAGTTAGCAGGTGATCGGAAAAAAGACTATTTTTACCAAAAATCTGATTCCAAAACGATCTCCATAGCGCTCTCTTCACGTTTCTCTATACCATTGCGAACGGTAGCCAATTTCAGCCGGACATCCATCCAGGTTCCTGTGCAGGATATAGATGGCAATATGAGTAAAAATGAATTAGTCTGGACATCCATTAGCGGAAATGGTAATTATTCATTCTGGAATAATAAACTTAAAGTCAATGGCGGCTTAACTTATTTGTCAAATAAGGGTACGGCTCCAATCTCATTGTTTGGTATTAAAGGCGGCGCAGATTATAATTTCTTAAAAGGTATGTATGCTTCCTTATCGGGACAATTGCAGATGCGAGATGATGATAGTGGGTTTTCATTAAATACCTCAGGGTTTTTATTTTCATTTAGATATAATTTCTAATTCTGATGGATAACGTTCTTAAATATTTCAAATCGCGCTGGATAGGTTTTGTCTTAACACTGATTTCAATTCTAGTGGTTTCTTTACTACACTGGGTGGGTGTTTTTGATATTATTGAAATGAAATCATACGACTACCGCTTTCACCGGATTCGCGGCCCGTTGACAGGAAGAACCGCAAGCGATTCCTCTTACATAAAACGAGGAACCGATGTAGTACTGATAGAGATAGATGATGAATCCTGGCAAATAATTCAGGAAGGTTGGCCCTACCCTCGAGGGAAAGTTTGGTCTAAAGTAATTCGTAATCTATACCAGGCTGGTGCAAAGGTGATTGTGTTTGATATTCAGTTCGACGCGCCTGAGGCAAAATCAGAATATCTTAATGATTTTGCGGATCATATTGATTCTGATGAATTGAAAGAATTGATCCCTAGACACGGTGATATATTGCTTAGTGAGGCCGTAACCGAGGCACAGGCTTTCGGAACAGAAGTAGTTATGTCAAGTAAGTTGTTCTTATCTCCAACTGATTATAGACAAGAAATATCATATCCAGTTGATCACATTATGCAATCAAATCCTGAGACTGGCTTAATAAATGATGTTATTGATGGGGATGGCTTTACCCGCTTATATCCCATCTACTTCCAAATGGATCTAAACCCGACGTATTACCTTACATTGGGGATAAAAGCAATAAAGGCATTTAAAGGTATCCCTGATAGCGTTATACCAACCTTTAATTATGATAACCAGTTGTGGAATTATGGAGGCACAAACATTAAAGCCTATGGCTATGGGAACACTTTTTTAATTAATTATTATGGACCTGCCTCAGGGAGGCGAGAGTTTAATTTGGTGGCAATCAAATCGACGGGGGGATATATAACCCGTAATCCACGTGTTACTCGATGGAGAACTTTTGACAGATATCCATTATATCAAATCCTCGATACTCAAGATTATGATTTAAAAGAAGATGATGTAGATTGGTTTGATCAATTCCTTCCAGGTCAAATACCAGGATGGATTCTTGCAATAGAAGATGAAACAGAAAGAAAAAATATGATGGTAACGATGGGCATTGGCACAGAATTTGATATTACCAAGTCGCCGTTTTACAATAAAATTGTTATTATTGGAGCAACTGTAGAAATTCTTCATGATTTCAAATATACTCCTTTTTACACTTATAAGGGATTAGGTCAACAGACTCCAGGAATGGAAACCCATGCTAACGCAATCCAGACAATCCTTGATCAAAACTATCTAAATGTACTTGGAGGAAAGATAAGTGAACTATATCATTACGATTATCCAATGAGTCATTCTTGGCTGATTGCTTTACTGTGTTTGATTACATTTATTTTGTTATCCTTTTTCAATCCGGTTGTTGCGGGAATATTTATTTTACTCGAAGGAATCGTTTATTTTGGGATTGTGGGCGGGTTGTTTATGGATGATTTGTTTTGGTTCATCAAAGTTGTGGTATCCGCAATTCTTCCGGACAGTTTTGTACAATCCAATCACAGCTGGTTTACGGTGGAGCTTCCCGAACCCGGAACGAGTATAGTTATTCCTCTGGTGGCACCGATTATCGCGGTGATTACCACCTATACGGGAAACGTCATCTACAATGTTGTTGTGGAGCAGAAGAATAAAAAATTCTTGAAGGACACATTTGGCGCGTATATTTCACCTGACTTGATTGATCAGATGTATGAAGAAAAACAAGAACCCAAATTAGGTGGCAATACCGGCTATCATACAGCATTCTTTTCTGATATTCAGAGTTTTTCAGCTTTTTCAGAAGTAATGGAACCGGAAGCCATGGTAAAATTAATGAACGATTATTTAACTGAAATGACCAACATACTTTTGGATCATCAAGGAACATTAGATAAATATATTGGCGATTCCATCGTGGCGTTTTATGGCGCACCCGTTCCCGTGGAAGATCATGAATTATTGGCTTGCAAAACTGCATTGGCAATGGAGAAAAGAATCGTTGATTTAAGAGAAAAATGGAGCCAGGAAGAAGATAAGCCCGATATTGTTCATAATCTTCGTCATCGCGTCGGGCTGAATTCCGGTCATATGGTCACTGGGAATATGGGTTCAGAGATGCGCATGAATTATACCATGATGGGAGACCCGGTAAATGTTGCTGCTCGTTTAGAATCATCCGCTAAGCAGTATGGTATATATATTCAAGTTGCAGAGAATACATATGAAAAAGTGAAAGATGAGTTTGAATGGCGCACATTGGATTACGTCCGCGTAAAAGGGAAAAAAGTCCCGGTACACGTTTACGAACTCTTGTCTGAAAAAGGCCAATTAGATGATGAAACGTCCAAAATGTTAGTGATATTCCATGAAGGCCTTGAATTGTATAATGCTCAAAAATGGAACGATGCCTTGAAAAAATTTGAAGCATCTGCAGAGTTGGAAGATGAATTCCCAACTCGGCCCACTACACCCAGTAAAGTGTATATTTTCCGCTGCAAACATTTTATGGATAATCCGCCGGACAAGGATTGGGACGGCGTCTGGACCATGACGACGAAGTAATATGGTCGAACACGATAAAGCCCACCGCCGTTTTACTCTCAAATGCGGAGTGTATGAAGCAGTATTAATGTATGCTTTAAAAGGAGATATTTTAGACTTCTACCATATTTACACCCCGGATCCTTACCGGGGAGGCATCATTTCTACTTCTATTTTGAAACACGCCTTTGATTACGCCCGCGACAATGGCTATCGTGTGGTTCCTTCCTGTCCTTACATCGCCGGACCATTTTTGGACCGTTTTCCTGAATACAGAGATCTGGTGGATGAGGGAGAGTTTCCATTTGCTAATAACAAAAACCAATAACCATTTCAGACATCATTTATAGTCGGTAATTTTCCAGTCTATTATGGCTGAAAATCGCGGCAAGATCCTCTGGGTTGACGATGAAGTCGACCACCTGAAACCCCATATTCTCTTCCTGGAAGAAAAAGGGTATCACATGTCCAAAACCACCAATGGACAGGATGCCGTTGCCTTGGTTGAGCGAGATACCTATGATTTGGTACTGCTGGATCAATTTATGCCCGGGAAAGACGGCATGACCACCCTCCGTGAGATCAAGGAAATTAAACCTGCCCTGCCTGTCATTCTCATTACCAAGAGTGAGGAAGAGGACCTCATGGATGAAGCTATCTTCGAAAAAGTGGCTCAATTCCTCATTAAACCGGTGAATCCCACCCAGATCTTCATGGCCTGCAAACAGGTGTTGGAACAATCAAAAATCCGTGAAGAACACGCTACCAGCGGTTATTTACAGGAATTCCAGAAAATTCAATTCCGACTCCAGGAAGAAATGTCTGCGGATGACTGGTGGGATATTTATTCGCGCTTGGTAAAATGGCAATTGGAATTTGACAACCACCCGGATATCAGTTTGGGTGATATTCTCGCCGAGCAGCTGCAGTCAGCCAACAACGAATTTGTCAAGTTTATTGAACAAAATTATAAGGACTGGCTTTTTGCCGAAGATCGTCCTGCATTATCGAATGATGTATTTTCAAGATTTGTCAAACCGGAAATCGAACAGCATAAAACCTGTTTGGTCGTCATCGATGCTTTGCGTTACGATCAATTCATGTCCATTTCAGATTTTTTAAACCCTTATTACGACATCAAATTTGATTACCAGTTTTCGTTATTACCCACGGCTACACCTTTCAGCCGCAATGCCATTTTTTCAGGATTATTTCCCGATGAATTCGTAAAAAAATTCCCCGAACAACTGCATGATATGCAACACCACGCCAAGAGCTTAAACCAGCATGAAGAAATGATGCTGCGTTCGGCGTTGGATAAATCAGGCTTCAATGACAAGACACTCCATTATGAAAAGATCAATACAGCAGAACAGGGGAAAAAATTCCAGGCCTACTATTCTGATATAAAAAACACGGATGTGTTGGGACTGGTGGCCAATTTTGTGGATATGCTGGCCCACAAAAGGGCGGAGTCGGATGTTCTGAAGGAAATGCTTCCGGATGAATCCGGTTACCGGTCGGCGATCCGTACGTGGTTTGAACATTCATGGTTATTTGCTTTATTGAGAGATTTAAGCCAGGATGGTTTTACGGTAATAATGACCAGCGACCACGGCAGTACACAGGTGCATAAAGGTGTGCTGGTGGGTGCCGATAAAGATACATCAAAAGGGGTGCGTTATAAAATAGGCCGGAATTTGAATACAAATGAAAAACATGCCTTAATCATCCGCCGTCCGGCTGATTACCGCTTAATGGACTTGATGCACCAGACGACCTATCTTGTAGCCAAGGAAGATGTATTTTTTCTCTATCCCAACCAGCAGCATAAATATGAAAACCGACTGAAAGACAGCTTTCAACACGGCGGAATTTCATTAGAAGAAATGATGGTTCCCGTGGTCACATTACGCAGTAAAGCCTGAATATCTGATCATGCCGGGCTTATTTTCAATTAAACTCGAAAGTGTATATGCTACTCAAAATTTTGCAGCTGACATGGCCGGTAAAATTGAATATCCATCTGTGATTGCCATGACCGGCAATCTGGGCAGCGGCAAAACGACGTTTACACAAGGATTTGCCAAGGGTATGGGTATCGATGAACAGGTTGGCTCACCTACATTTAAAATAGTAAGCGAATATCAAGGTAAACAAGGGCAGCTCTATCATGTGGATTGTTATCGGCTCGAAAATGAAACTGACTTTTTTAATATTGGCGGTGAAAAATATCTCGATCCCGTTAATGCAGTAACAATTATAGAATGGTCCGAAAAAATTGAAAATGCCATTCCCGGCAATGCGATCAGGATGAAATTCAGTCGAATTGATGAAAAACCTGAATCACGATCAATTTCGATTACTGGTTGGGTACCATGAAGATCCTGGCTATAGAAACGGCTACGGAAGTGTGCGGAATTGCCTATTTTGAAAATGATAAAATGCAGGGGCTTGAAGAAGCAACAATTCCTCGTGAACATGCAAAATCTTTACCCATGTTCTATAAAGCATTGCAGGAAAAAACACATTTTAAATTGGATGACCTGGATGGTATTGCCGTGTCCATCGGCCCGGGATCGTTTACGGGCTTGCGTATTGGATTGAGTTTTGCTAAAGGGCTTGCATACAGCCATGATCTGCCGATTATTCCTGTGCCTACTTTACGAGGGATTGCAATGGATAGTAACAGCGATAATCCTTTCTATGTACTTTTATTTTCCCACAGGGATATGATCTATCACCAGTCGTATTCGGGTAAAAGCAGTCCTGTGTCTGATCCGTCAGTGAACAGCTGGGATGATTTAGCAATAAAAATAGAGAATAGTACTTGTTTTCATGTTAATTGTGATAAATTTATGGAAAATCACGGAAATGCTGAAAAAGTACAAGTGTCGGCAAAAAATATCGGCGCTTTAGCATGCGAACATTTTGATGATTGGGTTAAGAATAATCCATATATGTTGGTTCCAAATTATATTGCACCCTTTGAAATGAATAAACAGGTATGATCAGATTAGCAGATTTAAATGATGTAAATGAAATACATGCAATCGAAAAGCGGGTTTTTCGGCACCCCTGGAGCAAAAAACAAATATTGCATGAATTAAAACAGGAAAATGGAAAACGTGTTTATGCAGAAATTGAAAAGAAAATCATTGGTTATATAATGGTTCGTGTAATAAATAATGAAGCCCAAATATTGAATATTGCCATTGATCTTCCCTTTCAGCACCGCGGTTATGGCAAAAAACTGCTGGACTATACTTTACATGAACTGGGTAATGAAACAGATGTATTTTTGGAAGTGCGCGAATCCAATTTACCTGCGATTAAATTATACAGTGAATTTAATTTTGAAAAGATAGGTTTCCGTGAACGCTATTATTCCGATGGCGAAAACGCGATAGTAATGCACAAGAAAGTAATGACTTATGGCATGGTTTAAACGCAAAGATGAAAAAATAAAAGAGCGGGATAAGAAATCTACTCCCGATGGATTATGGGAGAAATGCCCTTCCTGTAATGAAATCCTATATCGGCCGGAACTGGATAAAAACCATTCTGTCTGTCGTCATTGTGACCATCATTTTCGTGTATCATCACGATTATACCTGGACCTTATTCTCGATTCTGGCTCTACTTCGGAAATATTCAGCGATATCGAATCTGCAGATCCGTTACAATTCCAGGGGAAAAAGAAATATACTGATCAGATTCAAGCTGCCCAGGAAAAAACACAACACAAAGATGCCATTAATTTTTATACCGGAAAGATCAGCGGCCATGATGTAGTTATGGGAGTTATGAATTTTGGATTCATTGGCGGCAGTATGGGTTCAGTTGTTGGTGAAAAGATCTCCCAAGCAATCGAGCAGGCACGTGAACAAAAATTACCTTTGATCATTGTTTGCGCATCCGGCGGTGCGCGCATGCAGGAAGGTGCTTTTTCACTTATGCAATTGGCAAAGATCAGTTCACGATTGGCTCGATTTTCTGATGAAGGAGGTTTATACATCCCCATACTCACTGATCCAACAACAGGTGGAGTTACTGCCAGTTACGGTATGCTTGGCGATATTATTCTCGCTGAACCGGGCGCATTAATCGGCTTTGCCGGTCCAAGAGTTATAAAACAAACTATCGGCCAGGATTTACCGGAAGGTTTTCAAAGAGCCGAATTTCTGCAGGACAAGGGATTTGTTGACCATATTGTATCCAGGGAAGATATGAAATCAACCTTGTCTAACCTTATCCGCATGTTGACATGAGCAATCCCCGCATCCTGGTAACCAACGATGATGGTATTTACGCCCCGGGAATCAAGGCCTTGTGGGCAGCGATGTCGGAACTCGGCGATGTGACTGTAGTTGCTCCGAATAGGGAACGGTCCGCTGTGGGCCATGCCATTACGTTGAGTGACCCATTACGTGTTGATGAGGTAAAACGCGGTAATGGATTCAAAGGCTTTTCCGTAGACGGTACACCGTCCGATTGTGTTAAAATAGCCACACAGGCATTATTGGATAAACAACCGGATGTCATTGTTTCCGGTATAAACCTTGGTTCAAATACAGGTACAAATATTATCTATTCCGGGACAGTTTCCGCTGCTACTGAAGGCACCATGCTGAAAATCCCATCGGTTGCAGTAAGTTTGAATACGTTTGGAGAAAGTGATTTTGCCGGTGCCAAAACTGCCTCAAAAAGAGTGGTTGCGCATGTATTGGAAAAAGGGATGCCGGCTAAGACGCTGTTGAATGTGAATGTACCTGCCATTCCTGAAAACGAAATTAAGGGATATAAGGTTACTCAACAGGGAAACGTTGCTTTTCGTGATCGTTTTGAAAAACGAGTCGACCCCAAAGGCAGAGTATATTATTGGATGACCGGCAAAATGATCGATCCCGATGAAGAATCAGACATGGATCATAATGCAGTTTTAGAAGGCTATGTAAGTATTACTCCTATCCATTACAGGTTAACGAATAATGACTTTCTTGATGAATTAAGCAGCTGGGAATTTTCATGAGCAATATACATCATGGAGGTGTAGTCATCCTGGACTTTGGATCACAATATACACAACTGATCGCCCGGCGAATTCGTGAGCAAAATGTGTATTCAGAAATTTTACCGCCAAATGTATCCATAGCTGATATCGAAGCCAGGAAACCAAAAGCGGTCATTATTTCAGGAGGGCCGGCAAGTGTATTCGCAGATGATTCTCCCGAATTTGATGCCAATGTGTTTGCATTAGACATTCCCATTTTTGGAATTTGCTATGGACTGCAGCTCCTCGCCCATCATTATAATGGCAAAGTAGAGCCGGGGATGAAAGGTGAATATGGGTTTGCCAATATCCATCATAAAAATTCGAATGCTTTATTGGAACAAGTAGCAAATGGCTCACAAGTCTGGTTGAGCCATATGGATAAGGTAACAGAAGTTCCTGATGGCTGGTCTATACTTGCTGAATCATCGAATGGAGTTGTAGCTGCCATGTGTTCCCCGGACGGCAAACGTTACGCAACGCAGTTTCATCCTGAAGTCGTTCACACAACACATGGTGAAACGATCATCAATAATTTTCTATTTAAAATATCAGCATGTGATCCAAACTGGACTGCTGGGAATTTTATCCAGGACCAAGTTGACAAAATTAAAACACAAGTGGGTGAGGGGCATGTAATCTGTGGTGTAAGTGGAGGCGTTGATTCATCTGTTGTCGGGGCGCTGATGCATAAGGCAATTGGCGATAGATGCTCGTCTGTTTTGATCGATCACGGGCTGATGCGTAAAAATGAAGCTGAACAATGCGTTGCAGCACTGCAAGAGGGTTTAGGAGTCAATATTCAATCATTTGATGAATCTGAAAAATTTCTGTCTAAGTTGACCGGAGTCGAGGATCCAGAGCGAAAACGCAAGATCATCGGTGAACAATTTATAAGATCATTTGAGGATATAGCTGCTGGACTTGGACATTTCGAATATTTAGCCCAAGGTACTTTATATCCTGATGTTATTGAAAGCGGTGTCAGCCATGGTAAGTCTGCACATGTAATTAAAAGCCATCATAATGTTGGCGGGCTGCCGGATGATATGAAATTTGAGCTTGTGGAGCCGCTCCGGGAATTATTTAAGGATGAAGTGCGTAAAGTGGGAAAAGAATTGGGTCTTCCTGAAAAACTGGTCGGCCGCCATCCCTTTCCGGGTCCGGGATTGGCTGTACGAATTATTGGTGAAATTTCCAAAGAACGTATAGCCATCCTCCAGGAAGCAGATGATATTTATATGAAATGTCTCCATGAAGCCGGGATTTATGATGACATCTGGCAGGCCTTTTCGGTATTGATCCCGGTGAAGACTGTCGGCGTCATGGGCGACCAGCGGACATATGATAATCTTCTTGGCTTGCGGGCTGTAACCAGCAGTGATGGCATGACCGCGGACTGGTACCGCATGCCGGATGATGTTTTATCTATGATCTCAAACCGCATTGTAAATTCAGTAAAAGGCATCAATAGGGTCGTCTATGATGTAACGTCAAAACCACCCGGAACAATTGAATGGGAATGAAGTAATTATTTAAAACTTAAAACGTAAAAGAAATTTTATATTACGTTCTAAATAATTTCGTTTTAGAAATATTTTAAGAGAATCAAACTTGGTTAAAGAGATTAAATAAAATTATGTGCGGAATAGTTGGATATTTTGGTAATAAAGATTCTGTACCCATTTTAATTAATGGGCTAAAACGCCTCGAATACAGAGGGTATGATTCTGCAGGTTTGGCTGTAATTGGTGATGATCGATTGCATTTACTGAAGAAAGCTGGGAAAGTATCCATATTAGAGTCTGAAATGGATGACCATGTCTTGAATGGCACTGTCGGTATGGCCCATACCCGCTGGGCCACCCATGGCGAACCCAACGATACCAATGCCCATCCCCATACGGATCAGGAGGGAAAAATTGCCCTCATCCATAATGGCATTATTGAGAATTATAATGTCATTAAACAGGTATTGGAAAAAGAGGGTGTAATATTTAGATCAGAAACGGATTCTGAAGTCCTGGTACAGTTGATCTCAAAAATTTATTATAAGGACGGCTTATCATTCCCGGAAGCGGTGCAGGCTGCGCTCCAGGAAGTGGTGGGCGCTTATGGTATCGTGGCAATTTGCAAGGATGAACCGGAAATCATGGTCGCTGCCCGGTATGGCAGTCCATTGGTATTGGGTGTAGGTGAAGGTGAATATTTTAT
>CAZORD010000031.1:0-17159 GCA_964582455.1 uncultured bacterium | reverse complement strand
CCGACGAAATATCTGCCACACCGGAGTATTCCGGGCCGGTATGGTGGGTAGCTACATCTGGTAGTGATCTGTCCAACGAGGGTAGCCGGAATTCACCATTCAAAACAATAAGCAAAGGCGGTACAAAAGCCAGTACGGGTGACACAATAAAGGTGGTTAAAGGGACCTATTCCGGCAGCAGTAATCGCGGACTGAACCCCAATGGCAAGAATCTTGTGGTTATATCAGTGGATGGTGCGGATTCCACGTTTCTGGATGCAGGCAGTGTAGACAGGCATTTTTCTTTCAACAATAGCGAAGATACCACGTTCCAGGTTATTGGCTTTACACTTCAGAACGGTAAAAAAATAAATGAAAATGGCGGTTCAGTTTATATCTACAATGCCAGTCCAAAATTCAAGAATTGTATTTTCAAAGATAATGAAGTAACAAGTTCTAGCTATGCAGGAGCAGTTTATATTTATAATGGATCACCCATTTTCAATAACTGCACTTTCAGGGATAATTCAAGTGAAAGTTATGGTGGTGCAATTTCTATTCAAGAAGATGATTCGGCCCCTGTTTTCAACAACTGCATAATTACTTCGAATTCAGCATCAAATGATGCTGGTGATTACAGAACTTGTCATGGTGGCGGCATTTATGTCAACAGCGGCGCACCAACCTTCAATGATTGCCAGATTACCTATAACACTGTTTCCAGTGCTGACTATCAAGGAGAAGGAGGCGGTGTTTATATTGGTTCTTTTAATAACCTGGATTATGATCCTGTCACATTCAACCGCTGTAAAATTGTAGGTAATTCTGTAAGCTCCGCAGCAAGCCACGCCCGCGGTGGCGGGATGGAAATATTTACCAGGACAGTTTTATCAAGTTGCTTAATTGCTGATAATACTGCAACAGCAGGTGGCAATAATAATTCTGAAGGCGGCGGTTTACGAATATATACTAACAGCCTGTATAACTCGAATACCGAATCTTATGAAACAGCCGAAGTCGTCATTGTCAATTGCACCATAACCGGCAATGAAGCTGCAGTATCATCCAGTAGTTATTCCGGATCAGGCGGCGGCATGTACGTAGGCTTCAGCCAGGATGTGCGCATGTTTAATACCATTATATGGGATAATACAGCAGACTATATACCCAATTTGTATAGCAGTTCTGGAGCTGGTCTAACTTCTGATTATAATGATATTCAAGATGGAACAGATGAATATTACTTTGGTTCTAATTCTTTAGATGAGGATCCTAATTTTTCAGACGCGGCTGCGGGTGATTATACGCTGACTATCGCTAGTAACCTGATTGGCGCCGGTGCATCCACCTACGAGAGCTACAGCGCCCCGGCAAAAGATGTAGCCGAGAATGATCGGCCCAATCCCTCTGGATCCAGTCCGGATATGGGTGCCTATGAAAACAGTTATGCCTCCAGTCCTTACCCCGCTGCGCCGAGTAATCTATCAGCTTCCGCCGGCAACGCCCAGATCACTCTTCATTGGGATGCTCATTCGGAAACAGACGTAACAACGTATGGTATCTATTATGGCACTTCAGCCAATCCTACTGTAAAACAATTAGATGTCAGCGGCAGAACTACAGACTCCACTGTTGTGACCGGTTTAAGCAATAATATAATCTATTATTTCCGTATCACAGCTATCGACGGGGATAATTATGAGAGCGGTTTTTCCGATGAGGTTTCCAAGACGCCTCAATTTTCCGGCAGCACCATTTATGTGGACGGCAGCCTGAGCAGCTATACCAACCCAGACGGTAGTTCAACAAACCCTTTTGAAAATATCCAGGATGCCATTGATGCCGAATCTACTACCAGCGGTAAACGTATCTTGGTCAAACATGGTACTTATTCTGGTTCTGGTTCTACGTCCAACCCGGTCATTGATTTGAATGGCAAGAACCTGATCATAGAAGCTCAAAGCGGTCCCGATTCTACCACCATTGATGCCGGGGGTAACCGCATTGCATTGGATCTGGATTCTGATGATAATGAATACAGCGGTTACAGCAACAGCTCCACAAAATTTATCGGGTTCACTTTTACCGATGGTGATGATGAAAATCCCTTAATTAATATTGATGGACCGGAAGCAAGTAATTCCAGTAATTCTTGGGGTGTAACTTTTGAAAACTGCCGTTTTACCAATACCGAAAATGATAATGATGAATACAATAATGCAGGGATTATTGTTATAGTACAGTCCAATACGGTATTTGATGGCTGTACGTTTAGAGAACTAAACATCGACAGCAAAATTGATTATAACTATAGTTCCGCACCTATAAAACTCGAGGGCGGTACTAATTGGTATTGGAATAATGATGGGCAATGGGTGCAAGATCCGACAATATATCAACCGCAGTTCAAAAATTGTGTTATTGCAAAGAACAGTTTAAAGAGCAGCGATAACGACCATTCGAATGACTATTATGGCGGCGCGATTTATGTAGGAAACGGTGCCATCCCGTATTTTGAAAATACACGTATTGATTCTAATGAAATAGATCCAGGGTCGGGAGCCACTGACTATGGGTCTTGGCACGCCGCAGGCGGCGGTGTCTATTTATCTCAAATGTACGATAATGGACCCCCGATCACATTCATTAACTGTTCCATAAGTCATAATACAATTAAAGGATATTATGCAAGAGGTGGTGGTGTATACACTAAATATGGTCAAACACAATTTATAAATTGTGTAATCACCGGAAACGAAGCAGAAGCGACTTATCCCAATCCCAATAATTACGCAAATGCCTATGGCGGCGGAATATATTACGAATTTCAAGGTGGAACAGAACATCCCGATTTTGATAGCAAGGATCCGCAGCTCCTTATTTTAAATAGTACCATAGCAGATAATGTTATTACTCCAAATACTAGTGGCAGCAGCACCGAAGGAGGAGCCGGCATTTCTCGAAATAATTCCGAAAGTTCCATCCTCATGTTTAATTCAATTGTTTGCGATAATACAATTGCTGGTGTATCTAATACTTCTATGAACATGAGTGTTACTAATTCAGCCTTTGGCGATAATGAAACAGTAATAGGTTATTCCATTATACAATATGCAGAAGATAGCCAAATTGATGGTGATGAAATACTGGAAACAAACCCAAGGTTTACAGGCAATGGTGATTATTCTTTATCAACTGCAAGTGCGGCTATCGGTGCCGGGACAGATGAGTATGAAGATGTGGAAGCACCGGCTTTCGACTATAATAATAATGTGCGGCCCAATCCTTCTGGTTCCGACCCGGACCTGGGTGCTTTTGAAAATGCTCTCTCCACAACTCCTTATCCAGGCAAGCCACAGAACCTGACTGTCTCCAGCACGGGTGATTCCAGCGTTACATTAAACTGGACAGCCGTTGATGAGGATGATCTGTCCAAATACCGCATATACAGTGGTACTTCCTCACCGGCCACTACCCTGACAGACAGCGCTTCGGCCACAGCTACGTCTAAAACAGTAAGCGGTTTGACCAATGATACGGATTACCATTTCCGGATCAGGGCTATGGACCAGGAAGGCTATGAATCGGATTACTCCAACGAAGTTGAAGGCACACCCAGCTACAAAGGCCCTGTATGGTATGTGGATGATGCTGCCAGCGGTGTAAAAGATGGTTCCCCAGCAAACCCCTTTAAGAATATAGATGACGCCATGGCTGACAATGACAATTTCTCTGCTGGTGATACGATAATGGTCATGCCCGGCACCTACGATGGTTCTGGCAACCGAAATCTTGTTCTGCCGACTGATGCCACCATGGGTACTGCTCTGGCATTTGTGCTCATGAGTAAATATGGCGCTGACACAACTTTTGTTGATTTGAGCGGTTCTGGAACGACTCCCAAATACCAGTTTATGTATATGAATGGTGAATATGATTCCACGACACAGTTCATTGGCTTAACGTTCCAATACGGCGGCGGTTATAATAATAGCTATTATAATGGTCAGGGCGGCGTGTTCAATTTTAATGGCCAATATAATTATAATGAAGGCGAATGGGAATATGTCAACCCCCTGATACGCGATTGTGTGTTTGAAGATAATGAAGCTGTACAGGCGGGCGAGGGGTATAGTACTTCAGGTGGCGCAGTGTATATACAAGGGTCCTCACCGCGCTTTGAAAATTGCACGTTTACTAATAACAGCGCCTTTTCCTATGGCGGTGCTGTATATGTTCAATCGGGATCTTATATGGAATTTTACCAAAGTAATCCTAAATTTTATGATTGTACCTTTGACGGCAACAGTATAACTAATGATAATGACGGCTATGGCGGAGCAATTTATTTGAATCAGACTCAAACCATATTTGAGCGCTGCAGGATCATCAATAACACATCTGTACATGCTTCCGCTATTTATGCATATGGTCTACAGGATGGTAGGTGGTTGCAGATCAAAAATACACTCATTGCTAATAATGTGGCCCAGAACAGTTATAATAACGGTACAGTTATTTATACAGATGAGGGGGATGATGAAAGCGGTGTATTGATGGAACATGTCACCATCGCAAATAATTCAGGGTCTGAAAATTATAAACCACTGCATCTGGGGTATTCGCACATCGTTAATTCCATCATCTGGGGCAATGCTTCTCCAGAGGATATGGTTATTAGTAGGGATAACGATGCTGATGTATTTATACAATACTCTTTAGTCCAAAATGGTGAAGCACTGGAAAATTTTGATGATGGATTAACAATCGACCCCCGTTTTACGGATACCGGTAATGGCGATTATACCTTGAGTTTGGCTTCCTTTGCCCTGGGGGCCGGAACGGATGAGTATGAAAGCCCCATCACCGAAGATGATTTAGCCATCTCCGGAACAGACTTGGCGGGGAACGATCGCATTCAACCGGTAGATTCGGACCCCGATATGGGTGCTTACGAAAGCAGCAACGCTCTATCACCTTATCCAAACCCGCCGTCTAATTTGTCAGCTGATGAAAAACATCAGGCTGTGGATCTTTCCTGGTCAGCCCCGTTCGATGATGATGTAGTAAAATACTTTGTATACCAAGCTGATTCCACCAGCTCCGGCTGGTCTTCCTGGGCAGTTGCGGATACCCTGGATAGCCTTACGTCCACAGCGACGACTATAACTGGTCTCACCAATGGCCGGTTATACAGTTTTTATGTTACATCCATCGATACTTCAGATTATGAAAGTGTTGTTTCCAACGCTGTGAAGGCTGTGCCTGAATACTTCGGCCCGGTTTGGTACGTGGATGCAGTGAATGGCTCCAGCAATGGTGAGGGCAGCCCAGAAAATTCATATAAAGAAATTCAGAGCGCCATCGACAAAACAGATCCCTTGGGCAGAACCGATGGCAAAATTGATACTGTCTTGGTATTACCGGGTACCTATGATGACAGCGATGATCGGCAACTCTATTTCAAATACACAACATTTGGTAGCAATGAGGGCCAGCCCAAAAATATCGTGCTTAAATCCAGGGATGGTGCTGCAACAACCATTCTGAATGGGGGAAACAAGCGCGTTTTTGAACTGGTTGATCAGACAGACACCACATTACATATTATTGGCTTTACTATCACGGCCACTAATGGCGGTGAAAACGATGGTGATGGATCAGCGATCAAGATTCATGGTCAATCTTATTGGCAGGGCAATCAGGAGGTTGTTACATATTCAGGTGCCACATTCAAGAATTGTATCATCAAAGATATCGATGGGGAAGATTCAGCCGTAGAATTGTATTATGGCAGCGCTATTTTTAATGATTGTGAAATTTTCGGTAATACATTTGACGCTAGCAATGTTGGTAATGATGCGTTTGGCGGTGCTATCAGAGTGGGAAAAGAGTGGACAGATGGCGGCAGCAGAGTTTATTTCAATCGTTGTAAACTGGTTAATAATACCATAACAACGGATCAATACGCCACTATACATGGCGGAGCACTGGCTATTGGTGGTAGTAATCAGAACTATGTAAAAATGGTCAACTCTATTGTTGCCGGTAATATAGTCTCATTTGAAAATACCGATGGTGGATATACACCAACGGGTGGTGCTATTAAGTCCCGCGGCGGCATATTGCAATTAATCAATTGTACGGTTGCAAACAACCAGATAATCACCGATCACAATCAATCCAACAATAACGGTAGTGCCATTCACTCAGAAGATTATAATAATGAAGGAGATTCACCACAGCTAACCATTTATAACAGTATTGTTTATGGAAATACCACAGTAACCAATGCCTCTTCTTCTCCCATGACCGATCATACTAATCAGATATATGCAGATGATTTTAATAGTGATGGTGTGGATATCTATGCATCCTATTCCCTATTCGGCGGTGATGATGATTTAGGTGGTGATGATATTTTATTGAATACCAGGCCTGAATTTGCAGATACAACCTTTGTCCTTCATGAACGCAGCCCGGCCATAGGCGCCGGTGCAACAGCAAGCATAGATGCTCAAGGTGAAACCATTTATGCCCCTAGCAATGATTTGGCTGGCAACACCAGACCCAATCCTGCAGGTTCAGATCCAGACCTGGGAGTCTATGAGCATGAACTGGATGTTACGCTCTATCCAAACCCACCGTCTAATTTGTCAGCTGATGAAAAACATCAGGCTGTGGATCTTTCCTGGTCAGCCCCGTTCGATGATGATGTGGTCAAGTATTACGTGTACCAGAGCGCAGATTCAACTAACTGGACTGTGGTGGATACATTGGATAGCCTGACATCTACTACAACGGAAATTATCGGCCTGACTAATGATGAAGACTATTGGTTCTATGTGACCTCTATCGATACGTCAGATTATGAAAGTGTAAACTCCAATGAGGTAAAAACAACACCCCATTATCTAGGCCCGGTCTGGTACGTGGATGAAGAAGAAGGTTCTAGTGGTGGTGAGGGCAGCTTGGAAGATCCAGCCACCTATATACGCGATATGATAGAAATGGCTGCTAACGGTGACACCATTCTGGTCATGCCCGGAAACTATACGGGCAGCCGCAACCGTAACCTGGATTTCCAGTATAATCATGATGTAAATAATGACGGTGTGAAGAATCTGGTTTTAAAAAGCGCGTATGGTCCAGACACTACCATTATTGATTTGAACGGTCAAGATTTCATTAATTTCACGAACAATGAAGACAACTCTTCAAAAATAATTGGGTTCACCATTACAAATAGTAATTTTGGCGCCGTTGAAATCATGAATTCAAGTCCGGAAATTGACAATTGTATTTTTCTCTCTAATCAGAATAACCAAAATGGTGGAGCAATAAATATTTCCGAAACGAATGGTGAAATCGTAAGCATTACTAATACCCTATTTGATGGTAATTCAATACAAACGGGTACTTCGAATAGAGGTGGTGCAATTATGCTGGGGACCGCTGGCAGCATGGCTTATGTAGAAAACTGTATTTTTTATAACAACAGTTCAGATGAAATGGGTGGTGCTATTAACCAGGATAACAGTTCCCATTTGGTTATTGTTCAGTCACTTTTTGTAAATAATACCACCAATTCAAGTTGGGGTGCTGGTGGTGTTAACTCATTTGCGGCGATGTCTGGCGGTTATACCACCATTATTAACAGCATTTTTTCAGGAAACACTAATACTTCTGGCTCATGGGAATCAGGTGTATACTCATCAAATGGCTTTGAGATAGATGTAGATCACTGTATTCTTCAGTCTGAAAATAATTCAGCGTTTAATTATGGTGAAAACTATGTATTAGATCCCTTCATCAATGATCCTGCAAACGGAGATTTCTCCTTGGGTGATTTTTCCAATGCCATTGGGTTGGGCACGGATGAATATTATAATCCCTTTTCAGACGATGATGAAAATATGCCAGCAACTGATTTCAATAGCGCTGCTCGTCCCCAGCCAGAAGGCTCTAACCCGGATCTAGGCCCCATTGAACATTGGCGTGGCGAACCCCGTCGTTATGTTTATCTGGTTGACACCACCGGGAATGATATTAGTGGGGATGGTTTAATCACCCCTTTTAAATCTATCCAAAAAGGCCTGCTGGAAGCAGCAGAATTTGACACAGTGGAAGTGGCTGCCGGGACGTATAAGGGTGTCGGCAATAAGGATCTGCATTTCATGGATGATGATGGACAGATAACCAGGCGTAAAGTGCTGCGTTCTGCCGATGGCCCTGAAACAACCATCATTGATTGTGAGGACAATGGCCGCGGTTTTGATATAGCTGATCTGGATGATAGTGGCACAAAAGTTATTGGTTTTACCGTAACAAATGGTTCTGCTGTTGATGGCGGTGCTGTTTATGTTGATAATGCAGATGTGGAATTCAGCAATATGATACTCGACGATAATAGTGCTGGTTCTGGAAATGGCGGTGCTGTTTATGTTAATAATGGATATGTAGGTTTTCTAAACTGTATTATTACTGATAATACAGCCAACAAATCAGGTGCTGTATACGTGGCTGGCGGCGAGGTTGGCTTCGGACACAACACGATTGTTGGCAACCATTCCAGCGATGATGTAGGCTTAACAGTAGAATCGGGTAGTCTTGAAATACATAATTCCATTATTTGGCGTAACAGCCATACTGCTAACGAAGTAGAAGCAATAGGCGCTGGTGAATTAGAAGTAAACCATTCTATTGTTTACGGGAGTGCCGACGGTGATGGTATTTTTACGGGCAGACCTGGGTTTACCGATGGTTCCAATGACGATTTTTCATTGCTAGACTGGTCGCCAGCAATAGGCCGTGCCGATACTTCTGAGTATGACCTGTATGGGCAATATGATATATTTGGTAATGCCCGTACATACAGTGACAGTACATGGGGTGATCTGGGAGCCATTGAAAACACATTAAACATGGCAGATCTTTCTTTATACACATCCCAGATATGGTATGCGGATACGGCAGGTGTGGATTCATCAGCCGACGGCAGTATTACAGATCCATTCGGCACAATTCAGCATGCGGCTGATTATGCTCTCTATACTGATGAGGTTATGATGAATGCCGGGACCTATAATCAGGATTTTACCAACAGAGGTAAAGACATCATTTTCCGCAGCAGTAATGATCCATCCGAAGTCACTATTAATGGTGTGGCTATAATGGATGGTGGCAGTCCCCAGCTTTACTGGCTGACATTCAGCGGCGCTGGTGCAGAGATTGAAGCCATTGATTCTGACGTGAATATCTATAATGTAGAGATCAGCAGTGTGGGCGACGGCAGTGATGCCGCATTGGATGTCAGTGGCGGTAACCCCGTGCTGTATCAGGTGACCTTTGCAGATAATTCCGATAATGCCATCCATGTTGCTGATTCAGCGAATGTGACCGCCCATAGTATTGCATTTTACAATACAGGTTCGCATTGGGAATCAGCTCCTGGCTGTACTATTTCAGTCACATACAGTTTGACCGACAGTAGTGGCACAGGTAACATTGCTGTAGACCCCGGGTTTTTGGGAGTAGATAATTACAAGTTGGCCGCCAGTTCATTGCTGATCAATGCCGGGGACATATCCAACACAGATGCTGATGGTTCCCGCAGTGATATAGGTGCCTACTCTTATAATAACGATTTTAACGGACCGATCTGGTATGTAACTACTGCGGGTGATGATACCAGCGGTACCGGTTCAAATGACAGCCCCTTTGCTTCTGTTCAGGCAGCAATCAACTTTGCTACCACTGCTGGTGATTCCATCGCAGTAGGATCAGGAACGTTTACAGAAAATGTTCATTTCCGCGGACGGCAGGTAAAAGTCCATGGAACTGGATATTATTCAACGGTTATAGATGGCGGTAGTGCAGGTAGCGTAGTCCATTTTGATGGCGGCGAGGATCAAAGCACAGTCCTTGCTGATATGACGCTGGAAAATGGATCTGCTGATTATGGCGGCGGTATCTATGCGTACAATGCCAGCCCAATACTTAAGAACCTTTATATCAGCGATAATTATGCTGCAACCGGCGGAGGTGGAATCAACCTGACAACGAATTCTAATCCTTCGCTAACAAATGTAATTATTGCAAACAATTCTACAGGTGACCACGGCGGCGGTATCGTTTTTCATGACAGTTCAGATGCCAGCTTGGACAGGGTCACAGTGGCTGATAATTCAGCTAATGTTTCTGGAAATGGGTTGTGGCTGTGGGGCGGGTCCAGTCCATCCGTGACAAATTCAATTATATGGAATGGTGGTAGTGAAATTGAACTGTCAGCTGGCAGTCCTGTAACAAATTCAATCACTGTAACCTACTCAGATGTGAATGGCAGTTATACTGGAACAGGTAATATCAATGATGACCCCTTATTTACAGATGCGTCCAATGAAGATTATAGCCTGCAGATTACCAGTCCCTGCATTGATGCTGGTGATCCATCATTCATATATGATGCTGACAGCACGGTCGTTGATATGGGTGCATTACCCTTATTGCGTTATTTCCTGACCGGTACATCCACTGGGAATGTTGAAGTATCTGGCGATACTACTGTGGTAATTTCGGGAGATTATACAGTATCATCAAGTGATACGCTGACCATCGATCCTGGAGCTACTGTATACTTCGATCCCAATGCTACACTAATTGTAGATGGCGTTATGGCCGCCAGTGGAGAAGCTACTGCGCCCATCACTTTTGTATGTTCCAATCCGGATTCAACATATAGCGGTGTTGAAATCAATACATCCTCTGGTGGCCGTGATCATGGCCCAGCATATGATTACATGCTTATTAAAGATGTAGGTTCAGCATTTGTGCCATTGTCCATCACAGGTGATGCAGAATTGAATCACATTACGATTGCTGGTAATGAGAACTCTTTCTCGCTGGAAGTGCTTTCTGGAATAGTGAATGTGAACTACTCCATACTGGAAGGTAGTACAACCGGTAGCGGAACGATCAATAATATTGGTTCATTTACAAGCAGTACAAGCCAGTTTGTTGATTATAGCAACGGCGATTATACCTTATTGACCACGGCAGCAGCAATTGACGCAGACACGTCCGGCGATTTTATAGACCCGGATTATACCTTTGCTGATGCAGGCTGTTTTTACCATGATCAAACGGGCTATATTTCTGACTCTGTTTCTGTTCTTTACCCGGTTTATGGTGATACGATCCTGGTCAGCCCGGACACCAGTTCAGCAGTTGGTTCGGGTTTGGCAGTAGAAATACAGATATTCAACACTATCGGGCACTACATGACCAATCCTACCGTCCAATGGGGTAATACCGGTCCGCAACACGGTACATTCGCTAGTGATACCACCTTCGGTGCTGATTTGCGGGGTCGTATAAACAACACCTTCTATACCACCACCACCACCGGTGATTTGAATGCCATTTCTGCGGATGAATTTGGTTCAACAGCACAAAGCGGTTTCTTTAATGTAGTCCCAGGAGATCCGGATTCAGTATGGGTGAATGAGCAAGCAGATACATCGATGACTCAATTTGCTACATTAGGATTTGGTGCAAATATCTACGATCAATTTGCTAACCTGGTTGCTGATGGCGAAATTGTTGATTGGAACATTGTACCCGTTGTAGGCAACGGCGATGGTTTTACGTTGAGCTATGCCAGCTCCACTACAAGTAATGGCTCTGCAAATGTGGCTATATCAACAGATCCAACTGGAAACGATCTTGCTGTAGGAGACCAGGTAAAAGTAAGTTCATCCTCGGGAACAGGTACACATGAGAGCGGGGTGGTCACAGTTATTCCTGATGATATTTATAACCTGACCATGCCCTCAGAACTCACAGAAGCACAAATCGACGTTTCTGCAGATGAAGCCACCCTGTATATTGAAGCAGCGCTGATCGATACGTTCGATAACCCACTGGAAAACGTGGAAATCAATTGGGAAGTTGTTACAGGTGCCGGTACAGGCGAATCCTTAAGTGCAACATCATCATTTACAAATGTTAATGGTATAGCCTGGGTTGATCTAAATACTTCAACGTTGGCAGGCAGCGATTATACCGTTCATGGCTGGGTTACAGAAGATGCACTGTTAGCAGCAGTAACCGGACAAACTGAACAGCCAACGCCGATTAGAAATACCAGTTTGTTATCATCTATTGCATCGTTTCAGGAACGAATATCCCGGGAGCCAAAACGTAAAGCCAAACAAGAATTTCACGAAATGAGAAATGTATCGGTTATTTCAGTACCTGTACAAATAATTTCCAACAATAATAATAATGATGACCAAGGCCGTGATCATTCAGTTTATGATCTGGATGATACTACAGCCGTGATTCATGTTATCCCAGGTGTAACAGCCAATATTTATATGAATTACACGGATTCTACAGATGTACTCCTGGATGAACAATTCCAGGTAGAGGCTGGCGTATTTGATCAATTTGGCAATGATGTTGCTGAAGGCACACCAGTCACATGGACGATATTACCCAGTACCAATGTTACAATTCAGGATATGGATGCCACTACTGCAAATGGCGCTGCGTCCATTGATCTGCAGGTGAACCCCAACGCTACCTGGGAAGATGATTTTATAGTCCAGATTACTGTGGAAAGTGTCACCGCACAAACAGCCATATTCAATATCCATGATATAACAGCTCCTGAAGCAGTATCTGATCTGGCGGTCAGTCCAGATGTGTGGACAAGTGTAAATGAATTTACACTAACCTGGACAAATCCATCTGAACACGCGGGAGTAGCGGGTGCACACTACAGCATCGATGGCGTGTATAACTATGTTGGTTATATGGAAGGCCAGAATATCACGACCCTAACCGGACTTACATTGCCGGCCAACACACGTTCTACTTTTGATGTGTGGCTGGAAGATAATGCCACTAATCACGACAACCAAAATGCTGTCTCTATTATTGCAAGATGGGATGATTTTGCACCTGATAATTTCACGGTCACAGCCCCACTAGATGGATTTTATAATTCTGAGTACTTGCGTTTTGAGTGGAATCCATCCGCTGATGCAATTGCAGGGTTAAGAGATTATATTATAACCATAGACGGTTCAACTAATTACACTGTGTATCCGGATTCAACCGGTTACAATTGGCCAGACGGCTTTATCGCTGGTCAGCATGATTGGACCATATCTGCTTTTGACAGTTCAGGGAATGAAACTATAACCAGCAATCCTCAGCCATTTTATGTGGACTTCACAAATCCTGGTATTGCACATAACCCCGTTCTGGAAGGATCCGATAATTCACCGGTCACAATTACAGCAACATTTACCGATGATGCCTCGGGGATTGATGTTGCGGAACTTTACTACCGCAAGGGCGGTGAAGCCCAATGGCAAACCCCGGTGGATATGAAAACGCTGAATACTTACCAGATCGCCAGCAGTTTTGTTACGTCTGTAGGTGTAGAA
Source organism: uncultured bacterium (assembly GCA_964582455.1). Classification (GTDB taxonomy): domain Bacteria; phylum Fidelibacterota; class Marinisomatia; order Marinisomatales; family TCS55; genus UBA2126. The sequence goes on along the minus strand of CAZORD010000031.1, from coordinate 3,723 downwards.
TATTATATTTATACCCGTGATGTGGCCGGCAATGAAACTTTTAGGCCGAATCAAGGCCATTATTCCATATCGGTTAACATTCCAGGTGCCGGACTTTCCAGCACGGATCGTTGGCCAACAGGCGTACCAAACGGCTCTGCCGTTTCCAGTTATCAACTAATGTCCTTTCCCGGGCAAGCTGCCAATGCGACACCGACAAATATACTGGTGGATGACCTGCTGGCGTACGATGATACAAAATGGCGTTTCTTTACTTATGCTGGCGGCGGATGGAATGAATTTGCCACGATCAACACCATTGATCCCGGTGTAGGCTACTTCCTGATAGTGAAGGACCCCGGTTTCAATATTACTACCGGCCAGACTCGTACTGTTACTACTGATGATGATTTTACAATCAATTTTACCTCTGGTGAATGGGTCATGCTGGGCAACCCCTTTGACTTCAGTATACCATTGGAAAATGTTCTGATCAATGATAGTACTAACCTTGTTGGAGACCCCAATTTTTATACGTATGATGGCGCCAACGGCTGGGTTGCAGTTAATAAATTAGACCCGTGGAAAGGATATGTGTATAAATCAGCCACAGCAAACCAGCTTTATATCAAACCAAGTAAGAGCAGTGGCGGTCTGAAAATAATTGATCCTAAAATTGTCCTGCATGAAAACGAGTGGCTCATCGATATCATCGCTAGGAATGGCCTTGGTGTAGATAAATTAAACACAGTGGGCGTGTTAACAACAGCAAACGATGAATATGATGCCCATGATGCTTTTGAACCACCCATGCTCCCCGGTGGTATATCCCTGCGCATAGATAACCGTGATTGGGCCCAGTATGGTGATATATATTCTACGGATATTCGAACTGTAAAAGAAGACGGCGAATTTTGGGATACGGAAGTGGCTGCTCAAGATGAAAAACACAATGTATATTTGAATTATATGGGCATTGATGATATACCCGCTGAATTTGATGTTTTTGCAATCGATGTGACACTTGGTATTGCCCAGGACCTGCGCTGGAATCCTGTCTATCGTTATGCTGTCAGCAATCCGGAGGCTATCCACAATATTCGCTTTATTGCCGGGACAAAGGAATTTGTCAAGTCCAATAATGCCGGCGTAGAACTTTATCCTGATCGTTTCAGCATCAGCCAGAACTATCCTAACCCCTTCAATCCGCAGACATCCATCCTGATTACGCTTGAAGATGTTTCTATTGTGGATCTGGTTGTTTACAACCTATTGGGAGAAGAAGTGATCCGTATCGCGGATAATGCACTTTATCCTGCAGGTTATCATAATTTTATTTGGAAAGGGCTGAACCGCGATAGTAAACGAGTCGCCAGTGGTGTCTATTTTTATTCCACCAGGATCACAGATATGTCCGGTAAAGCTATCCTGAACCAAACCAAAAAGATGATCATGGTCAAATAAATTCGAGGTAAACCTAGCACCTTCTGCAAAAGGGCTTCCTGTTTGGAAGCCCTTTTTATTTTCCCCTATTGCCTTGCTCACAGGATTCGGATTATTTTGTAGTGTATTTATTCATAAAGCCTAAAGGCTATCAACTGAGATAATTATGATATTGGTGAAATAATGAAAAAAATCATTCCCTCTTTTATACTTCTAACTTTCAGCATCTTGGTATTCTTTGTAAGTGATATCAATACTGCTGGAAAACAATTTGGCAAGATCTCTTTGCCCCTAGGTAAAGTTGAGGTCCAAGCCACCGGTGTCGAAGCCTGGGAAAAGGCAAAGCCCAATCGCCCTGTTTTTGAAGGCGATGTCATCCGTACTGCTCCCAAATCGCGGGCTGAGATCACTCTGCAAGGCGGGGGCAAGATGCGTATTGGTGAAAATTCCGAGTTGGAACTAACTGCGGCCAATGTGAAACCCATGGCCAAGAATTTCAGTGCCAATTTGAAAAAAGGAAATATATTTGTATCGGCCAAGGCAGCCTTTGGTGAAAAGAAAAGTGTATCAGTGCGTACACCCACTGCTGTGGCAGCTATCCGTGGAACCAAGTATCGGGCCAAGGCCGGCGATGATGAGAGTGAGGTATTGGTGTATGATGGCAAGGTGGATGTGAATGCTGCCAAGAATATTATTGATGAACGTAAGGATAAACGGAAATCCTTTGCTCCCGGAGCGCCAACCGGCAAACCAAAATTTACCCTAGGTCCGGTGACGGAAATGAAGGCACCTACGCAAGTTTCGGGCCCTTATGAAGTCACCCTTGAAGAATGGGTTACCCTGGCCGAAGGCATGCAGATCAATGTGCGTAAGGACGGCAAATACCATATGTTCAAGTTTGACCAGGCCAAAGATGGTGATCTGGATTTCGTACAATGGAACAAGGAACTGGACGCTGCTGAAGAATAAGCAGGTATATTTGTATTTTGCACTTTTTATTTTTTACACTTGAATAATCCATCTAATCATTCATGAATGAACTGTTAAAACGCCTGGGCATCGGTGCACTTATTGGATTGGCTGTTGCTATTGCTGTAAGCATCGGCAGCCAGAAAATTTCCTTTGTCAAAGAGTTATTAGATGGTTATGAGTTCGGTTCATATGACAGCCGCATGCGGGCCAGAGTAGAGAATGTAGAAGAATCTTCCATCGATAGCGTTGTCATCATTGATATTGAACAGAATTCTATAGAGGATCTAGGAAATTATAATGATTGGCCACATGCCTATCATGGACAACTCATTGATGTAGTCACATCAGGAAACCCGAAAGCACTGCTCTTTGACATAATTTTTGATCCGGAAAACACATTTAATTATGACCTTGTGAATGCCCTAACCAGCGAGAATGCACCACAGGAAGAATATCTTTCCCAGGCAACCGACCAGTACCTGGTTAGTAATGATCCTTCCCGTTTTGTACTATCAACTTTTGAAAGCCAGAAAGTGTATCATGCACTTGTGTTTGAATTGGAAGATACTTTGAATTTTCAATACAAGATGGATAGTGAACCGGAAGGATATGACCGTCCGGATCATTTAATCAACCTTCCTCTGGATCAGGCCCAGCGGTTACCGATTGGTGATCGATTAACCAATACGCATATGGATCTTATTGCTGCGGCAAAACGTGCCGGCAGTGCCAATTTCCCTCAGGATGAGGATGGCATCATCAGGCGGGCGCCTACAGCAATATATTTTGAAGGGCCGAACCATGTGTATCCTACGCTTGTCCTGGCCGCGGCAATGGATATTCTTGGTATTCCTGCAGATGGATTTGATTATGATTTTGACAACTTAATTCTTCGACTCAGCGATACCACGGGTACAGTGGTAAGAGAAATCCCCATTGATGAACAGGGCCGCATGTATGTGAATTATTACGGCCAGTTTAAAACTTTTTATTACCTGCCATATATGTATTGTTTCGATCCAGAAATGCTAGACCCTTCCTATTGGGAAGGGAAAGTTGCCTTGGTTGGTGCTTCATTGCCTGGATTAATGGATTTACGTAATACACCCGTGCAGGAAACATTTGCAGGGGTGGAAATTCACGCCAATGTTATTCATAGCGTTCTGCAGAATGAATTTGTATCCATCACTGATGCGCAGACCAATCTTTGGGTACTCCTAATCATTTGCATCCTGCTGGGTGTTTTAGTTAGTATACCTGCAAAACCGTTATACACCCTGCCGGTTCCTTTGTTGGCTATTGCTGTTTGGGTGATTTTCACTTATAATG
>CAZORD010000030.1:0-18597 GCA_964582455.1 uncultured bacterium | reverse complement strand
TAATTGTCATGCGGTGATGCTCACCATAAAAGTTGGTCCAATTAAATCCAGTTACAAGAGTGAGGTATCTATTCTAAATCTGGACGCAAATAATCATACATTGGAAATTGAAGGAAGAGGAATCGATGTAAAGGGAAAAGGTGGTGCTACGATGGAAATGGTTGGTTCCCTTACCAATTCTGGAGATGGTACGACTGAAATAAATGGTGATTCTACAGTGACAATTCAAGGAATGCTGGCTCAGTTTGGTTCCAGGATGATTGAGGATGTTTCAAACCAACTTTTCGCACAGTTCACAAAATCCTTAGCTGCTAAACTGGAAGGTAATGATGAGCAGGCCGATGAAACAGAATCCTCAAATGAAGCACTGAGCGGAATAGCGGTTGCTGGTGCAGCAATTAAAGGAGTTTCCGGCAGGCTAATGGAAAAATTCAAAAAGAAATAAGATTGAATGTTTACCCATGAAGTTTAATTGGATCCACCGCGCAGCAGAACTTGAGAAAAAAGGTGTACCCTTCGCCATCGCTACAGTTATAGATACAGTTGCGCCTTCTTCCGCAAAACCCACGGCAAAAGCGATCATTACAATTGATGGAAAAATGGAAGGTTGGATCGGCGGTGGCTGTGCTCAAGAGACTGTAATCGAGGAAGCGCTTCATTGTTTAAATACGGGGATGGCCTCTATTATTCGATTAAGTCCTGAACAAAGTTCTGATGGAAATGTATCCTATAAAAAAGAAATATTCTTAACTTGTGCAAGCGGAGGAACTCTTGAATTTCATATTGAACCGGTATTACCTATGACTAAACTTGTTATTTATGGCAATACGCCAACCGTGTCAGCCTTGTCAAAAATGGGTCAACTTCTAGGCTATGAAGTATACGCGCTTGCTCCTGGGATATTTGAATTAGATCTACCCTATGGGGTTAAAAAGATGGAAGAATTTTCCATCATTGAAGGGCAATGTGTGGCTGTGGTGGCAACTCAAGGTAATGGTGACCTTAAGGCACTAAAAGCAGCTACAGCTTCAAAACCGGAATTTTTATCTCTGATCGCCAGTAAAAAGAAAACCAATACTCTTCTAGAACAATTGAAAAAAGATGGTATCAGTAAGGAGATAATCGATTCAATTAAATTTCCCGCAGGGCTGGATATTGGTGCAATTACCCCACAGGAAATTGCTGTTTCAATTTTGGCGGAACTGATTAAGCAGAAAAGAACAGCTACCCAGAGAGAGGAAATTATTTTTAAAGTAGAAGACACGAAAAATGGAAAAGAACAGGATCCAATATGTGGAATGCTTGTGGATACTCAATCAGCTGATCATTATTCAGAATATAAAGGTGAGACATATTATTTTTGCTGCCATGGATGCAAAGAGAAGTTTGAGGCTGAACCAGTTAATTATATTTCATAATACAATCTAGTATTAATTAAATAGATATGAAAATTATTGATTTTAACACAGTAGAAGATGTTCAGTCAGCCTTAGATGAGAATCAATATATAACGAACCGTTCGTTAGCCACATCCATTTATCTTTCTTTAAAAATGGAAAAACCTATTTTCCTGGAAGGAGAACCTGGAGTAGGCAAAACAGAAATAGGCAAAGTTTTAGCTCAAGTCCTGGATACGAATCTTATTCGCCTGCAATGTTATGAAGGGTTGGATGTTCACAATGCGATTTATGAGTGGAATTATTCCCGACAGATATTGCAGATACGTATGATGGAAGCCGAGGGTAAAAAGGATAAAGAGAAAATTTCAAAAGAAATTTTCGGACCGGAATTTTTAATTAAACGTCCCCTTTATCAGGCCATCGATTATGAAGGTGACAATCCTCCCGTTTTGCTTATTGATGAACTGGATCGTGCGGATGAAGAATTTGAAGCGTTTTTACTGGAGATACTCTCTGATTTTCAAATTTCGATTCCTGAAATAGGAACGATAAAGACTGAAAAACCACCCGTTGTAGTAATCACATCCAACCGCACCAGGGAAATCCATGATGCTCTGAAGCGGCGTTGTCTTTACCATTGGATTGGTTATCCATCTGCAAAGCAGGAATTTGAAATCGTTAAACTTAAAATCCCTATTGTTAATGAAATCCTTGGTAAACAAGTGGTTGCATTTGTTCAGGCAATTCGCCAGAAAGATTTTTATAAACTTCCGGGGATTGCAGAAACGTTGGACTGGGCCAACGCACTGATAAAATTGGGTACAACTGAACTATCCACTGAAGTTACTTCTGATACATTGGGAACACTATTAAAATATCAGGATGACATTGAAAAAATGGATAGTGAAACTACCCAAGGGCTGGTGCAGCGCGCTTTCGCTGAAGCAGATCTGATCACTACTTAATCAAGAAAATTGTCCACAGTAATTCAATCTCGCCTTCATGATGCCATAACTGTTTTTGGCAGATTCCTGCGTCAAGCAGGATGTACAGTAGGAACAGGTGAAATTATGAGTTCTATTGAAGCTGTGTCGCATATCAATCCTGCAGTACGCGCTGATTTTCGCCAAGCATTAAAATCATGCCTGTTGACTGACCACAGGCTGATCCCTTTGTTCGACCAGTTATTTGACCTTTATTGGCGTAACCCGGATAAACTGGAGAATGTATCAGACATTTTACGAAAATTATATGAATCTAGATTGAGCCAGGCGGAACTGAAAAGTATGAAAGATCAAGTGCAGGAATTGTATCAGAAACAAGTCACGGGCTTCAAGAATAAGGAAGAGGAATCTGATCAAGAGTTGGAAAATGAATATGATATATTTCTTTATAGCCCTCAAGAAGTTTTACGTAAGAAACGATTTGATACGTACACTAATGAAGAACTAAACCAAGCTACAGAATTCATAAAAAAATGGAGTTGGAAATTTGGTCAGCGGCAGCTGCGCAGGCTGGAAGCTGGACGAAAGCCAGTCCGTTTAAATATTCGCCAGACAATCCGTAAAAATATTTTCCCTTCCCAAGATTTTATTGAATTGCAGTGGAAGAAAAGAAAAACAAAGCCTCGCCCTCTAGTCATACTCTTAGATATTAGCGGCTCCATGGACATGTATACCAGGATTTTATTACATTTTATTTATACCCTCCATTCTTACAGTAGAAATGTGGAAGCATTCACTTTTGGAACCCGCTTGAGCAGGATTACACACTACCTTCGTAAAAAAGATGTTTCTGATGCTATGGAACTTGTAAATGATACAGTAAAGGATTGGTCTGGAGGAACACGTATCGGTGAAACACTAGTTACTTTCAATTTACTTTGGGGAAGACGAGTTCTAAATGGTGGAGCAGTGGTATTGGTGATCAGTGACGGGTGGGATACTGGTGAAGTGGATAAACTAAATAGAGAAATGGATCGATTACACCGCAGCTGTCATCGATTAATCTGGTTAAATCCAAATTTGGGTTATGAAGGATTTAAACCATTAACAAAAGGATTTGAATTTATCTTGCCTCACTTGGATGATTTTTTACCCATTCATAATTTGGATAGTTTGTTAGACTTGGGAAGAGTGCTTGCGGATCTTGATAAAACTAAAAATCGTGTATCTTTTGGTGCTGTCGCATGAAAATTTCAGCAACAATCATGGCTGCAGGTAAGTCATCCAGAATGGCTGGAGAAAATAAACTATTACTTAGATATGGACAGAGTTCAATTATAAGATCGGTTTGTGAAACTGTTATAGCTTCCAGATTTGACCCAGTATTGGTTATTACAGGTTTTGAAAACGAAAAAATTGAGGAGGAATTATCAGAGTTAAAGATTCAACTTATATATAATCCTGACTGGGAAAAGGGGATGGCTACTTCCATAAATACTGGAATAGCTGCACTTCCAAAGAATATTGATGGTAATCTTATTTGTTTAGGTGACATGCCACTCGTTGGTGGTACAATTTTAGAAAAATTAAAAGGTGCTTTTAATTCAAATTCAGGCAAAAGGATTATATATCCATTATATAAGGATCATCAAGGAAATCCGGTTATTTTTCCTCGAAAATATTTTGATAAAATTTTATCTTCCACAGGCGACAGGGGTTGTAAAAAAATCCTTAAACAATATCCCGGGAATGCAATAGGTATACAGGTTGATTCACAAGAAGTTGTGTTGGATTGTGATACTCCAGAAGATTATCTTAAATTAAATAATAGAGTTAAAGATATTCATGTCTCAGCATAAAGATTTATTTAAAAAAATGGTAGAACTGGAAGAAGCAGAAACTCCTTATATTTTGGCATCCGTATTTATGGTAAACGGATCTTCTTCAGGAAAAGTTGGTGATAAGGCACTTTATGATGAAAATGGACGCAGGATCATTGGTTATATAGGCGGCGGGTGTATAGAGAATCGTGTGGCAGCAACCGCTAAGGAATCGTTGCAAGATGGAGAACCAAAAATTGTAAATGTTGATCTGAATAGTGATCAAATGGAAATGGGAATACCTTGTGGAGGCTATATGTCAGTAATAGTTGAACCTAAAACGAAAGTCCCTACTTTGCTTGTAAGAGGAATGGGCCGAGTCGTGGAAGCTTTAAGTCAAATTGCACATCTTTTAAAAATAAAAGTTATAATCCAGACTCCAAAAGATGAGGTTGAAAGGTTTCCAGATGCGGATCAAATTATTACTGACCCATTGGATCTGGAAGATATTAATGAATCAATTGACTTCTTCATTCTTGCTGCCCATCATAGGGATGATCACAAACAAACTTTAGCTGCGTTGAATGCGGGAATTCCATATGTTGCAGTTGTGGCAAGTAAGAAAAAAGCCGATATTATTTTGGATTTTTTGAAAGAGAATGAAATTAAAAAAAGCGATTTAATTCGTTTCCATTCACCGGCTGGCCTTGATTTAAAAGCAAAATCCCCGGAAGAGATTGCTTTGAGCATCATGACTGAAATTGTTATGCTGCATAATGGTGGTACTGGAAAAAAAATGAGTGTTTAAATGGTCACGAGTTCACCTATTTATCTAGATAACAACGCCACTACGCCATTGGATCCAAAAGTCTTGGAGGTAATGCTGCCTTTTTACAAAGATAAATTTGGCAATGCCGCCAGTTTTCATCATGGCTATGGACATGATGCCAAACAGGCTGTGGAAAATGCACGGAAAATTATTGCGCAGGAACTGAATGCCAAAATCCGTGAGATCATTTTTACCAGTGGCGCGACTGAAGCAATCAATCTGGCGATTAAAGGTGTGTGCGCAAAAGCTCCACCTGGAAAAAATCATATAATTACTCAAGTCACAGAACACCCATCAGTATTGGATACATTTACTGCTATGAAAAAGAAAGGGTGGAATATTACAATTCTGCCCGTGGATTCAGCAGGCTTTGTGGATCCAATTGAAATAGCAAATGTGATCAAAAATGAAACAGCTCTTGTTGCTGTTATGCATGCCAATAATGAAATAGGCGTCGTTCAGTCTATAGCAGAAATTGGTAAAATATGTGACGAAAACAATGTTTATTTTCTAGTTGACGCCGCACAATCATTTGGAAAACTACCCATTGATGTTTTAGAAATGAATATTGATTTATTGGCAGCATCAGCACATAAAATATATGGGCCCAAGGGTGTTGGTGTTTTATACGTCAATCAAAAACTGCCCAAAGTAGAATTAGAAGCATTAATAGATGGCGGTGGTCACGAACGTGGGTTTAGATCGGGTACGCTACCAGTTCCGTTAATCGTAGGTTTTGGAGAAGCAGTGAGAATTATTGCTAAAATTAGAGCAGAAGAAAATGAACGCTTATCTCGATTAAGGGATAAAATGATTAACGAAATTACTGCTGTTCATAGTATTGTCTTTTTGAATGGCAGTAAAGACATCCGCATACCAAATAATGTTAATTTATGTTTTAAAGGGATTGATGCGGAAACATTGATCATGAAAATGAAAGGTATTGCCTGTTCCACCGGATCGGCTTGCAGCAGTGCTAACCTGGAACCGTCCCATGTATTGAAAGCCATCGGACTGAATAATGAGATGGCGCACGGTTCAATTCGATTCAGCCTTGGGAGATTCAATACAGAAGAAGAAATTAGAATGGCGATTGAAGAGATCAATCGCGTTGTTTCTGAAGTGAAAGAAAAATCACCCCTAAACCGATTAATTCTTAACTAAATTGATTTGATTATATAAATCAAAAATATTCTTTTAGCCGAATTACCTACGTCAGCCGGATTGCTGATAAGGTATTAGGCCGGTACGGTGACGTTGGAAACGACATCATTTGCTCCCGATTCCCCTGCAATTTGCGGGGGTTGACTTGGAATGAGAATGGACAACCTTACACACATCCATGCCCCTATGGATCGCAGAGTTATTTCTGCGCATCCCCAGATCGTTGATAAGCACGGTCGCACCTTCAATTATCTTCGACTGGCCGTTAACGAATATTGCAATCTTCGTTGTATCTATTGTATGCCGGAAGAAGGGGTTCCCTTTCGCAGTAAAGATCAACTCCTTTCCACTGATGAGATTTTTCGGCTCATTTCCATCGCCGCCCAATTAGGCGTTTCCAAGATTCGCTTCACAGGTGGTGAGCCACTGCTTCGAAAGGATATTCCTGAATTAGTAAAATATGCAAAATCGCGGGATGGGGTTGAATCGGTGCATCTCACAACAAATGGATTGCTGCTAGGCGATTGCTTGAATGAATTAGAATCAGCAGGATTATCCGGAATTAATATTAGCCTTGATACGCTCAAACCTGATCGATTTAAATTGATCACCCGCAGGGATGGCGTTGAAAATGTGTTTGCCAATATCCAAAAAGCCATCGATTCTACCATTCCTTCTGTAAAAATAAACGCCGTTGCCTTGCGCGGTTTTAATGATGACGAACTCATGGATTTTGTGGGACTGACAAAAGAGAATAACATTACCGTTCGATTTATCGAATTGATGCCTTTCGATTCTCATCAGATTTGGAAGACGGGTAAATTTTATGGTGCGGATCATATTATTGCCGACTTGAAGCATGAAGTTGATGAACTGATTCCCATTAACGGCTCCCGGACGGAACACCATATTTTTCGTGTGGATGATTATAAGGGGAAAGTGGCTGTGATTCCCGCCTTTACAAGAAGTTTGTGTGGCGCTTGCAACCGAATCCGAATTACAGCCGATGGGAAATTATTGAACTGCCTGTACAGCCAGGATGAGACGAATTTAAGGGATGCAATTCGGAATGGTGTTTCTGATGAAAAAATTCAAACGATGATCCAAGGATCATTTTTAAACAAGCATAAAGATGGATGGGCAGCGCAGAATAGTAGTGGGAAGCATCGAGAATCTATGACACAGATTGGCGGATGACTTTGGAAAGTGTTTGAGTGTTAAAGTGTTCACGTGTCTAGATGATTGTGTAATTAACCAAGGAATTTTTAAAATTTTAGAAATAAAGAGAAAATTTTATGAATGAATTTTCACATTTAGATCAACATGGAAATGTTAAAATGGTGGATGTGACCGACAAAGTCACCACGGCACGGATGGCAAAGGGAGAAGGAAAAATATCCATGCTTCCGGAAACTGTTTCTGCCATTCAAGATGATGCACTTCCCAAAGGGAATGTTCTGACCACAGCAAAGATTGCCGGGATTCAATCAGCGAAAAAAACGGCAGAAATGATTCCAATGTGCCATCAATTGAATTTGTCATTCGTAGATATTGAATTTGATATTCAGGAAACAGCTATTTTTATAAAATCTATTGTCAAAACCAAAGAAGCCACGGGCGTTGAGATGGAAGCACTTTCGGCGGTTTCCGGAGCTGCGCTCACCATCTATGATATGTGCAAAAGCGTGGATAAAACCATGGAAATCGGAGAAATAAAATTGGTGGAAAAAATCGGGGGTAAATCAGATCATGTCACGGATTATCGTCCCAAAGTTGGTGTCATTACTTTGAGTGACAGTGTTGCCCGCGGAGATAATGAAGATAAATCGGGTATCATTTTATTGAATGGTTTTATTGAAGCAGGATGTGACGTGAATCCCCAAAAAGTGTTTGAAGATGGATCTGATGATTTGGTTTCGACCATTCAAAATTGGATCAATGATGGTGTTGAATTGATTATCACAACAGGTGGTACGGGACTCGGTCCAAGAGATTTAACTATCCAAACTATGGATAAAATATTCGAATCAAAATTGCCGGGGATTGAACAGGCGCTCCATGCTTACGGTCGTGGAAAAGTGAAAACGGCCATGTTATCCCGATTAACGGCCGGTGTTGTTAAGGACGCCATTGTGATTTGTCTGCCGGGGAGTCCGGGGGCGGCGAAGGATGCGTTGAAGGTTTTGATCCCAACGATCTTCCATTCGTTTCATATGATGCGTGGAGAGAAACATTAAAAAACTTTGGGACATTGGATTTATAGGATCTTTGCGGAAGTTTTCCCGAAAATCGGGACGCAAAGTTATATGAATTGAAATGACCGATTTATTACTCCCAATTCTATTTCTCTTTGTTGCCTTCATTTACTCATCGGTTGGCTTGGGTGGGGGATCATCCTATACAGCCATCATGGCAATCTTGGGCGTGAGTTACATAATGATTCCCACCACATCGTTGATGCTTAACCTGGTTGTTACTTTTATCGGGATGGTCAATTTTTGGCGCAATGGATATGGCCGATTAAATTTGGTCGGGCCATTTCTTATTACATCAATCCCAATGGCATATCTCGGTGGATCAATGGAAATGCCTGAATTCATATTTCAAATCATTCTCATGAGCACATTAATATTAGTGGCGGTGCGAATCTATATTATCAATGGCCTTACACTTTCATATCAATTATCGGATAAGCAAAAATGGATTATGACCATTGGTATTGGGGCAACGCTTGGATTTATTGCAGGAGCAGTTGGCATTGGCGGTGGCATCTATCTGGTGCCATTAATTATCATGTTTGGTTTGGGGAAAGAAAAAGAAGCGGCGGCGGCGGGATCCATGTTCATTTGGGCCAACTCATTGGTTGGCGTTATGGCAAGATACCAGTCCGGTACATTTAATTTAGATTTCATGTTACCTTTAATTGGTGCTGTTGTGATTGGTGGTTTTGCAGGGTCTTATTTCGGTTCTGTGAAGTACGGTGCAAAAACGATCCAAAAGGTAATGGGTGCCGTCATCATCATTGCCATTATATTTTTATTAAGGAATATGCTATGATCCCCTTTCAGGATGCGAAGTCAATTGTGAAATCCCATTTGTTTCGGTTGGGGAGCGAATCTGTGCTGTTAGCTGAATCAAGTGGCAGGATTTTAGCTGAAGACATAACGGCATCTATGTCATCTCCACAATTTGATAATTCTGCCATGGATGGTTTTGCCGTTCGTGCTTTAGATACAATTGGGGCGACGAAAGAAAATCCAATCTCATTAAAAATGGTGAGTGTCAGCGCTGCCGGCACGCCATCGAATGTTGAAATAGGTACCGGCGAATGCGCCCAATGTATGACCGGTGCAACAATTCCAAATGGGACAGATGCCATTGTTATGGTGGAAGACAGCAGTGGATTTTCTGATGCGGATACAATCCAAATAATGATTGAAGCATTTTCGGGAAAACATATCCGAAAATTGGGAGAAGAAATCAAAAAAGGTGAAATACTCATTCCAAAAGGAATAAGAATTACACCCAGCGAAATAGGAACTTGCGCCACATTTGGATATGGAAATATTAAAGTTTCTAAAAAACCAAAGATTGCAATATTTGGCACGGGGAATGAGCTGATAGAACCGGGGAATAAATTAGAAGAAGGACAGATTTACAATTCAAATTTATATGTTTTTGCTGAATTGGCTGAAAAGGCGGGGGCAGAAATAGTCATGAGAGATGTAATCAAAGATGATAAAGAATCTCTTCGACAGTTTTTATTTGAAGCTCTGGAATCCTGCGATGTGATTATTTCATCCGGTGGTGTCTCCATGGGGCGCTATGATTATGTCCGGGATGTGTTTATGGAATTGGGTGTGAAAGAGCATTTCTGGAAAGTAGCCCAGAAACCCGGAAAACCACTCTTTTTCGGGACGGGGAATGACACATTGATCTTCGGATTGCCCGGGAATCCGGTGTCATCCTATATTGGATTTATGGAATGGGTCTGGCCCGCTTTGGAATTCATGATGGGAAAACAGGAATCAAAACCAATTAGCGGAATTTTGGCTGAACCATTCCCACGGGAGTCCGTTAAAAAACGATTTTTATTCGGCTATACCTGGATTGAAAATGACAAATTAATGTGTAAACCAGCATCCAAAGTTGGTTCTCATATGTTAACATCATCTTTAGAAGCGAATTGTATTTTGTCCGCAGATCCGGGAGATGGAATTCTAAATGCGGGAGATAAGATCATCGTAAATGTGTTGCCATGGAAAACAGTACAATGATCTTGACTTCAATGGAATTAAAAAAATGGATAGATGATGAAAAAACATTTACTGCTGTTGATGTACGTCCAAAGATTCAAAGGGATACTGCACCATTGATTGGATTAAATGCTGTAATTGCTGATACCGATTCTATACCACGATCAGCTAATGATCTAGTGTTAATCTGTCAGTTTGGCATTATAACTGAAGAAATCATCATTGATCAAAATCTGGAAAACACATTTAGCTTATTAGGTGGGGTACAATCATGGAATAATTATATACAAAAAGAAATTGATTTAAGTCGTTACTCCCGCCAGATTGCTTTGCCTGAACTGGGAGTTGCTGGGCAAGAGAAATTAAAAAATGCTACTGTTTCTATTATCGGTATCGGCGGTCTTGGATGCCCGGCTGCACAGTCGCTGGTTAGTGCAGGTATTGGTCATATTCGATTGATTGATGGAGATAAAGTGGAGCTTTCTAATATCCATCGTCAACCTCTTTTTGAAGAGAGCTCCGTTGGTAAACCCAAAGCGGAAGTAGCTGCTGAAAAACTTTCCAGGCTGAATAAAGAAGTTTCTGTTATTTCTTTTATGGAAAATCTGGTTGCGGAAAACAGCGCAAAATTACTTTCAGGTTCTGATGTAGTTATCGATGCGACAGATTCTTTAAACGCGCGACAAAATATTGATCGCATTACTCAACAGTTGAAGATTCCTATGGTGTATGGCGGCCTTTACCGCTACGAAGGCCAGGTTGCTATTTTTAATATGAACGGTAGTCCGGGATACAAAGATTTTTTCCCACAAGATTCTTCAGGAGGTGAAACGTGCAGCGAAGCTGGTGTTCTGGGTATGCTGCCGGGAATTATCGGTCAAATCCAAGCTTTGGAAACAGTTAAATTGATTGCCGGAATAGAACCTAATCTTATCGGCAAATTATTAATATACGATGGGATGAAACATGCAATGGAAACCATAGAATTATGATCACAGTCAACGTAAAGTGTTTTTCCCAGGTGAAATATGTTTTGCAAAAGGACGAAGTAGTATTTCAATTGGACCATGGAACAACCACAGACATTTTAGAAAAAATGATTCGAGAGGATGCCCAGGGAAAACTGGATGACGTGAGTCTCCGTGTTGCGGTTAATCAAAAATATGTTCCAGGAAAAATCGAACTCCAAGATGGGGATGAAGTAGCCTTCATTCCTCCGGTGCAGGGCGGATGATGGTAAAAGTTGAAATTATAGAAGGCCCTCTTGAATTCTATATGAATGGCAATCATCGTAGTCAGGATGGAGCTGAACTGGTTTTCAACGGCCGCGTCAGGGATACCGAACACGGCAGTAAAATAACGTCGCTGGAATACGAACAATACGATGGTATGGCAAAAGTTGAACTACTCCAATTGGCTGAAAAAACGGTTAAGAAGTTTCCTATCAACGATCTTTTTTGTAAACATAGAGTTGGAAAAGTGGATGTTGGCGATACCAGCCTTCATGTAGTGATCTGGTCCAAACACCGCAAAGAAGGTTTGGAAGCTATGACATGGTTTATAGCTGAATTGAAAAAAAGTGTACCAATTTGGAAATGGGCCATCCTAGAAGATGGTTCAAGAATACCCAGTGAATGTAAAGATTAATAAATGATGATATTTAGTCTATGCTAGGTTTTTCAAATCAAGCCTTAAGCAACATCTTATATTGGGTCACACGCAAGCGGTGGCTCATATTCGCATTTGCCATAAGCCTCTTTCTTTTTTATATCCCCAACCCCGAAACACTTTCACCAGAAGGACATCGTACACTAATTATCGTTGTCATCACCATGATATTGATTATTGGAGAAGTTATCCCCTTACCTGCTGTGGCGATTCTTATTTTGATTCTAGAAGTCATTCTGGGAATTGATACTCCAAACGGTGTTGCATCTTCATTCATGAGCGATGCTGTCTTTTTTATCATGGGATCGCTCATGCTAGCAGTAGCAATCGTTAGCCAGGGATTGGATAAACGCTTGGCTTTGGGTATAATTAAAATGACCGGAAATAAGACTTGGCGGATCGTATTTGGTTTTGTAGCCATATCGGCTATTCTTTCATCCTTTATAGGGGAACATACGGTTGCAGCCATGATGTTGCCTGTAGCATTAATACTTATTCGTAATACAAGTGAGGATAAAGCAATTGTACAAAATTTGTCTACATTGCTGTTATTCTCTATCGCTTATGGGTGTGCCATGGGATCAATTGGTACTCCTTCAGGTGGTGGACGAAATGTGATTATGATGGAATATATTTCTGAATTTGGATTGGGAAATATTTCCTATTTGGACTGGATAAAATATGCTTATCCCATGCTGCTAATCGAAATCCCCATTGCTGTTTTGGTACTGTGGTTTACTTTTCGTCCAAAGCAAAAAATATTGGATTCTGCGGTCCGGAAATTAAAAGTAAATGTAACCAAAGCAGGAAAAATGACCGGTAAACAAATTCTGGCGATTTTGATTTTCGTAGCTGTTTTTCTTGGATGGGTATTTTTGAGTCCCTATTTGGGTTTGGGAATCGTGGCTTTGATAGGAGTATTCCTATATTTATCTTTTGGACTCATTGAATGGAAAGATATCAACCGCAATACTAACTGGGGAGTGATCATCCTATTTGGAGCTGCCATATCATTAGGAATACAGATGAAGGAAACTGGGGCGGCAGAATGGATTGCAAATCAGGCCATTTCTGGCATGCAGTTTATCGTAGCTGATGTTGGCTTTTTAAGGTGGTTTATATCTGTTTTTCTTACTGGAATTTTGACAAATTTATTAAGCAATGCAGCCACCGTTGCGGTGTTAGGACCTGTAGTATTGAATATGGGCGGTGATCCAATTATTCTTGGATTGGCAACGTCCATTGCTTCTGCCTTTGCCTATCTAACAATTGTAGCTTCACCTACTTGTATGATTATACATTCCAGCGGACTGGTTAAATCCAGCGATTACTTGAAAGCAGGATGGAAATTGTTTATAATGTCTGTAGCTATTCTCTTTCTAATTTCACATTTTTATTGGCCATTACTTTCATGAAAATTTTGATTGCTATAGGAAGCAAGGATTATTCTGAACCAACATTGCAATTAGGTATGCGAGTTGCTAAGGCTTTTAACGCAGCCGTAACGATTGTATATGTTGGTGATAGGATCAGCGCTTTCAGTACATCAGAGGTGCTTATGGCACAAGAGAATTTAGAGAATTGGGAATTGGACAGACAGGGTGTAGATGTCTTGGAATGGGCTCACAAATATCTAGCTGAACATGATTATATAAAATCCAATAATAATAATGAAGAGTTTACAGTTGAAAAACTGATCCAGACGGATGATGACCGTTGTGAAGTATATTTGGAAGGAAAGCATACCCAGGAAGTGGGATTCATCCTGCGTAATGGCGATATTATTCAGCAATTACGAGATGAGGTCAAAAGAGGAGAATTTGATGTTACGATAATTGGAGCAAGTAAGAAAAGGCGCATGATCCATGACTTGATCCAGTATATTGATAGTTCGATTTTTGTTGTAAAAAATTACGATCGTAATAAACAGTATAAGATGCTCTTGGCTGTGAATGCTGCACCAAACACAAAGAAAGCTGTGAAATATGGTGTGCGTGTCGCTCAGGCATTTGACCTGGATACGACAGCATTGACCATTTCCAATTCATCTGACTTTAGAGATGATTATAAAAGCGCTTCATTGTGGGCTGATAAATTTCTGCGCCGTTCAGGAATTAAACACGAAACATTATTGAAGCATGGCAAATTCATAGAAACAATGAATACAATCGCAGGCAATAATCACTTGATTATTATGGGAGCATCCACTAAAAGCCCGTTGGCTAAATTTTTCAAAGGCAGCAAGCCTTTGAATGTGTCTGAAAAATGCAATTGCCCAGCTTTAATTGTAAAATAGTGAGGAGTTAGTCATGGGAATAAAAGTCAATAACCGTAAAGCAGCAGACGATCAATTTGATCGTGCAGCGGATTTGATCGGGTTAAATGATGATGTAAGAGAATCATTAAAAATGCCGGATAGGGAATTGATGGTAGAAATTCCTTTACGGAAAGATGACGGCTCTATTCAAAGTTTTCGAGGTTACCGAGTCCAGCATAATAATTCACGGGGACCATTCAAAGGTGGTATTCGCTACCACGAGGAAGTGGATATCGATGAAGTTAGATCACTCGCTGCTTTGATGACTTGGAAAACAGCATTGGTTGATATTCCATATGGTGGAGGTAAGGGCGGCATAACAGTTAATCCTTATGAATTGAGCAAACGTGAATTGGAAAGATTGTCTAGACGTTTTTTTCGATCTATAGATCCTATTATTGGTGTAAATAAAGATATACCTGCACCTGATGTAAATACCAATGCCCAGATCATGGCTTGGTTCATGGATGAATACGGCTTGCTTCATGGCCATACTCCTGGAATTGTCACAGGTAAACCCATAGACCTGGGTGGTTCACTTGGCAGAGAGGCGGCTACTGGGAAAGGAGTAGCTATAACAACTAGAGAAAGTGCTGAAAGGTATGGATTGGATTTGGAAGGAGCTTCAGTTGTCATACAGGGATTTGGCAATGTAGGCTCTTATGCCGGGAAATTCTTATCCGAAATGGGCTGCAAAGTTATTGCCGTTAGCGATGTTCATGGCGGGCTACAGGAACCTAATGGTTTTGATATCGAAAGTTTATTCAATTACAACTATGAACATCGAACGGTAAAAGATTGCGGACAGGGAACGCCTATTTCAAATGAAGAATTATTGAGCCTTGAATGTGATTTTCTAATACCGGCTGCATTGGGTGGTGTGATTCATAAAATGAATGCAGAAGAATTAAAATGCAAAATCGTTATTGAAGCTGCCAACGGGCCTACAACGCCACCGGCGGATGAATTATTGCATAAGAAAGGAATTCATGTTGTACCGGATATTTTGACTAATGCTGGCGGTGTAACAGTATCCTATTTTGAGTGGGTGCAAAATCTACAGCAATTTCAATGGGATGAAGATGAAGTGAATGAAAAACTGGAAAAACGCATGGTACGCGCGTTTGAAAAAGTCAGTGCTGTTTGTGATGAAAAGAAAACATCCATGCGCATGGCGGCCTTTGCCGTCGCCATTGACCGCGTAGCACAGTCATTTGAATTACGGGGCATCTAATTCTTTCACTATCAAACAGGTAGATATAGTAATTTCTGGTATCATTAATTTCAATCATTCGCTAATAAGAATCAGGAGAACAATATGGATTTCATAACACCCATTTTTAAATGGCTGCACATTATCGCAGGTGTCCTTTGGATCGGCTTGCTGTATTTTTTCAATTGGATCAACGGCCATGTCGTTGCCACTATGGATGGTGATACAAAAAAGAAAGTGGTACCGGAACTCATGCCCCGTACTCTTTATTTTTTCCGCTGGGGTGCAGCATGGACTTGGATAACAGGTGTTGTTTTGTTACTGCTCGTATATTGGATGGGTATGAACGATTCAATGTTTAAAGAACTTGGCATTGACGAAGAAGCCAGTAAATTCAAACATCTTGCTTATCTCTTACCCTTTGCAATGGTTTTTGTTTATGATGCCTTCTATAAAAGTCCTTTGGCAAAAAATACGCGAGTTGCTACCATTATTAGTTTTCTGGGTATTGCAGGTGTTTTAGGTTTATTGATTTGTGTCTCTGAAATGGAGTCTTATCGTGCATATAATATTCATATAGGTACTATGTTTGGTTCAATGATGGCATTTAATGTGTGGTATAGAATTTGGCCTGCGCAACAGCGTATTATTACAGCTATCAAAAATGGTGATGCCCCTGACCCCGCAGATGCAGGTTTGGCAGGTCTTCGTTCCAAACATAATACATATATGTCAGTTCCATTGATTTGGACCATGATTAATGAACATACAGTAGGTGTATCGCATTATCTTGGTGGATATGGAGTTTTATTAGTTATGATAGTTGTAGGTTGGCATTTGGTTTTTCAGATCTATAAGAAATCAGCCAAAGTACAAGGCTTTTAAACGATAAATAAAACGTTAGAATCCAAAAAACCCTGCCGAAGCAGGGTTTTTTGTTGGAGGGTGTTTTTATAGGGCAAATCTAATTCTTGAATTCTTTTCCTTTTATAGTCCTTTTAAATCTTTTTGAGTTGCAATAATATCTAACTTTAATACTTGAAATTAACACCAAATCAAGAAAAAACAACATATTTCATGCAAAATACTTTAAAAACAATTTGGTTATTTATATCGTCATTCGGCATCATGTTTGCTTTTTTATCCTGGCTTCAGGAAGCGGGTGTACTATCCAATGCTGATGGCTGGTGGAAAGGAGGGTTGGCTGTGTTGTGCGGCTTACTCCTGTATTTAGTCCTCCCGTCCAGGATTGATCCGTGATAAAATGAAATACAGAACAGCTGTATTTTACTTAATACTATCTGGTCTGTTGTGGAGTTTGGCCGGTGTACTGATCAAAAGTATTCCCTGGCCGCCTCTCGCCATCGCCGGCCTGCGCAGCGGGCTGGCGGCATTAACCATGCTCGTTTATTTAAAAAGGCCTCTGTTTACATGGTCTAAATATCAAGTGGGCGCAGCCTTTGCCTATGCAGCAACGGTTACTTTGTTCGTCATTGCCAATAAACTCACCACCGCGGGCAATGCCATTTTGCTCCAGTATACTGCGCCGGTTTATGTAGCCTTGATGGCCTATAAATTTTTGGGTGAACGATCAACGAAAGTGGATTGGCTGGCTATTGTTATAATGTTAACTGGATTGATATTGTTCTTTATGGATGACTTAACCGCAGCAGGGTATTGGGGTAATATTTGTGCAGTAATCGCTGGAATCGCTTTTGCAATATTTATATTATTATTGCGTAAACAAAAAAACGCATCTCCTGGTGAATCTATTTTACTTGGAAATGTACTTACACTTATTATAGGTCTCCCTGCAATTATGACATCTGTCACGTGGGAAATTCAACCATGGCTTTTCACATTCATCCTGGGAATATTTCAATTAGGTATTCCCTATATACTTTTTACAATAGCTATCAAACACGTCTCTGCATTGGACGCCATCATTTATCCCATCATTGAACCCATTATTAATCCAGTTCTTGTTTACGTTTTTATTGGCGAAGCTTTGGGCCCATGGGCTGTTTGGGGAGGAGTGTTTGTTTTAGGGGGTGTGCTTTTCAGGGGGATTGTTCAAAACTACAGGAATTAAAAAAACCCCGTTTTAGCGGGGTTTTTTTATTGTATTAAACGACTTAAGTTATTTATGCACCGGCTGAATCTGCGGTACTGCAGGACATATCGTGCCCACAGCACATAGGCGATTTGATCATCCCACAGCCATCCGGGCATTTGGCTACACCAACTTTAGTACCATCATCTTTGGTAATATGATCATGAACCAGTTCAGCACCACACTTTACACAGGTCAGTCCTGTAACTCCCATTCCGCAATGCTCGCATGTAAAATCTGACATTTGATAATCCTCAATTATTGGTTAATAAAATCATTAAAAATTAATCACCTTATAGGATATAAACCGACAATAATTACAAACAATTAATAGTAATGATTCCTATTTAATAACTAAATTTAATAATGAGATACAGTCACCAACGTGAAAAGATCAAGGAGATCGTGTATAATACAAACTCACATCCAACAGCCGATTGGATATTCGAAATGGTCCAGCGTTCAATTCCCAATATCAGTTTAGGAACAGTTTATAGGAACCTGAAGCAATTGGAAGCAGCGGGAATCATTCGCACCATCATGGACGGCGCTGTAGCGCGCTATGATTGGAATAAAGAACCACACGATCATTTGAAATGCAAAGTTTGCGGTGACCTGATTGACGTCCACCTTTTTGAGGATGATATCCAGGAAACTGTATTAAAAAAATATAATTTTGAAGTTGATGATGTTGAAATGACCATCATTGGTACCTGTCATAAACACACTTAATATAGGATTTATTATGGAAGAAAATGGAAAATGCCCTGTATCCCACGGGTCGGATGAACAGCACTCGCTTGGTGCAACAGCCAACCAGCAATGGTGGCCAAACCAGTTAGATTTAAGTATTCTTCACCAACATGATGTAAA
>CAZORD010000029.1:0-20335 GCA_964582455.1 uncultured bacterium | reverse complement strand
AGAATTTCTGCCGGCAATTTTCATTCGGTTAAAAAAATGGTGTTGTTGAAATAATACTCAACAGCATTAGATAATTGAAAAGAGCAGTGTTTTGCACTGCTCTTTTTTTTACACAAGTTGGTAACGCAAGGGGAGGTGGCGAGATGGGTAAAAAGCCGACACGTGGGATAACAGTCAAAATTGACCCTAAAATCACTGTATCTCTAATTATTATTTAAGTTACAAAGAATTAACCCCCTAAATTCGTGTTAACCAACGTGTTTTAGCGAACAGAGAAAAAGAGAGTTCTAAACAGGGTATCGCAAGGGGTGGTGATGATACCATCGGCGTAACGAGGTTACCCCTTGCGTTACGGTATCATGTAAAATGCGATTATTTAGAGAGTAACAACGCTGTATCTTTAAATATTACGACAGATAGTAATCTGACTGTTCACCTGCGGGTTTAGCGTAAAAAACGAAAAAACGGACATGAATTTTCCATGTCCGTTTATCACGTGGCTCCGGAGGAGGGACTCGAACCCCCGACCTGGTGGTTAACAGCCACTCGCTCTACCAACTGAGCTACTCCGGATCGGTTTTATAAATCTTTCAATAATCTGCGAAGTTGGAAACTGCCTGTCCCGTACGCCGCATTAGCGGTGTCGGGAAGCTACTCCGGATCGTTTTGTTAAATTATTTCTTGAAAAAAGCTGGCGAATTTATTGCGCTTTGAGTTGCTCTCAAAGTTACATTTCCTTTTCAGCTATTAAAACTCTGCCTTCATCAAAAAGACCTGATTCAATATTTCGAGTGCCCATACAAACAATGCCATCTTTGTTGTGTGGTTCACCATAAGTTGAATGAATTGATTTCAACCCGCCAAGCCATTTACGCTTATCAGATAAATAAACAAGATCCCCTACATCTGCTGACATTTTATCCATATCATTTTTTGAAAAACGAATATGATTTTCACAGGCATCATCTTGTTTATAAACCACCTCAATTTTTTCGCCAATGCGCTCATTCAATGCAGAACCTTTGAACTTTTCTTTTGCTTTTTGAATAGATGCTGAAGTAAGACCTTCTATAGCTTTTTGCTCATCATAAGGGACAAAATAACCAACAATAACCGGAACAAGAATAATGACAAAAACTGCAGAAAACACTTGAGCAGACATTCCCATATTCCCTACTAATATCAACGCAAATGCCAACCCGGAAATCAAGGAAATACTAACCATTTCTGTACGGCCGGATCTCCTGGTAATAAAAATTTCCACAAAGCGTTTATAATAATTTCCCATTACAGTGACAAAAACTCCTACACCAACGCAAACAACCATATTATAAAATGCCCGGATATAGGAATAAGGCCTTGCCGGGTTCATTTCAATGCCATGATCGAATGGCGCAATAAAAACTCCGGGAAATCTTGCACCAATAATCATCAAGAGAACTCCGCCAAGAAATGTTGTAATGACACCTGCAGGTGTAAATCGTTTCCAAAATACACCCATAAAGATGGCTACGACTAAGGGCGGCGTTAACGTGGAATGAAAATATCCATGAGCTTCATAGACTGTTGGAAAATTCTTAAATGCCAAGACAGCCACCACTCCTAGAGCTGTGATAGCAATTGAAGTGAGGCGGGCTATATAAAGTTCTTTGTGTTGTTTTACAATTTCACTTTTGTGAGAAACGTTTAAAAAAGAAGCGATTGGACGGTAAATATCATTTACACAAATTGCAGCAGTGGCATTGATCAACGTATCCACAGTGGACATTAATGCTGCAGTTAGAGCAGCCATGACAAATCCAAAAACTCCGGGACTGGTTATAATACTTGCTACAACGACAAATATTTCATCCGGTGATGTGTTGGGGCTGATAATATCAGGTGAGACTACAGAAATAGCTTTTCCTAGCCAACCAGCACAGCCAACCACAACTGCTGAAAGAGGCAATACAAACATAATATTTACCGCGGCTGCTTTGCGTCCTTCATTTACACTTTTACAAGCCATAAAACGCATAAGCAAACCTTGATTCATAAAAAGAAAGCCTATAGACCCAGCCACTGCATCCTGCCAAAAAATTCCTACAAAATTAAAACTGGATGGCTGGTTAAAATCCGCCAATGGCAATTTCCATGTTGTCGGCAATAAATCCCAAAAAGTAGAAAATCCTCCCAAATAGGAGATGCCAATAAAAAACAACATAAACCCGGCAAACAAGAGAATAAAACCCTGCAGCAAATCAGTAAATATAACTGCAGTCTGACCACCATAGGTAATGTAAATCCCCGTAATTATTGCGATAACAACAATGGCGCGCATCAAAGTAATATCCAGGGTCATACCCATTATATTGAACGCTTCTGGCAGCATGGGAATAACAGCTTTACCTAATGTTAAAAACCCAATACCGATATATCCAATCATATATAGTAATAAAAGGATAGTAGCTAGAAACCGTGCCGAGGGGCTGAACCGCTTTTCAAAGTATTCAGGTATAGAGCGTACTTTTGAATACACGATGATCGGCAGCCAGCCAAACATGAAAAACGGAACAAAAAACCAGTCGTTTAGATAGGTCATGGATGAACTGATGCCATGTTCAAAACCCTTAGCTGAATATTTTACAAAACTATGGCTTCCAACCCCCGTCGCTACAATAGACATTGTAATTAGCCACCAACTAAACCTGCGGCCTCCAAAAAAGAAATCAGAAGTACTTTTTGTATAACGCCCAAAATAACTCCCAAACAGCATCACGGCTAAAAAATATACGACCATGACGATCCAGTCTGTTGTTGTACCTATATTATGGAAAGTTTCCATTTTTTTATTTCAACGCTAGAAAAGTTAAAATGGCATGAACAGCCATGAACCAACCGTAACCCAAAAACAAAATTTTCATCCATGTGCGATGATGTGGCTTTTTCATATCCAATGACTTGGTTTTCCAGACTAAATAAACCCCAGAAAAAAAGAAAACAGCTCCTAATCCATATAAATAGAAATAGGGCAGCCAGGAATGTGTAAAAAGATCCATTTAGAGTGAATCGAAATGGGGTTTTATGATATCGTACGTTTCTTGCAACCCTTCCACCTGCACCTTTGTATGGCCTACAACCGGCATGAAATTGGTATCACCTTGCCAGCGAGGTACAATATGGTAATGGATATGCTCTTCAATTCCTGCTCCTCCAGACTTACCGATATTAGCTCCAAAATTAAACCCCTCTGCATTCATTGTTTCTTTAAGAATAGCCATGGCTGAATCTGCTAAAGACATGATTTCATTACGTTCTGCAGTATCCAAATCATTGGAATTATCAACATGTGCATATGGAGCAACCATTAAGTGTCCAGCGTTATAAGGATAAATATTCATAAGCACAAATGTATGTTCTCCCTGGTGAAGAATGAGTGTTTTCCTGTCATCGTTTTGTATAGGTTTATCACAAAAGATACATCCCTTTTCTTTTTCCGAACGGATATAATCCATCCTCCAAGGCGCCCAAAGATTCTTCATGGAAGATGGAAAATGGAAGATGGAAAATGGAAAAAATTGTTAATTACCATTTTTACTTGAATTGATTTTAATAATAGTAAATATTTTTTTGAATTCAACAGATTCAGTAATCAAATTTTTTAAAGTAACTATGTCAATATTTTTATCTTCTTTTGAAATAATACCAATCTTATGTATAAAATCCTTTTTGGATTCCCCTGCTTGAGCTTCTTCATAATTTGCACCATTTGACGTAGATGATTTTGCCAACTGATATTTTGGTACTTTGAATTTTTCTTGAATTGGAAGATTATTCAAATATAATAAGCAATCTACTCCAAAATTAAATGTTCTTTTGAGCAACTTTTTAGTTTCTTCATTCACAACTCATCAACTCCATCTCACATATCTCATGTTCCATTTCACATATTCCATGTTACATCTTCCATGCTCCATCATTCTTCATCTTTTTGTGATTTTGCAATCACCTTTCTTTCCATATCCTTCGGCATTTGCTCATAATGGCTGAATTCCTCAGTGTGTAATGCCCTGCCGCCTGTTAATGATCGCAGCGTTATGGAATAGTTATATAGATGACCTTGGGGAACTTGTGCCTTGATAACCTGCAACGAACCTTCTGAATCCATACCAATGATCTTACCGCGACGTCCGGAAATATCTCCCATAACGTCGCCCATATGATCTTCCGGGACCTTCACTTCTATATTCATAATTGGCTCAAGCAAGCTAGGTTGTGCCTGCATAAATGCTTCTCGAAAAGCATGTTTACCTGCAATCTGGAATGCAATATCCTTTGAATCCACAGGGTGCTGTTTGCCATCATAAAAGTCTACTTTTAAATCAACAACTCTGTAGCCGGCCAACACACCTTCCATACAGGCAGAATTCACACCCTTTTCAACCGATGGAACAAATACACGGTCTACATTCTGCCCGACAAGTGAATTAGAAAATTCCACACCATCACCCCGCAGTTTGGGTTCAATACGCATCCAGACTTCAGCAAACTGACCTGCACCGCCACTTTGTTTTTTATGACGGTATTTTGATTGTCCATTGCCCTGGATCGTTTCTCGATATGGAATTTTTGGTTCTTTTAAATGGATATCTACATTAAAACGTCGTTTCAATCTATCATGGATCACTTGCAAGTGCAGTTCACCTTGTCCTGAAATAATGGTCTGTTTTATTTCTGGATCTACTTTGTAAATAAATGTTGGATCCTCTTCATGCAGGGTGGACAAGCCAACCGCCACTTTTTCTTCATCCCCTTTGGAATGAATTTCAATCGCCGCATGAATATTCGGCTTTGGATAGGCTACCTCCTTAAGCTTTACTCTTAAAGATGAACCACAAAGAGTATTTCCGCTGTGAGTATCTTTGAGTTTCACAACGGCACCGAGATCCCCGGCAGCTAATTCACCTATATTGCTCCGGTCTTTTCCATTCATAATGAATAATTGGCCAAACCGTTCATTTTGACTCCTGGATGTATTATAAAGATCAACACCAGTGCTTACCCGGCCGGAATACACCCTGAAAAAAGATAATTCACCTACATGCCCCTCTGAAATTGATTTATATACAAATACTACAGGATCACTGCTGGCCAAGTCAACTGTCTTTTCTTCGCCGCTTCTGGCATCCAAAGCAGTGATCTGGGCCCTGTCTACAGGCGAAGATCCAAACTTGGAAATAAAGTCCATTAACCTTGCCACACCAACATTCGATGTTGATGATGTGCAAAACAACGGGATAAATGTCTGGTTCTGAACTGCAGCATGAATACCATCACGCATTTCTTCTTCACTCAAATTACCTTGCTCGAAAAATTTCTCCAAAAGCGTATCATCTGATTCAGCAACATATTCAATTAAGCTTTGATGCAGTTCATCCACTTGCAGCTGCAAATCCTCTGGCAGTTCAGATTCGGTAAATTTACCTGAACCATCTGTATTGGATTCAATCAGTTCACTGCGCAGTACATCAACTACTTTATTAAATCCTGGGCCTTGAGTAACAGGTAATTGCATTGGAAAAACATTGTTGCCAAATCGTTCCTTGCATTGATTAAGAACCTGGTCGAAATTGACATGTTCACGATCCAAGCCGTTAATTACAATTATTTTAGGTATATCATTTCTTGTGGCGTGATCCCAAACCTGTTCTGTTCCTACCTCAACACCATTGACAGCGCTGACAACAACGACTGCCATATCAACAACAGCCAAAGAACTTAATGCTTCACCAATAAAATCAGAATAGCCGGGAGTGTCAATCAAATTGAATTTCTTTTCATTCCATTCGGTAACCATGGGTGTAGCATGGATAGAAATTTGCCTGTGCTGTTCGCCCGGGTGATAATCGGATACTGTATTACCGGCATCAATCGTACCCAAACGGTTAATCTGTCCATTGCAGTAAAGCATTGCTTCACTCAAACAGGTTTTCCCGCTGGCGCCATGTCCAACCAAGGCAAAGTTTCGAATGTCAGCTGTTGCGTATTGTTTCATGAGTTTTTCCTCGGTTTAAAATTGTGTCATTGATGATTCTCTCCGCATTCCCATTGAAAAAAGAGTCCAAGTGTACTGACCTGGAGACAGCAAATCAAGTTTTTCTATGAGTGAATTAACCGTTTGTTACTTTGTCAATATAGGATCGTAATGCTGGTATAAGGTATGTGTATGATAAATTTTTATTATTAAAAACATTAGCCATTATTTTTAATTGTTGTTCAATGGGTTTTGATTTATTAACAACGATATATTTTTCGTTATTTATTGTGCATGCTCCACCATTGAAATTGCCCTTATCCTGAACAATATTAATGTCCATTTTTTCAGCAAGTTCTTTAAACATATCCATCAATTTGTCTGGTTTAACACTCACAATAATTCCTGTCGTTCTTTTTCAATTAAATAATTTACTGCTTTACGAACATCTTCGACATTGTCTTTATTGACAACTAATGTTGCATCATCAGTTGTTATAACTACTACATTATCCAAACCAACAACAGCGGTAAAGTGGTCATTATTTTGAATAAAATTATTTTTTCCATCAATTACAATACCACCGCCTTTGACCAGATTACCATCTTTTCTCTTGGGCAGTACATCATAGACTGCATTCCATGATCCCAAATCATTCCAGCGAAAATCAGATTTAACAACATAAATATTTTTTGTTTTTTCCAGAAGGCCATAATCGATTGATTCTGGTACAATTTCTGACCAAATATCCGCAAATGATTTCCTGGATTGTATTCGTTTTCTTATTTTCCATAATTGATTGCTTAAATCAGGCATATGACGACCTATTTCATCAAGAAAAACGTCAACTTTCCAAATAAAAATGCCTGCGTTCCAGAGAAAATCTTTGCTTTTTATAAATCGCTTTGCTGCATTCAAATAGGGTTTTTCTGCAAATGTACGAACTGGAAAAGCATCAAGTTTTTCCACTTTTTTATCTGGGTCATACTGGATATAGCCATAAGCTGTTGATGGGAAAGTTGGCTGAATACCAATAGTAATAAGTACATCTTTTTCGACAGCGACTTTTGAAGCATGAGTCAATGCTTTTTCAAAAGCTCGATGTCCAACTATCAGATGATCTGCCGGGAAAATACCCATAACTGCTTCATTATCTATTTTAGAAATATGTAAAGCTGATAAACCAATGCATGGCGCGGTGTTTTTACCACTGGGTTCAGGGATAATATTTTTTGGCAGAACGCCTTTAATTTCTTTTTTAATTACAGATTTTAAATCCTTGCGTGTAGATATATAAATTCCTTCTGTCTTTTTACATTTGGTTAAACGGTCAACTGTAATTTGGAGCATGGTCTGATCACCGATGATCTTTAACAATTGTTTAGGTTTTGCTTGCCTGCTCATCGGCCAAAAACGAGTTCCGCTGCCGCCGGCCATTACGACACAATACATTATTTATTGCCCCACATTTATAGGCTGATATTCAATATCCCAGTTGGTTCTTATCTCTATAGTGTCCGGCAAAACGTAAAACCACTCGCTGGGTTCATAGGGATATGCTTTACCATGTGAATATTCGGTATCTTGATCCCTGTCATCAAAGACAGAGAAAATATATGCGCTTTCCGGTATGTCTTTATATTCAAAACGACCTTCCGAATTTACAACACTCTTAAAATTCCATTCGTTGTTTTCAACACTTATTATTTTTGTAATCAAGTTTCCGGATTCATAACCCGCTACTGATCCGGAAAATCCGCCATATCCCCGGGGGCGTGTTGTTTCAATTTTTACTGTAGTAATGGAATCTTTAAATGTTTCTTTTATGTTATTGGTTTCATGTCTGAACAAGTTCAATTGATACGATTGTTTTGGTTCCCATCCGTTTTGCGGTATAACAGAAATATTCATAGGTGATTCAACCTTATATGAGAATTCAACTGTATTGGTATCATCAATCATTAAATCAATATTGAGATTATTAATTAATAGATCACTTAATGGCCGAGGAAAAACCAATACAATCGGCGGACCGGACTGGTCAGGAGTGATAGTTACTTTAGCAGCTGGCGTTACCAGGGATAAATAATTTGTATCACTTTCAACCGGGATGGATACATTTATCGCTGATGAATCCAATAAAACTGTTTGATCTATCAAAATCTTTTTAAAACTGATTTTCTCTTTCTGGCTTTGAATTGTATCGGATACAGTTACTATGATTGCTTTATCATTTTCAGGATGATTAAACCAATCCATTTCCTGACCACCAATTTTTAGGCCTTGAATAGCCATCCCTTCAACCAATTCATTATTAAAATGAAGCTGACCCCAGTTCCAATCTTTCCATTCACCACTCAATAAACGCAGTGGTTCCTTCTCTTTGAATAAGCGTATGCGCACAGCAGAGAAAATAGAATCCAATTCTACTCCAGTAAAAAATGGCACACCGTATGACATGCGCTTTTGATCCAATTGAAATCCAGCAACACCCCGTTCCACAGCCATTATTTTATATTTCCCAGAAGAAAGGTAATTAAACTCAAAAACTCCGTTATCTTCTGTTTCAGAAATATAATTCGGTTTTGATAATAATAGTGTATCACTGTCATCATCATTGAACAAATAAACGGCTGCCGGTTGAGATGCATACACTTTACCACTTATGACACCTGAATCAATTTCATCACCTGTACTATATGCCAATTGGACAGGCTTGGCCAATTCTACACCGTGCTCATCTTTAATAGACCTGCTTAAAGTCAGTACAACAGTCATGTCATTTTTTACACCATCAGGAAATGTAACAATTACATGATCACCTTTGAATTTTATTAATGGATCATCATCCAATACAGGTGCTATGCGAATCCCATCCATAAAGCTTTTCTCATCCATATATTCTGAAAACGTCAACTTGATCACTTGCTCCAGCAGGCGCACTGTTCCGCTGGGGGGGGTGGCTGACAAGAGTTCTGGCGGTGTCGAATCTTTCGGCCCTCCACTGGGCGGGGCTATGGCTGCGCACTGCCAAGCCACAAATGAACCACAGAATAATAACGGAAATAATTTACTGTTCATTAGGAGGGGTCAAATTTACTGGAATTTCTCTGCAATACGTTATTTCCTTTAAGAACACATTCGTGGTAAAGCATTTTATATTAACGTCCGCCTGCTTTGCGTTAACCAATGCTTTGGAAAA
Source organism: uncultured bacterium (assembly GCA_964582455.1). Taxonomy (GTDB): domain Bacteria; phylum Fidelibacterota; class Marinisomatia; order Marinisomatales; family TCS55; genus UBA2126. The sequence goes on along the minus strand of CAZORD010000029.1, from coordinate 11,120 downwards.
CACAGGGTCTCTTTCCCACATAGGCTGAAATATGTTTGCATCCGGACGTTGACAAATAAACACAATCATCGTTTTTTTCCCTTCTTTGCAAAGATCAGCTAACAACTCAACATGCCGTTTTCCTCTGGCTGTAACGGCATCTGGAAACTGTGCAATCCCATTTTCTACGAATGTAACTGATTTAACTTCAGTATATATTTCTCTTCCATGATTGTCTTTTAATAAAAAATCAAGACGATGGTTCCCAATCTTATATTCTGACTTTAGTTGACTCCAACCATTGAAAAGCGGAATATTGTTAAATTCGATGCTTAAAAATTTATTGGGTAATGTAGTATCTAAAGAAACCAGCACTCCATCTTTTTCAACCAAGATTGTAGAATATTGAGTTTTTCTATCAGAACCTTTTGTTGCAGGTTTAAGCCAAACAATAGCGCCAGGTATTAACAATTCCAGCAAACGCCCCGGATCGGGTAAGTGGCTTATTACTATCTTGCCTTCCAATTCAATATGTGTAATAAATCGGTTAGGGCGGTCAATAAATTTCCCTTTTATCAATGGTCCCGTTATTTTCATGGCTCGGAGTTTAGTTCTCATCTATCGTAAATTCAATTCATGCCTTTAGTACCGTCATATATTCAGAACCTGGCCAATTATGTGCCTGGCAAACCCATTGATGAAGTCCAGCGTGAATTAGGTATAACAGAAGTTATTAAACTGGCCTCAAATGAAAATTCCCTGGGACCTTCTCCTCGTGCAATGGCTGCCATGCGTTTAGCCATGGAAAAAATTCACCGTTATCCCGATGCCAGTGGATATATTCTGCGCAAAAAGCTAGCCGAAAAATATAACGTCAAAATAGAAAATGTCATACTCGGAGCTGGATCTGAAGGAATTATGTCCACTATTATACGAACCTTTTTATTGAGTGATGATGAAATCATTTCTGCAGAGAATTCCTTTATTGGTTTTCGTGTACTGGCGAATGCTTCCGGTAAAAAGGTCAATTGGATTCCTATGAGAGATTACCGGTATGACCTGCAAGCCATGGCGGATCGAATAAATGATTATACAAAATTGATATATATAGCCAATCCTGATAACCCCATGGGAACCTATATAACTCGCCAGGAATTTGATTCATTTTATCAGCATGTACCAGAACGGGTACTGATTATACTGGATGAAGCATATTACGAATTTGCCCATTCAATTTCAGATTATCCGGACTCTATGACTTATCGGTATGATAATGTGATAACGCTGCGAACCTTTTCAAAAGCCTATGGTTTAGCAGGAGCTAGAATCGGTTACAGTTTTGCCCATGAAGATCTGATCGGTAACCTGTTAAAAGTTAAAGTACCCTTTGAACCATCTTTTCTTGCTCAAGTCGCAGGTTATGCAGCATTGGATGATACTGCATTTTTAAATAAAACAATTGAGCTTAATAAATCCGGCATGGATTATATGACCAGGGAAATGGAAAAACTGAATATTAATTATGTACCTTCAATAGCTAATTTCATAACAACAGTTTGGGATAATGAAACAAAAGCTGCAGAAATCACCAGCCAGTTAATAAACAAAGGTGTAATTGTGCGTCATTTAACTCCTTTTGGATGGGCTAACTGTGTTCGTATATCTATTGGATTAAAAGATGAAAACCAGCGATTCATTGCAGCTGTATCAGAAATTTTATAGATGGATAAATATAACTTAAAAGCCTTCGATCATTGTGAATTGTATGTTAGCAATGCAAAACAGGCTGCTCATTATTACCGTACAGCATTAGGATTCCTCCCCATAGCTTATAAAGGACTTGAAACCGGTTCCCGGGATCGTGTTAGTTATGTCATGAAACAAAACAAGATTCGTTTTGTGTTAACATCCCCCCTGGAAAAAAACACTGCCATAGGACATCATATTGATGTTCACGGAGATGGAGTTAAAGATGTATCCTTTACCGTAGATGATGCCGAAGCGGCCTGGAAGGAAACCACCAGACGGGGCGCTGAAAGTGTCGCCGAGCCTAAAATGATCGAAGACGATCGCGGTGAAGCTATTACGGCGACGATTAAAACATTCGGCGAAACCAACCATACATTTGTCCAGAGGAATAATTATGATGGTGTTTTCTTGCCGGGATTCAATGTTTATGAAGAAGACGTCATTGCCAATCCAACCGGATTAGTGCATATTGATCATCTTGTGGGTAATCAGGCGGATGGAGATATGCAGCAAGTATGTAATTTTTATGAAAAAGTTTTTGGATGGCACCGCTTCTGGTCTGTTGATGATAAGGATATCAATACTGAATTTTCCGCCTTACGTTCAATCGTGATGGCTAACGATAATGAAAAGATCAAAATGCCTATTAATGAACCGGCGGATGGATTGAAAAAATCACAGATCCAGGAATTCATCGATTATTATGAAACAGCCGGCATACAGCATATAGCGATGTCCACTCGTAATATTGTAGAAACGGTCACCAAATTGCGTGCCAATGGCGTTGATTTCCTACCCACACCCAAATCGTATTATAATGGTTTGACTGAACGAATTGGAGAAATTGAAGAAGATATCGAAAGATTGGCTGAATTGGGGATTTTAGTTGACAAGGATGAAAATGGATATATGCTGCAGATTTTTACTCAACCAATACAAGACCGGCCCACTTTGTTTTATGAAGTGATCCAGCGGAAAGGATCCCAGAGTTTTGGAAAGGGAAATTTTAAAGCATTGTTCGAATCCATAGAACGAGAACAAGCTCAACGCGGTAATTTGTGATCAAATGAGGATAGGATGAAATTTGTTACTTATATAGAAAAAGGAAATGAATCACACCGCTTTGGCTTTGTTATGGATGATTACATAGTTGATGTGCTCCGGGCTGCCATTTTCATGAATGAAAAAAAACATGTAAGTGAATATTTAGAGATTCCATCTTCTTTACATACATGCCTGGAAGATTGGAAAGCAAACCTGATAAAGCTGCAAAAACTTCAGGATGAGTTGGAAAATGAAACTATTGCAGAACTCATGGCAAATAACCAGCATATTGCTCAGCCTGAAACGAATGTACAATTACTTCCGCCTATAACCAATCCCAGTACATTTCGTGATTTCTACGCCTTTGAGCAGCACGTTAAAGCTGCACGAAAATTGCGCGGACTTGAAATGCATCCTGATTGGTTCAGGCTGCCGATCTTTTATTTCTCTAATCCAAATGCGCTTTATGGTCATGGTGAAGATATCCCTTATCCTGACAATACTGAAGAATTGGATTTTGAGCTGGAGTTTGCAGTAATCATTGCCAATGGTGGGCGCGATATAAAAGCAGATGATGCCGACCGCTTGATTGCCGGGTATACAATCTGCAATGACTGGTCAGCCCGTGATCTGCAGCGGGAAGAAATGCCCTTGAGCCTTGGCCCTGCAAAAGGAAAAGATTTTGCCACGAGTTTTGGTCCGTATATGGTCACACCGGATGAATTGGCCGATGCCTGGGATGATAACGGAAAACTACATTTACGCATGACGTGCCATGTAAATGATAAACTCATTTCTGATGGCAATACAAACGACCTTTATCATTCTTTCCCGACCATGATCGAACGGGCCAGTATGAACGCCAATCTGGTGGCTGGAGATTATTTAGGTTCAGGAACCGTGGGAACCGGCTGTATCCTTGAGCTTCGCCCGGAAAATACCGACGGATGGATACACAAGGGAGATGTTGTCCGCATGGAAGTTGAGCGTTTGGGTGTATTGGAAAACAAAATTATTTAGGAAAAATTATGCCATTTTATCAGCAAAGAGGAAAAGCACCAAATAAGCGCCATATCCAATTCAGGGATAATGATGGCAATTTATATTGGGAGGAATTGATCAGCCGCGAGGGTTTCAGTTCTATTTATTCCAATGTTTATCATAAAAACCCGCCTACGGTAGTGAATAAGGTAGGAGATTTCAATCCGCTGAAACTTAAGGCCTGGACTGAAACTCACAGGCATCACCATTTGACGACACACGGACTTGATTCATCCGGAGATGACATTTCAGCAAGGATACCCTTATTTTTTAATAGTGACTGCGTCCTTTACAAAGCACATGTGGATTCATCCATGACAGAGTATTACAGGAATGGTCACCATGATGAAGTGATCTTTGTTCATGAAGGATCAGGAACGATGAACACAAACTTTGGTAGACTAGAGATTGGGTCTGGTGATTATGTGGTTATACCCCGTGGTGTGATCTGGAAGATGGATGTGAATGAACCCATGAAACATTTTGTGATAGAAACATCCGGGCCTGTGGTAACACCCAACCGCTATCGAAACCGACATGGCCAGTTATTAGAACATTCTCCCTACAGTGAACGAGATATCCGCACACCGGAATTTGTTGAACCCCAAACTGAAGGTCCCGTTATGGTTAATGTACGGTTGAATGGCGGACACCAATCTTATGAATACGCCGCTCATCCCTGTGACCTTGTGGGCTGGGACGGCTATTATTTTCCATGGGTGTTTAATATTAAAGATTTTATGCCCATTACTGGAAAAGTCCATCAACCGCCGCCTGTCCACCAGGTTTTTCAGGCACAGGGATTGGTCATTTGCAATTTTGTACCACGCTTGTTTGATTATCATCCAGAAGCTATCCCGGCTCCGTACGCCCACAGCAACGTGGATTCCGATGAAATTCTCTATTATGTTGAAGGTGATTTCATGAGCCGTAAAGGAATGAAAGAAGGCTCCATAACCTTCCACCCAGGAGGACTCCCCCATGGGCCTCAACCGGGAAAGATCGAGGAATCCATCGGCGCGAAAGAAGCAAATGAATACGCGGTCATGGTGGATACATTCAAGCCATTAAATATAACAACAGCTGCGCAAACTGTGGATGACGCTGACTACCCTGTCTCCTGGCTGGAAAAATGATTTACGACCCTGAGGAACATCCACTCCTGGAAACCCACAAGCTGATGATTGGCTCAATCGTCCCACGACCTATCGCATTTGTATCCACAATTTCCACAGATGGTGTGCAAAACTTAGCGCCTTTTTCTTACTTCAATGGAGTTTGTGCAGATCCGCCTTCCATCATGTTTTGTCCAGACAGGCGAGGGTACGACGGAAAAACAAAGGACACCCTGAATAATATTCGTGAAACAGAAGAATTTGCTGTCAATATTGTCTCTGAAAACTTTGGCGAACAGATGGTAGCAACAGCTACAGATTTTGAGCCTGATGTGGATGAATTTGATGTTTCAGGTTTAACTCCTGATCCTTGCCAAAAAATTGCGCCTCCTAAAGTAAAAGAAGCCAAAGTCAGTTTTGAATGTAAATTGAATCAAATCATTCCTGTTGGTAATGAAGGCCCCGGCGGAGGTTTTGTCGTTATTGGAACTATTGTTCTTTTTCATATTGATGATGATGTATATGAAGATGGTTACATCAATCTTGAAAAACTACGCCCCATCGGCCGGCTGGCCGGTAATAAGTATACCCGTACGACGGATCAATTCGAGATCATCCGCAAGATCAAACCTGAATAGAATTGCCCAAATCCCTTAAAGATAGAATTTACCAGGCCCAGTGCCTGGGCAATGTTGAACCCATCGAATATATGACACCCTATCCAAATTTGCGGGGACTGGTTGAGGGACAAAATGTTAAGCATCATGGAAAAATGATTTATGCGGATTTGGAAATGACCAACATGGATTTTTATTCCCAAGTTCAACAGATTGCTAATTGGCTGGCCAGCAAAGGACTTAAACCAAAGGAACGTGTTTGGGTCAAACAACAGTCCTTTCCCCAAACAGAATTATTATTATTTGGAGTGTGGACTTTAGGAGCATCCGTGGTTCTGGTAGATGATCCAAACAGAGATGTCCAAGAAGTCATTAAGCCCGATCTGGTCATAGATGAAAACCCGATCCCTACTTCGATCAAAGACTTTGAAAGTTATTTCGAACCATCCTATAAATCATTATTGGGTGACGAGGCCATGGTCTTTGTGACTGGTGAAAAGGGAATTCGATTATCTCATTATAATCTGCTCGTTAATGCCAACGATGTTCAGCGGAAATTGGATTTATTTGATGATGGGACTTTCTTCGTAGACCTTGAACCTACTTCAACAGCTTGGGTTGTACTTCAAGCGATCTTTCCTTTATACACAGGCGCTCCAATAACCAAGAAAAATCCTGATTTAACCATCGGAACTAAAAATGCTGACTATATTGTCAATTTTAAATGGACTGAAATCAACGAATCAAATCAACTTTATATAATCCCGGAAAACACAGCTGTACTTTCAGTTGGTGATCAGGGACTTCATCTAACATCATTCGACCAAAAAGAAAATCAGTTAACCATTAATGGACATTCAGTCATGATGGGCTATACGAATGATGAATTAAATGAAAAGGTATTTACAGGACAATCCCTGATTAAGAAATTAGATCAATAATTTCTTTGGGTTTTATCACGGTTTTAATTCTCTCCATCTCCAATCATTTGAATCACCTTTAAACTCATTGTCATCATTCCACCGCTTCAACTGTTCCCGATTAAAGACCCACACTGCTTCATTGAGTTTATTCACAGATTCCATCGTTGCAAAAGCGCCTAGAAATATTGATCCAACGTAAGCGATTATGAATTCACCTGATAGTGATTCTTTCTCCATTATAAGACTGCTTAACAATGGTCCTGCAAGTAAAATACCCTGTCCCAGTATGCGCATAAAAAAGTATTTTTCATAAAGTTCCTGTGATTCAGGGTATCGTTTCAATTCACTTCCCAGAGACATTAAGGGAAATGATTCTCCCCCCTTAACATATTTTTGCCCCATAAATCCTTGCTGCAGATAGATCGTGTCATAATAATATTGCGTTTCAAAGTCCGTGTCCTGCCCAAATACAATGCAAACGCTAAATATGATTAACAGAAATTTCTTCATGATCATCCTCTTTTTTTGGTTACAAATTGACTCCACTGCCAAAAATGCCATAATGCGGCAATTATCCCACCCGTAACAAATGCGCTTCCCAGCCATACGGTGATTTCAGGATATGGTCTGGTCAATTCGAATGAATGAGTAAATATCCAGGCATCTGCTGGTTTTGCCGCCAATATCAATGCAATAGAAACATAATGAAATGTATTGGCAAAAATGTGTGTGGCATATTCACCATTGGAAAGTCCACCGTAGCGGTTACGACTATACCCTTCTATACGCACATCAATCGCTAATAAAATAATGTCAATTACAGCAACGATAACACCCACCATCATCATTCGTCCGCCGAAATCATGCTGAAATAAACAGTAAACAACAATGGGGAATGCCACGCTTCGAAACGTGTGCACAATATGCTCTAGGATGGATTCCTTATCTTTAGCAAGCTTGTATTTATAATCGTGGAAATAGGCGCCGTCTAAAACGCCCATGAGTCCAAATAGAACCATGAATACAGTAGCGGCAATGATCAACTGGCTGCCTTGGGTTTGAATTCGTTATTATAAAATACTCGGGCAAAATAAAGTACGGCCATGAGCAGCAACCACTGCACCGGTTTCATGAAACCGGCTTCCGGCATGGGTGAATCTCCCCGGACGAATTCCTCTAACAAACGAAATCCACCGTACAAAACCAGGTACAGCCGGAACATGCTGCCGCGGATCTTGAAGCTGTCACGTTTGGTCCAAAAGTAAGCAAATAAACCAAGATTGAATATAATCTCATAAATGGGTGTGGGGTGAATCGGCAGCGACGCAGTGGCTGTTTCAGGTATGAGACCGATTGTCATTTGAGTTAAATGAGCCACAGATCCTGCTGGATAGACTACTGCCCAAGGTAAACTGCATTCCGTACCAAAACAGCAGCCGCCTAAGTAACAGCCAATTCTACCGATAGCGTGACCTAATGGTATTGCCAAGGCAAATGCATCACCGGTGGAATGGGGATATCCGATCTTTTTTTTGGTGAGTTCCACGCCAATAAACCCGCCGGTGATACCGCCCAAGATCGTCTTCCCGGCAAAGTCAAACATACGCACCTTTTGTGGAATTTCTTCCCAACCGGCAAAAAAAACATTGAATAAATACGATCCAAACACCGCCCCGATGATACAGCCGGCCATAACAAAAAGCATCTCCTCCAACTCCCAATCCATTCGGCGAAATTCCCTGTAAAACACTACACCGCCAACTATCCACGCTAGTAAGAAAAAGACGGAATAGGAATCGATGATAATTGAATCTGATTGGTAAAGGATCGGATGCACAGTTCAGCTTTCTTCTTTTACTTGTTTTGAGGGCTGAAAGATCAAAATCATTGTAGCAATGATACCCAAAAAGATTCCCAGCCAAAACCAGGAATGGCTGTTGTAGCCTTTTCGTTCGGCGATATACGCTGTCAAAAAACCAAAGAAAAGTGCATAGAGTAATATAAGTATCCAATTCATGGTATTATCCAGGAGACAAAAAATCCAGCTCCGGTGAATAGTATAAAAATAGTGAGTAAATAGAGACTCAGCAATTCCTTCTTGAATACACGTGTCAGTAATAGAACACTAGGGAGTCCAACTCCAGAAGCGGCCATCATAAATGCAAAGATTAAACCAGTATCTAGACCTTTATCTAAAAATAACTGACCAATAGGGATCAACATGGCAATATCTGCATAAACTACTCCACCAAGACCCACTGCTCCGGGGATGGCCAAATTTTGATATTTGTCCAATACGGATAATAGTGATCCGCTGGGCGTCCAGCTTTGCAGCCACGTAGCCACAGCAGCTGCGATGACCACCACCGGGGCAAGTGAACGCAAGAATCCCGCATACTGCTGATTAACTGCTTTTAGATTAAAGGACTCATCTTCATTGATCAAAAAGATCTCGATCAAATATTTTCTCAATTGCGGTCTATCCAATATGATGCCGCCTACTATGGCAATTGTTAAACAGATTGCAGCGTAAATGATCGTCATCTCTCCGCCGAATAAAGCGTAAAACAGGATCAATGCCGGCGGATTCAGTGTGGGTGAAGCAATGAGGAAACTGACGGCATATCCAAGACGTACATTACTATCGATCATGCCGGCAAAAATGGGCACGGTAGTGCAGGAACAAAATGGGGTGACCGCTCCGGCGAACGCACCCAGAATATACCCGAACGGACCCATTTTTTTTCCAAACCAGCGCTCCAAACGGAGGTCATTAAAATAACCTTTTAACCAGACGGCAATGAGGAATACAAACCAGTAGAGAACAAATAGTCCAATGATAAATGTGAAGAAATATGTCCAGTCAAACAAATGTGATTAGGTTCTGTTTTTAATATTGATTAAAATTTGAATCATAATTTTTTACCCCTTTGTGTTTCCCCTATGACAGGGGAAAAAGTAAGGATTATAAAATAAAACCATTTTGTTGTCTCCCCTGTAACAGGGGAGAATGTAAGAGGGGTATATAAATAAGGGGAAAGATTTTTTATTTTGCACAGAATTCATAAAATTTTGATTTTATATTCTGAAACTAATTATTCTTCAAGCGTGATCTCATCGCCGGATTGAACAACACCTTCTTTCAACACACGGGCATACCATCCCCGGCGGTCTTTGAGTGTTTTCATGAATTCCGGTCCACGTTCAAAACCAATATAGGATAATGAATAGAGATAAGTGCAGGGTTCACATTTAAAGGAAATTTGAATTAATGCATTTCCCACTCTGTATTTTTGTTCCGGCTGAATGGAAGCGTAAGACAAATCGCTGATAGTCAAATTTTCGCCCAAGTCACCACTTTCCACGGGCCAGCCTTCGCTGTTCAGATCATCCAGAATTTCCTGTGTAATGAGCATGACCGCCATATCCGGCTCACCTTTCTTTTTCTCCTGACGAAAATTATTGTAATCACCATCCACACCACCAAAATGGATCTCTGCCGAAGAAACGGCTTTTTTTGGTAAACCATGTTCGTCTGGTGTACTCGATTTTACGCTGATTTGTAAGATTTTTCCTGAATTCATTCCACCACAATCTGCCAATCGTAAGGGCCAATAATGAACTCTTCCGCATTGCCTTTAGCAACCTGACTTTTAATAAAACCATAGGCAGCGCCGGCGGCAGCGCCCGCACCGCCGTAAAATATACCCCCGCATAATCCTACAAAAAATGCGTCTTCTGGATTTCCGTCTGCAAGAGTCATAGCTACACCAATTGCAGTACAGCCCAAACCGCCCAACGCGCCTCTTTTCATACCCTCTCTCACATATTTCCCCACCGTTTTGTATTCACCATGAAAAATAGATCCAATATCATTTAAGGGAATATTCATCTCTAAGTCATTTCCCGGTTCACGGATCAAAAGTCCATCTACCGATACTCCAATCAGCTCGCCACCGGCATGTATATCCGAATTCCAGGCATTCACAGCAACGATCCAGCCTCCGGATGGGATTCTCACCTGCTCACCATCACGTTCCAACACAAGATCGCTGTATTCACCTTGTGCATGGATGCTTTCCTTGTTGAATTGGATCACATTTGTTTCCACCAAGCCAATGACAGTTGCTGTTAAAAGTAAACTGATTAAAAGTGTCTTCTGATTATTCATTTACTATTCTCCAATCGTTGGGGCCTAGCTCGAAGGTCTGTTCATTGATTTTTTGTGTGTAGCCATACCCCGCTCCTACTATTCCAAAAGTGATAGCATCTATACCTGTGCAAATAGGAACAGTAAAGATCATATAGTGATATTCTTCTTCAGGCATCGTTATGGCCACCCCGGCCATAGCACCAACCAAACCGCCATACAAACACCCCTTTGTTCCATATTTCTGACTTTTATTTCCTGCTGCAAGTTCAATGGCCGTAATAGCAGTAAAGGGGAGGGTGGTTTTTTTCATAATCAGGATTTTATTTGCCATATCCACCGATTTGTAGGTCATGACCTCTTCATTGATGATGACCTTGTCACCGGGTTGAATCACAAATACATCATTACCTTTTTTTAAGATAAGAGGCGTTTTTTCCGGTTCTGCGTATAAATAGGGATCGTTTAATTTTACACCACCCGTTTCCACCAAGCCGATAGC
>CAZORD010000028.1:0-20862 GCA_964582455.1 uncultured bacterium | reverse complement strand
TGTTTTCCTGTTGTAATTAGTTCGTTAGCAATTCCAGTGCCCACAATTTTCGGCAGGCGCTGAGTTCCGCCCCAGCCGGGGATCAACCCCAGTAATACTTCCGGTTGTCCAAAAACAGCATTATCACTGGCCACACGTATGTGACATGCCAAAGATATTTCACAGCCGCCGCCTAAGGCAAAACCATTAACAGCAGCGATAACTGGTTTTGGTGAATTTTCTATTACCAATGTCATATTCTGACCTGCTTTTCCAAATTCAAGGGCTCCTTCAGCATCCATCTGCTGCATTGCTTTGATGTCAGCACCGGCTACAAATGCCTTCTCTCCACTTCCGGTAATAATGATTACCCCAATGTCATCATCTGCAATCATATTTGAAACAGCAGTTGATAATTCAGTCACAACACTGGCGTTCATGGCATTCAAAACATCGGGTCGATTGATCGTAATTACACCAATGCCATCTATTTTTTCTAATAACAAATATTCCATGAAATTCTTTTAATTATTTCCAGAATGTCCGGCTGAACAGCACCATGACAGTGAATATTTCCAGACGTCCTAAAAGCATACAAAAACTCAACAACCATTTACCGAATGCCGGTAACAATGCATAATTATCTGTGGGTCCAAACGCTCCTAAAGCCGGGCCAATATTGCCGATGGCTGAAGCTGACGCGCCAATGGCAGATTCAAGATCAATATTCATGGTTGTCAACACCATGGTCGTAACAGTAAAAATTGATATGTAGAATAGAAAAAATCCCAAAGTATTGCGGATCACATCTTCGGAAATATAGCGACTGCCAATGCGAATAGGGATAATTGCTTTAAGATGAAGCATACGCCGTGTTTCCTTCGCAGCATATTTGAACAAGAGCATAATACGAACAATTTTCATTCCACCGGTAGTAGAACCGCCCATACCACCGACAAACATCATAAATAAGAGCATAAATTGAGCAAAATATGCCCACAATTCATAATCTGCTGTACAATAACCGGTACCGGTTAAAATTGCAACTGTCTGAAAAAGCGAATCACGGAAATGTTTTTCTGTCCATTCATTCCCACCAGCAGAAATACTTGAGAAAATCAGAAAAGCAACAACAATAATAATTCCAAAATAGGTCAAAAACTCCTTATCTCTAAAATAGGATTTCACATTCCCCGTTATCGCATGAAAATGTAGGGAAAAATTGATCCCTGCTAAAAACATGAAAAAGATGATGATATATTGAATGGCAGCACTGTCGTAATATCCAATACTAGCATTTTTAGTGGAGAAACCCCCCGTTGGCATGGTGGTAAAAGCATGACAGATCGAATCAAACCATGGCATTCCACTCATGATTAATAACAAAAATTGAGCCGCTGTAAAACCTAGATACACCATCCATAATATTTTAGCTGTTTCACGAACTCGTGGACGGATCTTGTCAGCAACCGGTCCCGGAACTTCTGCTTTGAATAACTGTACACCACCTACACCTAATAATGGCAAAATTGCAATATAGAAAACAATAATTCCCATACCGCCAATCCACTGAATGAAAGAACGCCAGAATAAAATTCCATGGGGGAGACTCTCTATTCCATTCGGAAGATGGGGTAATGTAACCGATCTGCCGATAATCGTAGCACCTGTCGTAGTAACTCCGGACATGGATTCAAAAAATGCGTCTGTAAAATTGGGTATGATTCCAGAAAAATAAAATGGTAATGCACCTATTAATGCAGTCGTGATCCACGTGAAAGACACAATAGCGTATCCATCTTTGTTGGTCAAGTTTTTGTTCTTTCGTGTAGCCAGCCAGGTAGGGAAACCAATCAGAATACAAATAAGTATCGACCATAAAAAACCATGGAGATCATTTTCTCCATAACCATAGGCAATAGCTGCTGGGATAAACATTGACACCCCCAGGATCACCAATAATGCGCTTAAAATATTAAAAATAGTGCGAATGTTCATTAGGCACGAAAGAATTTGCGGACAGCATGAAACGCACTATTTTTAGCAAAAACCAATGCTGTATCTTCAGCTGTCAGGCGGGAACTGCCACGGGCGATACTTAAATGACCATGGTGGTTGATAACGCCAACGATACTTTCCTTGGGAAATGATAATTCTGACAGTTCCATTTGTGTAACTCTGCTGCCCGGTTCGGGCTGGAGTTCCAGCACATCAACATCAATTTCCTCGAAGGTAAATACGGACGTATCAGATATATCACTGCGGATTTTGCGCAAGATTGTATTGACTGTTGTCATATTTTTACTGATAATCGGCCCTATACCCAATTCTTGTATAATAGGTAAAAATTCAGTGTTACTAACGTGGATAATGGCTTGTTTTACTCCAAAATGATGGGCTAAAAGTCCTGAGAGAATATTAGTTTGTTCATTTTCAGTTACTGTAATGAAACTATCAATTTCGTGTACATTTTCAGAGGTAAGGAATTCAATGTCTGTACCATCTGCATTGATGACCATTATATTGTCCATATGATTGGCTATATACTCGGCTTTTTCCCTGTTACTTTCAACAAGGCGTACATTCATTTCATCCTGAAGATTTTCTGCCAGCGAGCGGCCAATTTTACTCCCACCTACAATCATCACTCGTTTGGAATATTCGATCGCTTTACCAAGCATGCCAATTAAATGATGAACATGCTCTGTGCGCAGTATAAAATAAGCAATATCACCATCTTCAAATTGAAAATCAGACCAAGGCACAATTGTTTCTGTATTTCGCAGAACAGCGATGACTCCAAATTTATAATCTTCTGTATTTTCACAAATATCCCTGACAGTTTTACCGACAATTTGTGAACAATCTTTCCCTAACCTGAAGCCCAGCATCTGCAGTCGACCATCTTCAAAATCCATAACCTGTGTGGCATAAGGATGGAGAACCAGCCTGCAGATTTCAATACAGGCTTCACGTTCAGGATGGATCACCAAGTCCACACCAAACTTTTCTGGTTTTATTATGGAATCTCTGTCACTGTACTGTTGATTGCGCAGGCGGGCAATGATATGTTTTGCACCCAATTCATGGGCTTGCTGGGCAGCAATGAGATTTACTTCATCGACCTTAGTAAGACATAAAACATAGTCTGCTTCTTCTACACGTGCTTCATGGAGTATTTTAGGACTGGCACCATTGCCTTCAACCTCGATGACATCGAGGTTTTCGGTAATACGGCGACATTTCTCCGGATTGATATCTACCGCAGTAATGTCATGTCCGTCTTCACTTAAGGCTTTAGCGACGTGAAATCCCACTTCGCCAGCACCAATTAATACTATCTTCATCAGGCTGTTATTATGAGTGCCAAGTGGGAATGTATACCGTTAATAATATAGGAAAAAAGACATTTTGTTCATTCTGAAATACGGGAAATATCTGCGCCAATAGATCTGAATTTTGACTCTATTTTTTCATATCCCCGATCAATATGATAGATACGGCTAACATCTGTTTGTCCTTTAGCCATTAGCCCACCCAATATCAGTGAAGCACTGGCACGAATATCGGTAGACATTACCTGTGCTCCTTTTAAAGATGCATCACCTGCCACTTTTGCAACGTTATCAAGTAAAGAAATATTAGCTCCCAAGCGGTTTAATTCCGGAATATGTGTGAAACGATCATGATAAACGGTATCCGTTACAACAGACTGTCCTTGCGCTGCAGACATCAATGCAATCCATTGAGCTTGCAGATCAGTAGGAAATCCAGGATAGACTTCTGTCGTTACATCTACAGCCTTGATTGTATCAGCTCTCTTGATATGAATTTTACCCGGTTCAGTTGTATAACTGGCACCACTTTCTTCAAGTTTATCCAGTACAATTTGCAGATGATTTGGTTCTACATGATTCAGCGTTATATCACCCAATGCTGCCCCGGCCATGAGAAATGTACCTGTTTCTATGCGGTCCGGGATAACCGTAATTTCAGCCGGATGAAGATCGTGCACACCTTTAATCAATAAAGTATTGGTATTCAACCCCGAAATTTCAGCACCCATCATATTCAACATTTCGCAGAGTTGGACTATGTCAGGCTCACGAGCCGCATTTTCAATCACGGTCGTTCCTTTTGCTAATACAGCTGCCATGACCACATTCCCCGTGGCACCAACGGAGGGAAAATCGAAACAAATGTCAGCACCCTGCAATGATGATCCTCGTGCCAGGATATACCCTTGTTCCAGAGTAACATCAGCCCCCAGTTTTTCCATACCCATTAAATGGAAATCAACCGGACGCGGCCCCCAGGCACATCCACCCGGTAAAGATACTTTTACTTTTCCAAAACGACCCAATAATGGACCCATAACGTAAAAAGAAGCTCGCATGGTTTTGACTAACTCATAAGGCGCTTCAAGTTTATTAACCGATGAACCGTCGATTTTAAGTGTACCATCATCAAATTCGACACCTGCACCAATCATCTTTAACAGCCTGATCATGGTGCGCGTATCACGTAAGTCAGGTACCTTATGGATTATTGTTATTCCTCCAGTAAGCAGTGCGGCTGTCATCATGGGTAATACAGCATTCTTGGCACCACTGATGTCAACTGTTCCACTTAAAGGTTTTTTACCGAGTATGACTAATTTATCCATAAGAAGCTTAATTAGGCTTTTTACGGGAATAATAATACATCGTTCCAATAACAATACTAAAACCGATTATATCAGCAATTATATCATAAAAACTGGGAAATCTGCCTGGAATGAATGATTGCCAAATTTCATCCAAACAAGCAAAGAATAATAAGCCCATCAATACCTGCACAGTAATACTGTTAAAACTCTTATATGCTAGAAAACCTAAAATACCATACTCCGCCATGTGCAATAATTTATCAGGTGATAAAATGATCAGTTTAGGTAACGATTTTCCAGGAATACTGGAGGCAGACAAAATTGCAAGAATATATAATGCCATACCTATACGGTATTTTTGCTTATTCAATTTCACGTATAACCTTTGGTAATTCTTCCAAAAGATCTGAAGCGATCAATCCCCTATATCCTTTTTCATCCACTTTTCTATCAGCAGCTAAACCATGGATATATACACCTGACTGAGCAGCATGAAAACAGTCCATTCCTTGGGATACGAATGTACCCAGTATGCCTGCTAAAACATCACCCATACCTGCAGTTGCCATACCGGGATTACCACTCGTGTTAACAATTGCTACATTATTATAAAATGATATCGTTGGTGCATTTTTCAATACAAGAACCCCGGGAAAATTATTCATGAATTGTTCAATATTGCCTGGAAAACCCTCTTTAAATTGATTTAGATCTATACCTAACAATTTACAAAATTCACCTTCATGGGGTGTAATTATAAACGGTACGTTTATTTTTTCGAACAATTCCAAATTTCCGTGAAATACACGTAGTCCATCTGCGTCAATTATAAGTGGTTTCGATGCAGATAAAATTACACTTTCTATCAACTTCATTGTTTGTTTGGACTTACCAAGACCCGGGCCAATTACAATCGCATCACACCAATCACATTTTTCTTCAATTATATGAAAACTTTCAGGCGTGAAATAGCCATTTCCATTATCTGTACAGCCCACGGTCATGCCTTCAATGATCGTTTTCTCATAGATTTCTTCAATGGATTCTGGAGCACACGTTATAGTCAATCCTGCACCTGCACGCAATGCACCAAAAGTGCTTAATACTGCAGCACCGGTCATGCCCTTTGAACCTGCGATAATCAGTACTTTACCTTGTCGGTGTTTATATGTATCTGATTCTACTTTAGACAGCATATTAGAGATAGATGCTGCTTTGAAGTGACTCCAACTCAACCCCTTTAATTCATCAATAATATCCGGAAATCCTATATCTACAGACTTTATTATCCCACTGTGCTCTTTTCCCTGTTTGATGCACAAACCCAGTTTTGGATAACCCATGGTAACTGTTTTTACAGCATGAGTAGCATCTTTGGCTGCTGATCCATTACTGCCATTGACACCGGTCGGACAATCAACAGCTAATACAGGACTGGAATTTGCATTCATCCACTGTGTCCATACAGTGATATCATCTCTTAACTCACCCCTGCAACCTGTCCCCAGCAAGGCATCAATGATTAGATTACACGTTAAATTTTCTGGAGGATCAGTTGTATAATAAATGGAAATATTGTCTTGCCTACAACTTTCATGAAAATGAACTGCATCACCCTTAATCTGACTTGCATCAACCAAACTGTAAATATGCACATTAAATCCGTCTAAATTTGTTGCTGCAGCAAATCCGTCACCGCCATTATTTCCTTTCCCGCAAACAATAACAATTTTTGGATCATGAATTTCAGCAACTATTTCTCGAGCTTCATCAGCAATAGCCTGCCCTGCAGAACCCATTAAATCAATACCGGAGATTCCATGATCATACATGGCTTTCTGATCCAATTCAGCTGCCTGGTCAGCAGTGATAATGCCCATGATTACTTAGTAATTACAGCCGAAGCAATGGCTATATCATTTGTATGCGAAATAGAAACTTTACAGTCTAAACCGTCATATAATTTGCCTTGCAAATTCACAATAGGTGCTCCGTACTGATCAGCAACAACTTCCATGTCCACCCAGGCAATTACATCTTTAATACCAGATGTCATGAGCGCTTTTTTGATCGCTTCCTTAGCAGCAAACCTACCGGCATAATGAATCACGGGATCAGCTTTACCCACACAATAAGATTGTTCTTGATCAGTATACGTGCGCTGAATAAATCGATCTGGATGAGCAGCTATTAAATCCCGGATACGAGACACTGTTACAATATCAGTCCCGATGAATATTTCAGGCGGCATTTAACTCAGACACTATATCTACTATTTGATGAATATCATCTATATCCCAGTCTGCACCAGATTCAATGGTATCGAATGTATCACCATAACGGGCAAATATCGTTTTCATCCCGAGTTGCTTTGCTCCTTCCACATCCCGCTCAGGCCAATCACCTACCATCAATGTATTTTCCGCCGCGCATTCTAATTTCTCTAAAGCCATTTGAAATGGGATGGGAGATGGTTTACGCGCTTTTGTATCATCAAACGTTAAGACAACATTAAAAATATGATGAAGGTTAAGATAATATAACCTCATCCAGGCTTCCCTGCTGGGGGCATCGGATACGACAGCTAATTTAATACCCATATTCATCAGTTCACTTAACGTACTGTTAACATTAGGATATACTTGCAGGTTTGCTTCACGGGCACGTCTGTAAGAAACAATTCCCGCAGCCAGCAGCTTATTATCGACATAACCTATTATGTCTGTGAGGTATAGATCAAAAATTTGCTGATTTTCCCAACCGTGATCAATATACATTTCGATTATACGATCGTATGCTTTATCTGCATCCACATCCAAACCTGCTTCCTGCATACCGGCAATGGCAGCCTTTACTGCATATTCCTTCATTTTCATGAAGTCCAGCAAGGTATTATCGAGATCAAATATGACCGCGTTCAACATGGAGAGAACTTACGTGGAAAGTAAGTTAGGGGAAATTACTTCTGATATTTTCCTGGATTGCGAACTTTATCCAGTTCATATTCAGCGCTTTTGCGCCAAGAACGGTCATTGCGGGCTTTTTCAAAAGCATTTTCAGCAGCTCGTTTATTGCCTTTTCCACCGCACCATTCAGCTATGCCAAGTTCTAACCAGCCTCCACCAAATCCAGATTTAATATCAGTACTTTCCCTGGCAGCTCGTTTGGCATTTTCACAATCATCCAAAGCATTATATGCAACTGACAAACGGTACCAACCCATGTAACTCTTTGCATCAAGTGATGTAGCCATTTCTAAATTTGGTAAGGCAAGGTCAAATTGTTCCTGTTCAGAATACACAATACCCAGGCTTAAGTATCCTTTTGCATATTGCGGGTTTACCTGAATAGCTATGTTGAGAATTTCAATAGCTTTATCGAATTCTTTATTTTCAATATATATATCACCCATAGTACCATAGGCTTTATCGTAACCAGGATAAATTTCAACTGCACTTTCGAGGGATAATAAGGCTCCTTCCACGTCACCATTAGATTTTTGTGATAACGCCATGGCAAAATAGCCTTTATAAAATGTCGGAGCTATTTCAAGTGCTTTTAGATAATGCTCAATAGCAGCAGTTCTATCTCCCATTTTGGCTTGGATTACACCAATTTGATAATGGGCTTGGTAAAAAGTTTCATCAACTTTTAAAACATCTTCATAGGCTTCTAATGCGCCTTCAAGATCTCGTCTTCGATAGGAATTATTACCTTCATTGAATTTATTTTTAGCAACATTGGCAATGGCGGTTCTGGCATTTTCGTGGTAGTGATTCAACTCCAATGCATTTTTGAAGTTTTCTACTGCTGCTTCAAAATCCTGTTCACGAAATTTTACTAAACCCATGCTGTAAGCAGCTTCAGCAAAAAACGGGAATTTTACTATTACCACTCGATAGGATTCATAGGCAGCAGAAAGATCGCCGGTCTGCAAATTACGCTGACCATCCGCCATCAATGTGTTAATTTCATTCAAGCGTTCAAATTCATCACGGTATTCCTGATTTTCAGGATCTGCATCAATGGCTTTGCGAATGTATTCCTGAGTTTTCTGCATGTTACCGTTGCGCAAATGCACTTTTGATAATTCTATCATTGCCGGTGCAAATGTCGGGTCTGCCTGCAGGGCTTCTTCCAATACATCCTGGGCTCCTTCCAGGTCACCATTGTTAAGCATTTCCTGGCCATTTTGCAGCAATACATCAGGTGTTTGTGCAGCAATGATTGATATGATTATGAGTTGGATTATATATTTATGCATATTTCCTTCTAGTTGTTTAAGTACAGAAGGCCATTACTCCCTGCCTGCGGACAGGCAAAGAACCGGCTTTCAAATTTTTTGTGCCGAAGGCCGGACTCGAACCGGCACGGGGTTTCCCCCACTGCCCCCTCAAGACAGCGTGTCTACCAGTTCCACCACTTCGGCAGGCTTATTCAAAATCATCAATTTCCTGGGCTGCTGGTAATGACAAGTCCAAAACCCGTTCTTCAGCATCTTTTTTAAGGATAGATTCCGATTGTACCTCAGTTGTTGTGCTGAACAATCCAATGATCAGCGCCAACAACATGAATGCAATGGCAAACCACACAGTCATTTTGCTCAAAATGGTTGCCGTTCCCCGACCGCCAAAAATGGCATTGGACATACCGCCGCCAATTGTTCCTGACAAACCACCGCCCTGGCTGGCTTGCATTAAAATAACACTGACCAATAAAATACAGATCAATGTATGAATAGTAATTAAAAATCCGACCACGTTTATTCCTTTTTATAATTTTCTGTCTGGTGAATAATGGATGAAAATTCCTCTGCATCCAAACTTGCACCACCAATTAAATATCCATTTACTTCGTTTATCTCAAGTAATTCTTGAATGTTAATACTTTTCACTGAACCCCCATATAAAATGGGAATATTTTCAGCTTTAACTGCACCTAAATCAGCTAATACATTTCGCACTGCCCGGTGAGCTTCCGCAATCTGATCCGGTTCAGCACGTTCACCTGTGCCGATAGCCCAAACAGGTTCATACGCAAATATCATTTTATTGATATCCTCACCTTGCACATCTCTTAAACCAATTTTTAATTGATTTTTCAATACGGTTAACGTTTCATCATTCCTGCGCTGATCCAGCGTTTCACCGATACACAAAATAGGTATCAACCCGCTTGACAAAACTTTATGCAAGCGTTTGTTCACAGTATCGTCTGTTTCACTAAACAGCTGTCGTCGTTCTGAATGCCCAATGATAACGTAGGATACATGACAGGATTTAAGCATTTCTGCAGATATTTCTCCTGTATAAGCACCTTTATCTTCCCAAAACACATTTTGAGCACCTAGAGCATAGGGAGTTGCTTCCAGCAAACCATTCATGTAAAAAAGCGCCGAAAAAGGCGGGCAGAATATAACTTTTGACTCGGGTTTATCCAAAAGCAAATTCGTTAATTTATCGACGAATAAACCGCATTCGTCCAAAGTCATATTCATCTTCCAGTTGGCGGCTATAACATACTGTTGTTTCATTTTGACTCCAATGCTGAAAATGCAGGTAAAGTTTCACCACTTAATAATTCCAACGATGCTCCACCACCAGTCGAAACGTGTGTAACATCATGATGGTATCCGTATGCGCGAATTGCTGCTGCAGTATCGCCTCCGCCAACAACAGTAGTCTGCCCCGATGTAGTTGCTTCAACCAATTTTTCAGCAATTGCTTTTGTTCCCGCTGCGTATGGTTCCTGTTCAAAAACACCCATTGGACCATTCCAAACGATAGTTTTTGAAGAAAAAATGATATCTTTAAAATTTTCTATAGATTTTGGACCAATATCCAAGCCCATCAAATCCTCCGGTAATTCTCTCCGAGAATACACTGCATCCGGTTGACTTTTTGCATCTTTTGCGCACACAAAATCGAATGGTAATACTAATTTCACTTTTTGGTGTTTTGCTTCATTTAATATTTGAGTTGCTGTGAATAACATTTTTTCATTTATTAATGAACCGCCGACTTCTCTACCTTGTGCTTTTAGGAATGTAAATGACATGCCTCCACCAATAATGATCGTGTCTGCTTTATTCAAAAAGCGACGGATCAAAGATAATTTTGATTCAATTTTAGCACCTCCTAAAATTAATGTTATGGGACGCAGGGGGTGGTCAAATGATTCCTTTAAATATTTTAATTCCTGTTCCATTAAGAAACCAATGCCAGTTTGCTTGAAATGATCCACTACACCCACATTTGACGCATGAGCGCGATGTGCGGTTCCAAAAGCTTCATTGATGAACACTTCTCCATGTTTCGCCAATATCATGGCAAACTGGGGATCATTCAGTGTTTCTCCATCATAAAAACGTAAGTTTTCCAAAAGATGAATTTCACCAGGACTTATACCTAATGATGTATTGCGGGCATCTTCGCTGATACAATCTTCAGAAAATTTAATGGGCATTTCCAGCATATCTGCCAGAGTTTCACCTACAGGAATCAAACTCAACTTTTCATCTACTTTTCCTTTGGGCCGGCCCAAATGGGACATCAGTACGACCGCAGCGCCCTGCTGCAAACAATGTTGAATTGTTGGTAATGAAGCCTGCAACCGAAAATCATCTGTAACACGTCCATTATCAAGCGGTACATTAAAATCAACTCGAATTAATATGCGTTTATCTTTTAAATCAAATGAATGGAGGCTTTGTATCATTGATGGTCTTGTTCTAAAGGCGCAGAAACAGTGAGCGCATAAACATACGCAGCCCCGGCGTTTTTCAATACTGTCGCACAGGATGACATCGTTGATCCTGTTGTAAGTACATCATCTACAATAACTATAGATTTATTTTCAATACTACCGTGAGCTGTAAAAGCATTTGCCATATTTGCTTTGCGATCTTCCTGGTTTAATGTTGTCTGTGAAACAGTATATCGGTTTCGTTTAAGAATCTGTTTAGTAAAAGGGATTTGCCATATGTCTGCTGCACCTTTGCCTATCCACTCGGCTTGATTATAACCACGATCTCGATATTTAACTCGATGGAGCGGAACAGCAGTCAATACATCAACAGTTCCAAACGTTTCGGATGATATTAATTGACCTAAATGACGCCCCAATTCTAACCCTAATTTAGCCCTGTCATTGTATTTCAAGGAATGAATAACATCATCAAATCCTTTGGTGAAATACCATCCTGAATAGACAGCATCAACCCCATCTTTAACTAACATACTTTTCAGCCTGTTGCTTTTTGGAACTGGTTTGAAATTCTTCCAGCATTTATTACATATTGATTTATTGTGTTCATCGAAAAATTGTTTACATAGCAGGCAAATATGAGGGTAGATCTGGTCAAGAAAAAAATTATATACACTTTTTAATACATTCATGCTTTACAAACTTACATTATAAATATATCATTTTCTATGCACAGTAAGCAGAATTCAGGTTAATTTTATCACTATGGAAGTCCGTAAAGGAACACCTGCAGATAAACATACACTCCAGGATTTGATTCTGCATAGGGTACATGAAATCCTGCTCATCGCCAGTCCATATGATGCATTTGTCTTGGAAGAAGACGGTGGATTGACAGAACAGCTTTTGCATGAATATATGGGTATGAGTTTCGGTAATGCACCGCGTATATGGCGAGCAGAAACTGCCGCCGATGCTATGAGAATGCTGAAGGAAACTCAATTCGACCTGGTACTTGTAATGATGCGCATTTCTGATATGGATCCCCTGTCCATCGCCACCAGGATCAAAAAATTGAACAGTTCAATTCCCATTATTCTTTTGGCGTTTGATGAATCAGAATTAAAACAGCTTCCTGATCAATTACAAGAAACAGCTATTGACCAGGTATTTATTTGGACTGGGAATGCTAATGTATTTTTAGCAATTGTAAAACAAATCGAAGATAAGCTCAATATAGCAAGAGATGTGCAAATAGGTGATGTACGTTGTATTATTCTTATTGAGGATCGTCCCAGGTATTATTCTACAATCCTGCCGTTGGTTTATAAAGAAATAACACGCAATATTAAACGATTGATGGATAAAAGCCTTACCGATACAGAACGATTGCTGCATATGCGCGCGCGGCCAAAAATATTATTAGCAACAACTTATGAAGAAGCACAGGATTTTTTCGAAACATACCAGAAAAATACATTGGGTATTATCTCAGATATCCGCTTCCCTAAAAATGGCGTTCACGATCCGGAAGCAGGGCAATCATTTGTGCGCTGGGCACGTTCCATCGACCCTTCAATTCCAATACTATTACAGTCTACATATGATATAAACGCTCAATTGGCAAAAGAACTCAACGTCAATTTTGTCCACAAAAAATCTAAATCGTTACTCCAGAAATTAAGGGATTTCATTAACGTTAATTTTGGTTTTGGCGATTTCATTTTCAAGACACCTGATGGTGAAGTTGTGGATCATGTTACAGATTTAGAAGGCTTAAAAAATGCTATTAAAACTATTCCCGAAGAGTCGTTGGAATTTCATGCAGCAAGCAACCACTTTTCCAATTGGCTGGCAGCTCGAGGAGAATTTATTCTAGCTTCCAAAATCAGGCCGTTAAATTACCGTGATTTCGAGGATTCAAATGAACATCGTAAACAATTGATACAATTGGTAGATAATGCGATCAACTATAAAAAAGAGACACATGTAGTTGAATTTGAACCGGAAAACTTCAATCCTAATAAGAATTTCATGCGCATCTGTCCCGGTTCTCTGGGTGGGAAAGCACGGGGTATTGCCTTTTCCAATTCATTGATAAGCGAAGGAAATTTTGATACAGATTTTCCGGGTGTATCTATTCGTGTACCCAAAGCGTATGTTATCGCCACTTCTGAATATGATCAATTTATGCGGGAAAACGATCTTTGGGATAAAGCGGTAAATGCCAAAACCAATAAAAAAATCGATACTCTTTTCCAAAAAGCAAAGTTATCTGATTCAATTGAAAAAGCTCTCCTTGCTATTATTGAGATTATCAAACATCCAATAGCTGTCCGATCATCCAGTTTGTTGGAAGATTCACAATATCAACCCCTTTCCGGGGCATACGCAACGTATATGCTGCCCAATAGTGATACTAAAACCAATGTCAGGTTTAAACAGCTCTGTGCTGCAGTGAAAAGGGTATACGCATCCATGTTTCATAAAGAAGCCATTGCATTGATTGAATCTTCAGTGCATTCATTAGAAGAGGAAAAAATGGCCGTTATCATCATGGAATTAATTGGCCAGAAAAAAGATAATCGTTTCTATCCAACATTCAGTGGTACAGCACAAAGTTTTAACTTTTATCCAGTATCATATATGGAGCGTAATGAAGGCGTGGCTTTTGTAGCCCTGGGGCTTGGCAGGACAGTTGCTGAAGGTGAAAAATCTCTGCGTTTTGCTCCAAAATATCCCACAATCCTGCCCCAGTATTATTCTGTTAAAGCAACGCTGAACTGTTCACAGAATTCATTTTATGCACTGGACTTAAATAAGAATACAAAAACATTATTGAATGGGGAAACGGAAAATCTCGATTTATTTGACTTACAGGTTGCTGAAGATGATAAAGCATTAACATGGGTTGGCAGTGTTGTATCTAATGAAGATAATGTACTCCGTGATTCTCTAAAACACGCAGGCACCCGTGTGATCACATTTGCACCAATTTTGAAATTCGGTCTTTTCCCGCTTGCTGATATCTTAAACCGGCTCCTGGAACTGGGTAAACGTAGTTTGGGTTGTGAAGTTGAGATCGAATTTGCTGTTAACTTGTTTAAGGATAAAAACAAACAACCAGAATTCTGTATCTTGCAGATCAAACCGATGGTCTTGGGAGTTGCTGAAGATTTAAACTATGATTTAGATATGACCACTGAAAATGTTATTTGCAAAAGTTCATTAACGCTGGGTAATGGACAGTTCAATAATATAAATGATATTATTTTTGTTGATCCAGCAAAATTCAAATCATCACAAACGAAAATCATTGCCAAAGAAATAGAAACATTAACAACACAACTTGATTCCAAAACACCATACATCCTCATTGGACCAGGACGCTGGGGAACTGCAGACCCATGGTTGGGTATACCTGTAAAATGGCAGCAAATCAGCGGAGCAAAAATTATTGTCGAAGTGGGACTGCCGGAATTTCCTGTGGATCCTTCGTTCGGCAGCCACTTTTTTCAAAATGTTACTTCAATGAGATTGGGGTATTTCACGGTTAATCATAAATCCAAACAAGATAAGCTTGACTTGGGCTGGGTGAAAGATCAGACAATAGTACAAGAATTAAAATTTACACAATGGATCAAAACTGATGATCCTTTAACCGTTATAATAAATGGACATTCCGGAGAGGGGCATATTTTAAAACCACTACCTGAAATTCCGGAAGTCATGGATGAACATGAAGCAACAGGGATATAAAAAAAGGAGAAATACCCCTTTTTTTAAGAATTTTAGTTAAACAACACCTTGATCCAACATGGCATCGGCAACCTTGATAAAACCGGCAATATTAGCGCCTTTTACGTAATTCGTAAACGTTCCATCACTGCCATGTTCAACACAGGATAAGTGGATATTTTTCATAATTTCATGTAGTTTGAAATCCACTTCTGCCCTGCTCCAATTCAGGCGCAAGCTGTTCTGGCTCATTTCCAGCCCTGAAGTAGCTACACCGCCGGCATTGGCTGCTTTGCCTGGTCCAAACAGTATTTTATTTTCCAGGAAAACATCGACTGCTTCCGGATCGGATGGCATATTCGCACCTTCAGAAACGCAAATACAGCCATTTTTAATCAATTCTTTTGCTTCATTACCGCTGATCTCATTTTGAGTAGCAGAAGGTAAAGCAACATCACACGCTACTGGCCACGGCCGCTGTCCGTCCATGTAAGTACATTTATATTTTTTTGCATATTCGCTGATGCGCCCTCGTTTTACGTTTTTTAACTCCATTACGTAGGCCAATTTTTCAGCATCAATTCCATCAGGATCGTGAACAGAACCACTTGAATCTGATAGAGTAATAACTTTGCCGCCCAGTTCATTCACTTTTTCGACTGAATATTGCGCTACATTGCCTGACCCTGATATAGCAACTCTTTTTCCGTTGAAAGATTCACCAGCAGCCAAAAGCATTTCCTGAGCAAAATATACATTCCCATAACCGGTTGCTTCCGGCCGGATTAGACTGCCGCCCCAATTCAATCCTTTACCGGTTAAGACACCTGAAAATTCATTGCGAATGCGTTTATACTGGCCGAACATGAATCCAATTTCACGGCCACCTACACCGATATCCCCGGCAGGAACGTCTGTTTTTGGTCCAATATGGCGGCATAATTCAGTCATAAATGATTGACAAAAACTCATGACCTCATTTTCTGATTTTCCTTTGGGATCAAAATCGGATCCGCCTTTACCCCCGCCCATAGGCAAGGTCGTTAGGCTGTTTTTAAATACTTGTTCAAATCCGAGAAATTTTAAAATACTTAAATTAACTGAAGGGTGAAAACGCAAGCCGCCCTTGTAGGGACCGATAGCCGAATTGAATTCAACACGATAACCGCGATTTACTTCAACTTCACCGCGATCATTCCTCCAGGGTACACGAAAAATGATGACCCGTTCAGGTTCAACGATGCGATCTAAAATTCTGGCATGAACATAGTGGGGATTGTCGTCTAGGAAATCCCAAATACTGCTGACCACTTCAGCTACCGCCTGGTGAAATTCATTTTCCCCTGGACAGCGTATGAGGACAGCATCCATGAAATCTTGAACTGATGAGTACATGTTTACTCCGCTAGTTGATAAAATTTTCGGTTGAAATTACGGAGCTAAAGGTATTGTTCAATCAATAAATTGATGTCTTTTGCCTTTGGTTTTCCTAAAGGGAAATTCTAATTTTGCTGGCTTATATTAGACAATTTTGGCGGCGTAGCTCAGTTGGTTAGAGCATCGGAATCATAATCCGAGTGTCCGGGGTTCGAGTCCCTGCGCCGCTACTTAATATTTTCAGGGGTTCCCTGCCAGCCGTAGGCACGTAGGTTGGGAGACCCTGCGATGATAAAAACAAAAAAACCCCATCCAACCGGATGAGGTTTTTTGTTATTACTATAAAACTAAATCTTAATTCAGTTTAGTAACATTAGCAGCTTGATCACCTTTAGGTCCGGATACTACTTCATATTCGACATCATCGCCTTCTTTGAGGGATTTAAAGCCCTCTCCGCTTATGGCGTTGAAATGCACAAATACATCTGTGCTATCATCATCTGAAGTGATAAAACCAAAACCTTTTTTGTCATTAAACCACTTTACTTTACCTTGTACCATTAAAAGTACCTTTCATTTTGTTGTAATTAAAAGATATGTTTCTAAACTTAACTAAAAAAAAGCCGCGTTTGTTGTTAACCGCGGCAAAATTGTATCTTTTAAACCAAGTTTCTTAAAACAACTATCTTAACTAACGTGAATTTATTGCTTTTATTAAATACAAACATACTTTTAATTATAATTAACTTTTTTTCATTTATCAAATAAATCTAGAGGATAAACCCTATTGTCAACCAATTTCTGGATCTCACTCATTACAAAAGCTTTATCTTCTTTATAAGTCACACCGAACCAGGATTCATCACTCATTAATACTTGAACATCTTTTTTTCCAGATTGAATAAGATCATTCACAACAGTTGGGATCAAAAATTCACTTTTCATTTTTGACCCTTTTTCTGATAAAAACTTCATAAACATTTCATTAAGATAATCGAAAAGGTTTGGAGTAAAACCCCACACATTCATGGAAACGGGTTCACTACCATCAAGGTTAATATCTCGATCAGATGAAATATCTTCATCTATTTTTTGAATATTATCAGTTTCAATGACCGTATCCAGTTTTTCATCCTTTACCGTACATAAACCGCGGGTAACACCACCAAAAGTAGAAAGCGTTTTATCCAATTGAAAAGCCACCATGGAAAAATCATTTGCACCATTCTTATAATAATTCGCCACAACCTTGAATGATTCCCTTCCATAAAAATCATCCCCATTGATAGCCACGAACGGCTCATGGATCATATCAGCAGCCGACAAAATAGCTTGTCCAGTACCCCAGGGTTTTACTCTTCCTTCCGGACACGAAAATCCATCTGGTAGATCATTCAGAGCTTGGAATGCCAATTCAACTTGGATCTTGCCCGCATATTTATTGGTGATCTTTGATTTGAATTCTTGCTCAAAATCATTTCGAATAATAAAAACAACTTTATTAAACCCGGCTTCAATAGCATCATACACAGAATAATCAATGATGGTTTCTCCATTTGGACCGACCTCATCCAACTGCTTGAGTCCGCCATAACGGGAACCCATTCCTGCAGCCATGATTAATAGTGTTATGTTCATTTATATTTAAGTAATTATATAATTTTGTGGGTTATTTATTTTTGATTCTGATGTGAAGTTAAGCATTCCAAAACATTAATTATTATTCAAAGACACTATGAAACGAATTAAAAAAAATTATGATCAATGGGCTAAGCTATACGATTCTAATATAAATCCAACGCGTGATCTTGACAAAAGTGCCACTATAGAAACGTTAACAAAAATATCATTCAATAATGTATTGGAATTAGGATGTGGTTCAGGAAAAAATACCGAATGGTTGATCAATAAAGTAGATAAAGTTGTTGGTATAGATTTTTCAGAAGGTATGCTCTCCCTAGCCCGTAAAAAGATTTTTTCGGATAATATAGAATTCATTCAGGCAGATCTAAATACCGAATGGCCAGTTGATGATAATGCATTTGATCTAATAACTATCAACCTCACTTTAGAACATATTGAAAATCTGGATCATATATTTACTTCAGCATTTAATAAACTCAATATCAATGGAAAATGTTTTGTGTGTGAACTCCATCCAGAAAAACAACTTGCTGGAAGTAAGGCTCGATTTGGAGACAAAGGATCAGAAATAGTATTAGATGTATTTCAACACCTTGAAAGTGATTACTTGACAAGTGCTGAAAAGGCTGGATTTAACTTACTCCAACAGAAGGATTGGTTTGATGATAAGGATGAAATACCAAGGTTGATTTCATTTTTATTTGCGAAAAATAATGATTCAAAAAGGATGTAAATTTCTTTATCTTGTAATCAACAAATTGTTCTAATCATGAAAAAAATAATTTTGTTATTCATCCTTGTTTCTTCAACCAGAATGTTTGCACAATAGTCCATTGCAGAAGAAGTAGGATATATCCTGGTCCAACAAACAGCCTTTACCGGCTTGAGTATTTTGGCAAATAAAGAGAATCTTTATGGGCATCTTATCGTGGGTGGGTTTGACCTTTTTTTTACATTTGCCGGGTTTCAAAATGCATTTCATAAAAATCTTGAGATTCAACGAAATGGTTACTTATTACTCTCCGCAGGTTTTTTTGCAAAGGCAGCGTATACCATGTACTTTGGGAAAGACCATTCAAACAAAAAACGATTTTGGACAAACTTTATCGCTTATAATGTTTTGGTCTATTTTGGGTATTATTTGGATACATTGAGCAAATCTCCCTCAGGTTAATCGATCTGTGTGCCTTCAACAGTTTTAATGATGTAAGCTTTTCCCCCTACTTTTTCAATCGCTTCCGCAACCTCTTCCGGATTAGTGGGTGCATAAGCAAACATACAGCCGCCGCCGCCGGAACCGTTGATCTTGCCACCCAAAGCGCCTGCATTTAACGCTGCATCCAGCATGGCTTCGATCTTGGGTGTACTTACGTGTAATACATCTCTCAATTGGGTATGATGTTCAGAAAGCAAAGTTCCGATTCTGCTATGATCTTTTTCTCCTTGCTCCAATTCTGAAAGTGCTGATCTTAAAATATCTCTATTGTTTATTGTGCATGTCATAAGACGTTTTTCATCGCTATTGAGAACATTCATATCGTCTTCGTTAAAGTAATGAAAATTAAAATTGGGATTATTTGTTTTTAATTTTTCAGAAATCTTTAATCGTGCATCTCGACAACGGCTTAATATTTTCATGGTTTCTTTTGGCTCTCCTGAATCACCCAAAACAAATGCTCCCAAATTTGGATATAGTGATTGAATTGTAATGTCAGGTTCAGACTCTAAATAAATAAGGTGTCCTATGGCAGTGGTATATTGATCCATCATGCCACCGGGTTCATTGAATTCTTCCACTTCTGTTTTATAAGCCAATTCACCAATCTTTTGCTGATCCCAATTCACCGGTTCATCTGCCATTTGTGATAAAAAATGGATCCAGCTTACGGATATTGCTGAAGAACTACTGGTCCCTGACCGGATGGGTATTTCACTTGTAATTTCACATTCAAAACCAGAGGAAAAAGTGAGTCTTTCATTTTTACACACAACAATTCCGCTTTTGAAATAATCTCGGGATTTGGTATAATTCAAATCATCAAGCGAAAATGATTCTGTTTCACCTAGATCCGGTTTATGGATAATGACTTGCTGATCTTCTCTTTTATCGCCACTTAACATTACTCGCAGGGAAATGGCCATGGCAATGACAGGCAATCCCAGATAATCCTGATGCTCACCAAAAAGACAAATGCGGCCGGGAGTAGAAATATTCACGTGTCTTAAAGTGTTAACGTGTTCGTGTTTTTAAGTGCTCATGTGTTAAAGTGGGAACGTGTTTGAGTGTTATGGTTATCATGAACACGTAAGCACATGAACACAATTTAATTACTTTTTCCAAACCTTAAACAATCCAACTGATGCAACTATTCCCAATCCACAAATCATCAATCCACTTTCCGTATAGCCATAGATCAATTGTCCTACTCCCAACAGGAATCCATACACCGCGACACAACCAAATACCATGGAAAGAATTCCATTGGGAACCGGCCAGGGTTCTGTAGATACACCGTCTGAATATTTTTTCCAGCCGGGACCACCAGGATTCACCTTTTTCACGAAATTTCGGAGTGTATCTTCATCATCAGGTGGTGTGAAATAAGTGGCGGCAATCCAAACAATGGTCGTGAGCAATGCGCCAATAACAATCTTTTGCCAACCTTCCAGTACTGAATCACCAAAATTAAAATAGCCAGCAATAATAATTGAACTAATCATAGCTACAATTTCGGTGTATGCATTGATTCGCCACCAAAACCAGCGTAGAA
>CAZORD010000027.1:0-21677 GCA_964582455.1 uncultured bacterium | reverse complement strand
GGGTGTAACCCGCATAGTCCAGGCTGATCAACAGCTGCTGGTCGGCGCTTAACAGGTCCACCAGGACCGGAACGTCTGTCGCTGCCATTGTACGGGCAGTTGTACCATAAATAATATCAACAATCATGACCACATCATTAATAGTAATTGCAGAATCCTGATTTACGTCCGCACCGCGGAATTGAGCATCAGAAGGCGATATTACTTCAAGGACAAAGTCAACCACCGTAAGTAAATCACTTAAATCTACACTACTGTTAAAATCAACATCACCATATGTATAGGGAACCGCGCACACATCGTTTGTTGGTTTTGATTCCAATACTCCATAGTTGTCAGTATTCCAACGGGCGCGGACATTGTAGCAATATTCCACATAGTTGTCAGGAACTGTTATAGTTGCAGTGGTATCATCTCCGTCGTTATTTGTTGCAACCAATGTATCGCCATCATCTAACGCTTGATAAACATTGTAACCGATCAAGCTGTCTTCAATGGATCGGGCAGATGGTACTGGGAAATAAATATCATTTAAGCGAACAACATTTTCCGGGTTCATTGTGCGTTCATAACCAAATGATTCTATATCATAATCAGTAGCAACTCCCGTCTTAAAAATGCCTTCATAAGAACCTTCAGTTATCATTTCCACAACTTCATTATTATTATTTAATGTGGCTGCAGCCATTGAGGGACCGTCAAATGTTGCCAACAAGCCAAAATCGCCTGTTAAGGAAGGATCTCCGCCAACAGCATCAAATATGGTTGAATATACTCCACCAACTAATACCCAGTTGCGATCATAATATTCCGGTGATTGGGGTTGATTGTCATTGGCGATACCCATGAAACCAGAATTGTTTTCCTGGATCATGATATAGACATCACCGCTGTTAACAATTACTCCCGCCGCACTGACATCCACTTCATATTGTGTCAGGCTGCCGTCGGGCGAGGTCAAGTCCAACCCTGAAGCTAAAGTAACGGATGTTAATCCGCTGGGCCCGGCAATACTGCCGGCATCGTCAACAAAAGCTATTATATTTCCATCGAAAACTGCGGCATCACCCTGGACAGAAACCAGGATTGTCGTTAATGACGCCGGGTATCCCAGAGGTGTAAAGCGCACACCAAATTCACAACCGCCCCCGCAGCCAATCTGGGCTTCAAGATTGTCATCATAATAGTACAATTCATATTCGCCACCGGCACCGGGTTTTTTCCAGATCAGATCAATTTGATGATCCCCGGCTGTCGCTTCCAGATTACCGGCCCTGGCTAGTGAAGGTGTTAAAACAAAATCTTGAGTCGTGGCCGCTTCCTGGGCTACAACCGTTACGTCCGCAGCATCATTCTCAAAATCCTGGCGCATGACCGAAACAATATAATCATCCGGTTCCAGGTTTGCTAAAAGATATACACCATCAGTACCTGTTGTATCCACAAGCGTCCCAACACGGACAATAGCACTATCGAGTAAATTGCCGTTTGGATCTGAAATAGTGCCTGAAATATCACCATAGAGCCATGTTGGCGAAGCGGTTGTTTCCAACGGAGAACTTTCATAATCCGGGTAATATGCTGCAGTAACACCCACTGTATAGGATTGCCCATTGGTCAAGCCGTCAGCCAAATAATTTGTTGATTCAATCAGCATTGAATTATGGGGAGTAGAACTATTATCGATATACACATTATAACCCAGCAAGTCTCCATCCATCAAGTTGCGCTGATTGATCGAAAAATTACCATCAACATCAACCGGTGTATTATACCAATCGTCAGATACATGGTAACTGGCTGACAACGGTCCGGATAAAGTGCTGTCGAAAGATAACATAGCCCATACGGTAAGAGAACCAAATATGCCACCCGCACCATCATTGGCATTCGTACCCCAGGAAATGGTCTGACCATCGATGCCATTATATGGTTCGGGGCCATAGGGCTCTCCACCAAAACCCAATTCATCCGGACCGGCATCCAAGATGGTTACACCTGTAGGGAACGTTAAAGCAACAGAGTCACTATACGCAAAATCTGGTGCCTGGATATTCAATGAAAATTCCATATAGTGTGCATTCCCGGGAATATATGTATCTGAAGTTGAGACTGTAGAACCTGTCATATCCCTTGAACCGGATGTGTCAGTTCCAATCACAATTATATCATCTACTGAAAAGAACCAGGATTCACCTGTTTCAACTTCATAATGAAATTTTATTTTTACATCAGAACTGCCAACAACGCTATTCAAAGAAGCTGAATCTGGTAATATAGCATTGATACCTCCTGGAGGTGTATCAGCTGCACCATAGGCATTCATCAGTGTCCATGTTGACCCGCCATCTCCTGAAATATACACCAACCCGCTATCTGTAGGATTCAAAGCAAAGTCCTGATAATTAAAATTGTAATATAAAGTTGCTGATGAATAATTACTTAAATCAATACTGGGTGAAATGAGATCAGTATTTGGAAAAGTGTTGCTATATGAAGTCACAATAGCAAAAAGCCCATCATAATCATCTAGAGTATATCCACCCGGTCCAATATCCGAAGCTTCCCAAACAACGCCAGAACTATTATTGTCTGTGACTGTCCATGTTGCCGGCATACCACTGTTAAAATTCTCGTAGAATGTATATTGGGGTACAGATGGGTCTGTCCATGACAAGGCAATTTCTTCATCCAAGCCAACGACATTGAGATTCGTGATACCATCGGGTAAAAATGTTTCCGGAGTCGCACAGACAGTGGCTGTGGCAGATGAAGTTCCTTCAGTATAATTTGCCACAATATTGTAGCAATACTCTGTTCCGTTGGTAAGGTTCTCATGCAAATAATAATTCGTATCAGAAGTTGCGATTTCTGTACCATCAGATGTATAAATGGAATAGTTTTGAAAATCACCGCAGCCCTCAATGACTTCACGTGGAGATGAACTTGGAAAGCGTACTGTTTCATAGGCGCCGATACCTGCCAGAGTTGTAGGCGGAGTTAAGCCTTCACTGACAGCATTTTTATAGGCCATAATTTCAGCACCGCTGTAAGGAATGTCTGCTATGGCCGGTGCGTGGTGTACACCTTGCCTGCCGCCTGGAGCGCTCCAATGAATATCAATGCTGGGCGGATTGGCTTCATTCCAGCCGTCAATATCCAAATAATATGTTGTTGATCCATCACGATCTGTAACACCAATGACAAAATATCCTTGGGAAATATCATTTTCGAGGTCGTCATTGGCGCCGTTGACAAAGGTATCAGTATACCATCCAGGAGCAAATGCAGATGATTCATTTTCATAAAGATAAGCTGTGGCGGCATCCGTGCCGTTAAGTATTTCAGTATGCAGGTCTGATGCTGTGGATGTAAGGGGATCCAAGTCTACAGCTGTCACACTCCAATAAGGCCAGTTGGTGGCATTTACATAATAATTGAAAATGATGGAATCAACTTCAATACTGGGATTCATCCCGGCAATATCAAATATGACCCAACCGGCTTCCTTACTCGTTGTAGGACCGCCATGAGCCATTATCATGCTATTTTGGATCAGGGATGAACCATCCGTACTGCCCGTATGGTAATCCACAGACTGGGGCACTGCTGGAAAGGGATTCAAATTGGACATGGCAATCGGTTCTGCCCAATTGAGAAAATTTCGCCCATCACCGGCGATCACACTCAAATTACGTGCCGGACAAAGATTGGGAACTGAAGCCATGTCAACTGTAAATGTAGCTGAATCATAAACCACCGGAGAAAAACTGGCCCCGGATGGATCCAAGGCTTCAACTTCGATAAAATGAGAACCTTCAGTCAGGCCCGAAACGTTAACAGCAGAATCTGACGTAATCTGGCCGGATGCTGTCCCGTCCATTGAAATCTGTATATACCCATCACAACTGGTGCATCCCGGGGAACCAACAGTGAAAAAATCTGCGACTGTTACTTCAACATCTACAAAATTTGTATCGACAATGGTCCCGGTAACAGGGTATGTTAATTCTACAACTTCATCACGGCTTTGCGCCGTCACGAAGGAAATTGCGAAAATCAGTGCTGTGATGCGTCTCAATCTTTTAGCGAATGACATGCATGCCTCCTCATAAGGTGAATAATAAATGGTGATTTAACGCCATTATATTAGAAACGAAAATACCTGCGAATTTACTCAAAGTGAATTGATAATCAATTCAATAAACTTTCACGACCATACAATGTGATCAAAACCACAACCTATTTCAGCAGCAAAACCTTGCGGATTTCCGATTGCTTTAAGGAGCGGCTTTTGAGGAAATAAATACCGCTTGATAAGCTTGTTTTTACGCTGAATTTGTGTTCTCCCGGCGGCAATTCTCCCCTGAAAATATGCTGCACGCTGCGCCCTAAAATATCCATTAGCTGGACTTCCATTGCTTGGCGCTCCTCGAGGATTAGGGTAAATGAGAACTGGCTGTTGAAAGGATTGGGATAAGGTTGGCTCAATAAAAATAGATTGGGTATAATTTCCATGCCAATACCAGTTGCGGTGGAGTCATAACGAAAATACTGGAGTCCCCCAGCTTGTGTACCGAAGATCAGATCTGGTTCGCTTTGTCCAGCCCAATACACTGCTGCCGGCGCCAGGTTGCGACCAATATAGGGAATATCGGTGCGTAGTTCTGCAACCAATTCTTCACTGTCCAGGTAGGTAATTTCATATAATTCACCTTCTTCATTTCCTGCCAGAATGTGACTATTATTAAGAACGCAAGGGGACGCATTGTCACCAATATCTATAGATAAGTAGGAAATTGAATCAAAGATTACAGAATCAACATTGCCCTGGTTCCAGTAAATATGAATAACGCCATCCTTGTCCCCCACGGCCAGGTCATCATCACCATCCTGATCAATATCACCAAAAGAAGGTGTAGATCGACCGCTTAGATCAATATTTAAGAAATCAGGATCCGGATCACCAAAAATGCAGAAAAAAGGATAATCCTGATATTGATCTATTTTATACAACGTGCCGTTAAATTCACCAATAAAGAGTTCTTCTCCATCATCACCATACATATTGAAAAATGCCGGTGCTATATTTGAACCTATATTATTAAACCAATTTGTTCCATCAGAATCGAAAGTCGTTTCCCATGAAGATTCATCCTGAATAAAAAACAAAAGATTTCCAAGCCATGCAGGATTTTCCGGGTTTAACTCCGTACCAACCCAAATTTCATTAGCTCCACTATTACAATTTTGTGTCAATGCAGGATGACTGCCTGAAATAAAATCCAATCCCGGCAGCAGCCTGGAAGTCACTATCTCAAAATTCCAGTTTTCCGCTGACCCGTTATTCTGGAAATAGTAAAGGTTATCCAAATATTCCGTTCCGTATGCGCCTGACAGCACGCCCACTACCAAATCACCATCGCCGTCAAAATCAAAATCAGCAATACGAGCAATATTGTGTCCTGTAGTTTCGAAATCGGTACCTTGTGGAAAATCGGTAACCATTAACGAATCTTCAAAATCAGGAATTTCTGCAGTTCCAAAATTCTCCAGGTAAAACAGTCCCGTCTGGTAGAAGTCTCCCCAAATAAGGTCCAGGTCATTGTCATTATCCATATCAGCAAATTCCACCGCATTGGCTCCATGACGGCCTGGTGTCCAGACGATCTGGATATTCTCAAAAGTACTGGTGATTAGTTCAAATTGGGGCAGCCCCGCTGACATGCCATGACCTTTATAATACGCTAGCTGACCTGAAATATCACCGATGAAATAATCCATAACACCGTCGTTATCAATATCCGCAATGGCCGGTATGACGATCTGCCCACCGTAGACCGGCAGGCTATTGGTATCCAGCAATTCATCTGTGACCAAGCCAAGTGCATCGTTTTCATTGGACCAGAAACTGACATTGTCCGTATTGGCAGTATGACTCAACAGGTCTGCATCACCATCACCATCAAAATCATGGAAAGCGTACCACGTGCCCACATTGATATCCTGGAATGTTTTGGTGACAAATTCAAATTGTGGTATGTAAAAACCAGTATCAGGTATAACTACTGCCAATCCTTCCCAATACTGCAAATAGCCGTCGCGGTCATTGACAAAACAATCCAGTACATCATCTCCATTCCAATCGATGAAGCGGGGGTCAGGCTGGTTCAGTCCACCAGTGAACGGCTGCTGAACCTCAATGGTGTCAATTATTACCGTAAACGGACTAACATCACGAACATAACTCTGGGAAAAGGCAGTATTCAATAATAGTATGATTGTAAATAGATGCTTCATTGGACAAAAGCACCTGCTGTTAATTCGTCCACATCAAAAATTTTCAATCTACCCGCTTCTACATCAAGTCCCAAATACCTCAAATAAAAGGGTGGAAAAGAACGGAATCGCAAGCGAGTGCTAATAGTAAGATCACCGCTTTGTCCAGCCGGAAGATCTACAGAATAATTCACCGTTCTGGAACCGCTGATGGGCAGTGTATAATCACTCATGGAAGCCATATCTTCCACGCCCACATGCAATAGCCCTGAATCTCCATTAGTATTGTATAACACAGTATTAAACACATTAAGCTGAGGGTCAATGGTTCGATCCGGGTCTGTGTAGAAATCAGAAATATCTCCATTTGCATCAAGCAACCCTGTAGTAAAAATTGTGTCACTGCTTATAACTGCTATCATTTCCAGCCAAAGCTGGCGGGTGAATGTGGTGCCCGACGGGAAATTATGGCCGGAATTATTGCTGACGATTAAGCGCAATGATAACGAAGTGCCTGCAGTAATCGTATCAGCCAGGGGTTCAAATAAATTCACTTTTGCAGATTCAAAAAGCAAATCTTCTATGGCTGTCACCAAACTAAAATCAGGCGAACCTGAATTCAATTGTGCATCGATGCCGGGGAAAAAATGACGGTGCAGGTTTTCCCTAAAAGGTCCGCCCCGGGCAGCCTGGCCTTCATATGTCGGCATATGGCAGGTCTGGCATTCTGAACCCATAGCCTCAAAAGCGCTGCCCTCCCATTCAAACTGAGTTACTTCTGCATCAACGCCATCCACAGTAAGATTATGGCAATTCTGGCAAAATTCTGATCTGTCATATCCGGCATGGTATTCGGACCTATGGTATTCATTTTCCTGGGGATCTGCAATAATTCCGTAGCGAGTGCCGTCTGTATATATTTTAAAATCCACAGTTTCAAATTTTTGCTCATCCTTTTCAATATTGGTAGGGTCAGGGATATGGGTCACCATATGGCACACATCGCAAGTGATGCCTTCCTGGATTTGCACCGGGAGTTTAGTTAATTCCGCAAATGTAAAATTTTCATGGTCTGTGATGGCATTCGTCAGTGCTGCAATGGGGCTGTGGCACTGGACACAAAAATCGCCCAGTTCAACGCCGATGGCTTTATGGACAACCTGTTCGTGCTGTTGTAATGCGATCCAAATTGGATCTTGTGTAGAGTAAGCATGCATGGATGCCGACCATTCTGCATAATGATTGGGATGACAATCCTGGCAATCTTCTGCAGAACTGAAATCTTCTACTTTGAATGTTGTTTGAAACGGGCGCTGGGGAATGGGCTCGTTTTTGCCCAGGTCATTGCAGGAAACGATGAATAACAAAAAAATGTAAATGAATACCGTTAAGGGTATTCTACTGAACGACAGCTGCTCCTGTAGGCATTGATTCTGTTCCATTACCTAAGCCAATTGTGTTTAATAAAGTTGAAGTATTTGTATCATAAACATAGGCATTTCCGCTGCCGGGGGAAGTTACAACCAAAAGATCATCATCTGCTGACAAAGCACAGCCGTGGAGCATGGACATGGAATTATCAGCATGAGTTGACATATCTCCCGTATCCAAATTCACTGCTGTTATAGAATTACCCATACGGTTGGATACAAACAGTTCGGTATCATCTTTGGTAAGCTGAAAATGCCAAGGCATCATCCCGGTCATGATCGAGTTCAGGCTGTCTCCTGTTGCTGTATCAAATACACGTACTTCCATACTGTTCGAACAGGATACATAGAGTTTGGAGTCATCATGGCTCAATTCCAGCTCCAAGGCGTTGTAGAAACCATCATTAATTTCGTATGAATCAGGGACATCTGAACCAATTGGAAAATTTTCCGGCTGGTAATTCTGTTCCCCAAACCTGTTTGTTTCAATTTTGAAGAAATGGGACGCCTGGTTGCTGGCTACCCAAAGGGTATTGCCATCGGAACTTAAGGCAATGCCGTGGGGCGAATCGGCTCCTACATTCACTGTACCAACTATGGACATGGATTGGGCATCGATCTTGTGCACAAGCTGCGATGCAGTACTCATCCCCATCATGGGCATAAAGCGGGAGATATAAATATATTCTCGCTCTTCATCCAATTCCATCAGCGCAGGCATATTGCCCACATGGACTGAATCCACGAATGCATTTGTTTGCAGGTCGAATTTTAAGACATACCCGCTGGCGATGAGTGTGCAGTACCAGTAATTATGGGTTTCATCAATAACAATATAATGGGGCATGTCGCCGGTATTGGTAAAATCTACATCCACATAATCGAGCACTTCACCGGCATTGATATCCACCACAGCAACTTTATCTTCTCCCTGAAGAGTGATATATGCTTTCTGGATGTCTTGTGGGTTGCGGTAATCACACCCTAATAAAATTATTAAAACAAAAAGTAGAAATGTCTTTTGCACTAGATACTTCTTGAAAAACTGAAGAGCCATTTGTCATTATGAAATCGGATTCCATCATTCTTTTCACTCACATCTTTAACCAATAGCGGAGCATCAAGGCGTATATAAAAATCTTTACCAAGAATAGTTGGTTGAAAGCGAATACCCAACCCAGCATTAAATAAATAATCACCATCAAAGCCTTTATCGCCTTGGATATATTTACTGCCCCAGAGCCAACCATCATCCGCAAAGGCAGCAAGTTCAAAGTCCAATTTTTTGATAGGCAGTTTATAGAAAATTTCAAAGGAATTGGCAATAACAGATTCAGCGCCTATCAGTCCTTGTCCATAATATCCTCTTAAGTTTGCATCACCAGAAAGATGATAATGGTTCCGCAGCTCCACATTGTCTAAGAAGGTTGATTCATCGCGTAGGTAAGGATTTTTATATTGATCACCTGAACCTGCGCCTTCAATGGTATACCTTTCCTGGGCAGGAACACCGGATTCACTGATCATATGGCCAAGAATAGTGCGGTTGCGAATTCCAATCTTTTTGACATCCATATCAAAAGCGACTATTGCATTAAAACGGGTGAATGACCAATTTGAAACAGAGCCCGGCGTAGTAGCTACATCCAAGCTAACATTAACATTACTCTGTACAGAAAAACTGTATTTACTGTAAATGACTGCAACCTGTCCAAGATCATATAAATTGGTCAGCGAGGTATCTTTGGCATTGGTTACATAAAAACCAATGGAAGCATAATTATTCATGAAATCAGCAAATGCCTCATTCAAATGGTTCTTGATCTCCACTCCATAGCCATTTACCCCGCCATTATCATACGCATGCACAGCGCTAGAATATCCAGCCAAAAAATGTACTGGTTTCCTCTGACTATAATAGGACCAATGCACATTATTTGTTTCCAGAGTGTAATTCATTTGCAAGTCAAGGTATTCCCAATAACCATATGTTCTATTTATCCAGAGCCCAGGAGCATAACCGTTAATTTCATGGTAAGGTAAAGTGGGTAGCCAGCGTACATAATATTTATCACGGGGATTATAATTTGTATCAATCCAGTTGAGCTGCCAAACCCGTGGCATACGACTGCCATAATTATTTCGACGGTCTGCATCTACTGTTAGAACATCAGGATCCAGAACGATTGACGTTGGCTCTTTTTCAATATTGAATGAAAAAGTATCTTCTTTTCGCCACTGGTGGTTCTGCCACCAGATTCTTTCTTTGCTGCCGTCTTTCATGGTCATCTCGAGGAGCTGGGGCATTTCCCGTTTACCATGCTTTACTATATCCACATCCACTTGCCATGACCCATCATCCTGTTTCGATTTTTTCCATTTATTAATACCATAATCCAGAACACGTGTATTGTGTAGCCAGGGATTAAAGAACCAATTCAGGTTCTGCCCGCTCACATCTTCTATTGCAGTCACAAAGCGTTCTTCATTAACGTGCTTTAAATTCCAGCGGTCATAATATTCCTGCATGGCAGCGTAAAAAACAGAATCGCCCAAAACATAATTCAATTCCGCCATCATCAATGCCGGTTTGGTATAGGCATTGTAACGATAGGAACCGCTATTATTAAACATATAAGATTTACGGCTGATGGGCTCATCTTTTCCGCTGGTTTGAAATCGAATGGTCGACCATTGACTGCGGTCCAGCATGCTGCTAAATTTGCCATATTTTTTCTCGATAGGTTTATAGCGCTTCGATTCTTCCAGGTCAAAGCCATGGGGACCATAACGATCAGTCATATACTGCCCTGTTTGAAACGAAGTAAAGCCCTCATCCAGCCATGCTTCTGTTACTTCATCATTTCCCAAGATCCCATAGAACCATATATGTCCGATCTCATGGAGGATCAAGCCCTCGCTTTCGCTGCCGTTCATTACCAGCATGGGATACTCCATACCTCCACCACTTAATCTGTCTGTTGTGGTCACTTGTGGATAAGGATACATACCATATTTAGTGCTCAACCACTCCAATGCACGTTCAGACCGTGCAACAACCTTTTTTGTCCATTTTTCGCCATTCTTCTGGTTAAATAGCACATGGACATCAATGCCGTTCCACGAGCCGTATTCGTAGAGAAAATTAGGTGATGTGATCCAGGCAAAATCGTGTACCTGTTCTGCATGAAATTTAACCGTTCTGCGGGATGTGGAATCGATTTCTGCTTTATTATCTTTGAATTCTTCCAGCCACTCCTTGAAATCTTTAGACGTATCAACGGTTACGTCCACCCAACCCGGTTCTCCATCCGTAACTACACCCGTGGCTCCTACAATGTACCATCCGGGGACATCCATGGTTACATCAAATGTACCGAATTCACCGTAAAATTCACCTTCCGCGTGGAAGGGAATATTATGCCAGCCGCTTTCATCATACACAACCACTTTAGGATACCACTGGGCGAAATTATACTGATCACCTACTCGACCGGCTCGCTCGACTTGTTTGCCCACGTGGTGGACCCAGTCAAATTCCATAGTCAGCGTTTCTCCCGGTTTCAATGGACTGGATAAATCAGCTGAAAGGATAGTATCATCCACCTGGAATGTGTCCGCTAAAGCAGAGTTGTTTTTAGTGATACTGAATTTGGATACATCCACCCTGCTCAAATATTCTTCCTTACCTTTGATGAAATTTGCCGCCCGGCCCAACCGGCCGAATTTTTGTAAATATTCACGATGTTTTACTGAACCTTCAGTAAACGCATTCGGCAAAAGGTGTAAATACATATTGTTAAGTTCATCAGGGGCATGATTGGTATACTTTATAATAGAATGGCCGCCAATCGTATGTTCTTCAATATCCAGTTTAACATCCATGGTATAATGGACAAACTGCTGGAAATAATCTTCTTCAGCAGTTGAAAAAGAGAGCAATATGAGCAGTGCAACTGCAATACATAAAGAACGTTTCATTTAAAGACTTTCTGGGGTTTACAGATACGGTTTAATATCGTTATAAAAGATCTCTTCTGAACGAGGACCGAGGTATCGCTTAACGATATAACCATTGCGGTCAATGAGAAATGTTGTGGGTATACCCACAATAGGGCCACTGGTTGCTTTACCATAAAGTGTTGTTACATCTTGAGTTTCATTCCCTTTTATATCAGTTAACACCATATAATTCATTTTCCATTGATCCATAAATAACTGGATATTCGCCGGTGAGCCTGAAGTCAGTGTTATACCCACTATTTCAAGTCCGCTGTCGTGGTGTTTTTTATATAATTTATTAAAATCCGGAATTTCTGCCCGGCAGGGGCCGCACCACGTTCCCCAGAAATTCATTAATACTACCTTACCCTTAAGATCACTCATTTTAACAAGCTCACCTGCCGTTGTTGCCAGTGTAAAATCCGGAGCAAGTACAGCATTGGCTGGTAATTGCGGCTGGGAAAACACTTTATTCGTCACTACATTTTTCTGTACATCCTTGCTTTCAGTTGAACCGCAGCCAAAAAGTATTAGTATGGTGAATATGGAAATAATTTTTTTCATTTATCCGGTTAATCCTTTATCAAGAAATTCCAGAAACTCTTCTAAGTTCCTGGTCATACCCGGGAATTTTCCCAACACGTCATCTTCTGGGCTTAAGATCACATAATATGGCAAGGCGGCTGTACCGAAACGATCAATCTCGTACTGTTGTTTTTCCCGGTAATTATTCCCGCCATCCGTATACAAACGCACCAGTACATAATCTTTAAAGCGGTCTTTTACTTCTACCTTCGTAAAAATATTCGACTCCATCCAGCGGCAGTTGGTGCAGGTATAGCCGGTGAAATCCACAAATATATTTTTCCCCACCGTATTCGCTTTTACAAAAGCATCTTCCAATTCAGTAAACCAAAGAAACTCTTCGCCACCGTTGTCCTCAGATATCATACCCACTTCTTGCGTTAGCTTCGGCGGTAAATAGGAATAGATGAGGCCATGGATGGGCCGGCCAAAAAGCCCGGTGCTCAAATAGAGAGCAAAGGAC
This sequence comes from uncultured bacterium, assembly GCA_964582455.1. Lineage (GTDB taxonomy): Bacteria > Fidelibacterota > Marinisomatia > Marinisomatales > TCS55 > UBA2126. The sequence goes on along the minus strand of CAZORD010000027.1, from coordinate 8,918 downwards.
AAAAAGAAAATGCTCAACATCATCCGCGGAACACTCACCATCTCAACTTTCGAGTCATGGGGTAGTTGAATTTTACCCAGTAAATAAAATCCTGTAAAGAACATGAGGATAGCCCAGATGGCCAATACGGTAATATGCGTAAAAATTTGCAAGTTCCAGACCAGGTCGGTATTGCTGAAAAATTTGAAAGCTGCGGCCAGTTCCAAAAAGCCCAGGACCACTTTCACCGAATTCAGCCAGCCTCCGGATTTAGGCATACGCGCTAAATATTGCGGAAAAAGGGCCAAGAAGAAAAACGGCAAGGCAAAGGCTGCGCTGAAGATGATCATACCCAGCATGGGCCAGAACCATTGCCCCTGGGAAGCAGCTACTAATAATAAACCTACAAATTGAACTGTACATGTAAAAGATGTCAGGGTAAATGTAACAGCCATAAACAGGGTGCCAATATAACCCCCACGGCTTTCCTGCTTTTGCACAAGCTGGCGCAAGCTCGAGGGCAGCTGAATTTCATACATGCCGAATAAGGACAAGGCAAAATATGTAAATAACGCACCGATAAATAAATTCACCCAGGGGTTCGCAGCAAGCTGGTTGGCGCCGGATGCTCCCAGTGTGACGGCCAATAACAAGCCCAAAAACGTAAATGTGGCAATGATGCCCAAAACATAAACTGACGCCTGCTTGGATGGATTCTGATTTTCCAATTCACCTTGATGTGTAAAATAAGAAACAGTAATGGGAATCATGGGAAAAACACAGGGTGTCAATAATGCCAGGAAGCCCATAGTGAGGGCCAAGATTACAAATGGCCAAAAGCCCTGGTTGATGGCAGCCTCAAGGTCAATATTCCCGCTGGCATCTGTAAAAGATGCGGCAACAAAATTGATATGGTCTTTCCGGGGATCGCCCGCTTCAATAACTACAGGTACATCTATAGTGACTTCATTGGGCGGATAGCATAGTGACGCATTGCAGACCTGGTAAAGTATGGAAGCTTTTAAAATGATATTCCCGGGATCAATATTTCCATCCAATTGGACAGGAATAGAATAATGTGTCGTCCCTTCGTGGTAGCGGGTAACGGTCATGAACCCTTCATCAAATTTTTCAATTGGTAGTGGTTCATCGATCTTCCCCTGCCGGGAGACATAATCACCACTAATGGTTATCGCTGTGGCGATGGGCCCTTCACCGGCATCGTGCAGCGCATAAATATGCCACTCATGTTCCATCTTGGCAGTCATGTTCACGTAGACGACTTCACCTGCACGGGCTGAAGAACTGACCGATGCTGTAACAGTCACCGGGTTCATTTGTCCCCAAAGGGCTGTAACAACAGTGAAAAATGTGATAAGTGTTATTTTAAGGTTCATTTTCGGCGGGGAAAGTAGTTGTTTTAACTCTTTAACCACAATTTTTGTTTCCAACGGTAAATTATACTGTTTTTACGTTTAAGGTCAGCCTTTAACTCATTCAAAGATACAATAGCTGCATCACGACCATTTGTCAGCAGGGTGTCAAATTCATCAAATCGTGACCAATGGAGGCCGCCCACACTGGGATGAATAACAAAATCTGCTTTTTCCATTTGTGATTTGGCAAAATAATTGGATGTAATCTGGTTAGACCTGGTCATGATTTCATAAATATTTTTCTGCTTTAGTTCTGGAAGGCTGTCTTTTGTTATGCTTACAGCAACAATATAATCCGTTTGTTCCTTGAGAATTTCAATTGGAATAGGGTTAATCACTCCCCCATCCACCAGGACTTGCTCACCTCTCTCCGTGGGTTGGACATAGCCGGGGATGGAACAGCTTTGCACCAGGGCATCGATTAAATTACCACTTTTATATATTACCAGTTCCCCATTATGCAAATCAGTGGAAGTGACTGACAGAGGAATGCTCAAATCTTCGAATAGTTTGACAGGCAATAAGAAATCAAACGCTTTTTCAAGTTTTTCCCGTTTTACTATATACGATTTTTGTTGAGACATTATAAGTACAATCCGATCCCTTACAAATTTGGCCATTTGACTCATGGCAGAATCCGGATTCAGACCTTCACGAATCCTTTTTGTACCCAAAGCCTGGAAATCATCGGAATTGAGAAATTCGTGAAAGCGCTTCTCAATCCACTTTGGATCCTGGTTAATTGCATACATGGCACCGATGACCGATCCGGCGCTTGTACCGGATAAATGATCAAACCGGATCCCATTTTTATGGAGTATTTGCAATACTCCTATATGTGCAGCGCCCCGGGCACCTCCACCACCAAGGGCTAAACCGATAGAAAAGCTCATTTAGCTAATGCTTTACTCCGGGGCATAATTAAAATTTTCATTGCCACTTTATTCTTGGGATTATCACGATTATCCCGAGGTGTATTAGCGATTTTTTTGACAACTTCAAGTCCGGATATCACCTGGCCAAATACTGTATATTGATTATTTAAACGCGGGACAGGAGCATCGCAAATGAAAAACTGGCTGCCGGCACTGTTGGGATCCGGGGTGCGAGCCATGGATACCGCACCGGTAACGTGGGGACGGTCATTGAATTCCGCCGGGATCGTCCATGAGGTATCCATTGTTTCATCACCCAATCCATAAAACTTGGCGGCGTACCCGCCTTGGCCGTCATTCATTTTATCACCATCTTTTGAATTTGGGTCACCGCCCTGGATCATAAATCCGGGTATGACGCGGTGAAACGTGGTTCCTTCATAATATCCATTTTTGGCATGGATCATGAAGCTTTCCACATGTTTTGGCGCAACATCCGGGTATAATTCTAATACCATATCGCCATGATCGGTTGATATCACTGCTACCTCTTTTTCTTTTGTACATGCATTCATCAATAGTAATCCTAACATTACGAGCGTTAATTGTTTCACTTAAATCTCCTGCTTCCTGGTTTTTCTATGGGAATATTTTTTAATTCTTCCGGCACGTCATCCGGGGCATAACTAAGTGCAGTTTGTGTAGTGACAGCAAATTGGTTTTTGTGCAGTTTAGCTTTTCCGTCGCTGCGGTCCACCACCACGCCAACACCTACAACAATTCCTCCGTTTTGTTCCACTACATTCATAACCTCTTTTACCGAACCGCCAGTGGTGATGACATCCTCCACGACCAAAATCTTTTCCCCAGCGCTGATTTCGAAACCGCGGCGGAGAGTCATGTTTCCGTTTTGCCTTTCAGCAAAAATGGTTTTTACTCTCAATTGCCGCCCTACTTCCGTGCCGATAACGATTCCGCCCACTGCCGGAGAAATGACAGCGTCGATTTCTGTTTCTTTAAAATAATCCATAATTGTTTCAGCAAAATGAGACAAATGTACAGGATGCTGCAGCACCTTGGCGCATTGAAAATATGTGGCGCTGTGGCGGCCGGAGGTTAGAACAAAATGCCCTTCCAGCAAAGCTCCGGTGATCTTGAAAATTTTCAGATATTTATCATTCATAATAATTCTTTTTTACAAGACTCCTCTTCAATTCTCCCCTACTAAAGGTGAGAAAGTTAAAGGGCAAATATTTTCCCCTGCCTGTCCCGTACCGAAGGTCGAGGTCATAGGGGAAACACAAAGGGGTTTATTATTTGTTAATTTTCTTTTATTTAACCCTATTATCATAGTTTCATGATTTCTCTCATTTTTTCTACATAGTCTTTTGCCGCAGCATGAATCGCTGCTTCGCTCTGATCTCCGGCAAAACTGATTCCCCGGGACACATTTATCAGTGCTGCACCATGTGTATTTCCAGCGGTTAAGCTGGATTCCAGGTCTCCGCCCTGGGCACCTACTCCTGGGATCAGCATAGGCAATCCTGGGGCATGGCTGCGTACAATATCAATCTCTTCCGGAACGGTTGCGCCCACAACCAGCCCCACGTTATCATTCTTATTCAAACCGGCGCAATATTCGGCGACTGTTTCAAATAAACGTTTACCATTCAAATTCAAGTCCTGAAGGTCGACGCCGGAATTATTCGATGTTCGGCATAAGATAAAAACTCCCTTTGCAGGATTTTGGATAAAGGGGTCAATGGCGTCCCGGCCCATATACGGGTTCAGCGTGACAGCATCAAAGCCGAAATGGTTGAACAGGCTTTTTGCATATTGCTGTGCTGTGTGGCCGATGTCGCCGCGCTTGGCGTCACCGATGGTAATAGTCTCCCCGTCGATATGCTCCATGGTCTCTTCCAGCCAGGCAAAGCCGGCACTGCCCCAGCGTTCGAAAAAGCCCAGGTTTGGTTTATATGCTACAGCGAATTCACGGGTAGCATCTACCACTTTCTTGGTATGGTTTTTCAGGTCATCAAACGAAGGATCTTCTTTAGCCATATTCTCCGGATTGATGTCCAGCCCCACGCAAAGCCAGGTGCGTTTTTCTTTAATATGATCTGAAAGTCGGGAATTAAAGGATTTCATCGGCGGCGAATTTACCAAAACTGTTTCCATACTTCGAAGAACGAACATGAACTTTCATGTCATGCTGAAGGAATAGAATATCTGACGCAACTCAAACACTCATTTATATAACTTTCTTTGAGTCTCTTTCTCCGAAAAAATCGGAGTCATTAGCATGACAATTTAGTTTTATACAGTAATTCTTTCACTAAATTGCATCCCTTACTTTGTGAAAAATGTATAGGATTTCAGCAATGAAAAAGATCATTAAATATTTATCATTTCTTTTATTAATCATACTCCTCCCGGCCCAGGATCATGATTACAAACATCAATCTGTTAAACATAACTTCAGTAATGCAGAACGATGGGCAAAGATGTTTGAAAATCCGGAAAGAGATGAATGGCAGCAACCAGATTTTGTCATTCAATCCATGAATATCGAACCTAACGATATCATTGTGGATATTGGTTCAGCTACAGGATATTTTCCGGTTCGATTTGCAAAAGTTGTACCCCAAGGAAAAGTAATCGGTGTTGACGTGGAAAAGGATATGGTGGATTACTTGAATGATCGCGCCCAGAAAGAAGGCATAAATAACCTCATTAGCATCTTGGGCGAATTTCATGATCCGAAGATTCCGGAGCCGGCTGATATTGTGTTCATCTGCAATACCTACCACCATATTGATGATAGAGTGACTTACTTTAAGAATATAAAAAGTAAATTTAGACCGGACGGTAAATTGGTAATCGTGGATTTCAGAAAAGGTGATTTACCTGTTGGGCCTCCTGACAAACAAAAAATTTCACCTAAACATGTGATCAAGGAATTGGAAAAAGCAGGTTTTGTATTAACCCAGCATCAAGAAGATTTACCCTACCAATATATGCTGACGTTTATAATTGGAGATTCCTAACCGATAATGGAACAGCTTTCGCTTGATATTGAACACCGCTCTAAATCCCGAATCATCGCTTCGTCCGGTGTTTTTCAAGTCGAACTTTTGCAGCATGTGGGCGAAGACGACTATCCACAGCTCATTAGGATTTCCGAGCATTTGTCAGATGAATACGGTGAAAAGGCCGTTCTTTCCAAGGCGACCATACATAAATATTTTAATAAACCATCTTCACTGCCATTCATCGCCCGTTACCGTGGAGAAATTATCGGTTTTATTATTGGTGTAGCGATTGAAGATTTATCATCAGAACCCTGGGCTCGCTTGGACGAAAACTTTGGGGAGGGCAACACCCTATATACCTACGCTTTTGTCATCATGGATAAGTATTTGGGTAACGGCTATGCTAAAATTTTGAAACGTGTTTATTTAAGCTGGGCCAAGAAGCGGGACGGCATTCGTTTTATCACCGGCCACGTGAAACTGGGAGTCTCAACCAAGTTCACCGGAGATATCCGCATCATTAACCGGGTGGAAAACTGGCAGGGCACGGGTATGACTTTTGAATATTACCGCCGGAATTTGGGACCAATACCGGATCTGACTCAAACACAAAACCCGCCACTGGCAAAAACTATTTAAGCACCACCAGCTTTTTCGTGATTTGTTTTTCGGGCGTTTCCAACCTATAAAAATAAATCCCGCTGGATAAATTGGCGGCATTCCATTTGATGGTATGACTTCCGGCATTCATTGTTTGATTAAGCAGTATGTTCACTTCTTGGCCCAATACATTATAAATAGTCAACTTTGCTTCGGTCTGGATGGGCAAATCATATCGAATTGTGGTAACTGGATTGAAGGGGTTGGGATAATTCTGGTGGAGGGAGAATTTTATGGGAAGGAGCGGATTATTTTCAATGCCCAGCACTGTAGAATCTGAATGCAAAACAATGTCATCTATGACCCATTCAGTAAACTGGGATTCGCAGTGGACTCTGAAACGAAATTGAAAATGATCCTGGTTTGTATAAGCTGATAGATCATAGTGTAGCCATCTTGGGCTGATATTCCCCGTGAATGTTTGGCGGGGTGTCCAAAACTCACCATCATCAGAAAATTCGAGCACACCAAAATTCGGGTTATCCCGAAAATTTGCAGCCATGGGAATAGTCAGCCAAACATCATCAAATCCCGATAGATCTAAAATCCGGGAATAGGTCAACGTATCTTCGGTATCATCATTGGCATTCAGGTGCGAGATCAACACTCGTCCCCAATCTACATCATCATAGACAAACCCATTCTGGAATTCGCCATTGGCAAACATGTCCCAGTCATCCATGTCATTGTATTGCGCGTCATTCCAAAAACCGACTGTATCACGAATGGATAATTGTATCTGGCCTTTTTCAGACGTGCCTTCGTTTTGCGCTGTGCTGGAATCCCTGACCGAAGCCCAATAAAATAAACTGTCCGATAGATCAGAAACGGATGTTGAAATGACACCGCTCCAGGTTTCTGCCCACATGTTCCATGATACCTGCATAGAATCATCTACCATTTCAACAGACGATATATTACCGTCATTGACCTGCCAGTGCAGCAATGGTAAATATGTTCCAAAGCGGTCATCTTCAATGGCAGTGACATGAATTTTTTTCTGAACAGGCAGCTGAATATGAACAGCATTAGTCTTGGTCAAGCCTCCAATAAAGGGTGCTGTTGTATCCGGGCCAAAGATAAATGAATTATAATTTGGCGGTGCAGCTGAAGGCCAGGTCATGGTGGTGTTGGTGTTGGTCAATATCTTGATCCAGTATTTGAATTCTGTTGTTCTGGTTATATTAGATAATTCCGGGATGGATGCCTGGAAAAGGGTATCATTCACTGCCTGCAGGACCGTTGAATCCAGCACGCCATTTACATCATACACAAACCATAACGGGGCTGACACCCAACCGGGATTTGACTTTATGGAAAAATGCAGGTCGAAGGGACCGGTTGATTCTGTATTATGGGGAATGTTCGTTTCTCGAACCGTAGCCGGTGCGCCCATTTGTGTAAAATTCGACTCCCACGTATTACGCACCCATTTTGTATCTTCACGTAAGGAAGCGACTGAAAGGACATCTGACGCACCTTGGGAAATAACTATGGCTTCCACCACTTCTTGTTGATCACCGGGAGATAGAGTAAATGGACCCGAAGACATTATAAATTTTTTATCCCCTCTATCCAAATCTATCCAACCTGAACTATCAACAGGATCACCACTGAACATGAACATCGTAATATTATTTGATATTGGATCTGTAATCTGATTATTATAATAATTTCTTCCATTTATATAATACCATGCTTCATTCTTTCTATATGGCGCAGGAAAATAAAAATGATCAAAAATGACAAATGAATTAAAGTCTGTGTTCCTATAATCAACCAATGATGTACCGGAAACCCAAGCAGTATCCCCCGGAGAAACAACAATCGGAGTTTGTAATGTTGTGTATCCAATGGCAGGAGGTATTAACCCATAACTAAAATCATCATTTTGATTGTATACATAACCTAGATTTAATGTTGTATCTACTCCTCCCAAATCATCTGTAGGATCACCAAGGTCAATATCACTCCACCTGCCCACAAAAACAGAATCAAGGTGCGTGTTTCCCACATTGGTAATATTCCATTTCACAAATAGAGTATTTTCCAACGGATAAATATTGTCAAAGCCAAATATGGATGCTCTTACTTCAACATCCATTGGTTCAGTTTCAAAAACTATATCATGCTGTTCTTGTGATGTATCATTCATAACGTACCAAAAAAAAAGGTCACCTATTACATCCGGCTCATCGATGTTCGGATCGTAGTTGCCGTCACTATCGTTATCGATCCACGGCGCGCCCTGATCCACGGGCCAGTCGATCCAGTCCTGGCTGGAAGGACCGTCATCTGCAGAAAGCATGTATATTCTATATACGGAGCTATCGGGATCGGAACCAGTAACACCGGGAATGTACTCTGTATCATATTTTGTAGCTGCGGTTCTTATTTCATAATTCCCATCGGCAATTCCGGAAGCCAGCCAAAAGCCATCTTGAAATATGGCATAATTACCTGATCCAATTGGCCATTCTAATCCTGAAACACCATACGTATGGTATGAAGCAACATCACCATGATTGCCTACGTTTGATGAAATATTATTGCCATCCCAGTTCTCGTGGTTAACAGATCGACTGACCGATGGCGATTGGTGGCCTTCAGGGAGGAAGGCATAGACTGCTGTGAGCAGAATTAAGACAACAGTTCGAGACAATTTCACTTCAGCACCACCAGCTTTTTCGTTATCTGTTTTTCGGGCGTTTCCAACCTGTAAAAATAAATCCCGCTGGATATGTTGGCTGCATTCCATTTGATTGCGTGACTTCCGGCATTCATTGTTTGATTAAGCAGTATGTTCACTTCTTGGCCCAATACATTATAAATAGTCAACTTTGCTTCGGTCTGGATGGGCAAATCATATCGAATTGTGGTAACGGGATTGAAGGGATTAGGATAATTCTGGTGGAGGGTGAATTTTTTGGGGATAA
>CAZORD010000026.1:0-21681 GCA_964582455.1 uncultured bacterium | reverse complement strand
ATGAAAACGGACTAATTACCAGCAGTTATCACATTGATTTAGAGGGCAATGCGCGTGCTATAACCATGATCAATGGAGGAGAATTTTATATCGCCTGCGAAGAAGGAGGTGCCTTCAGGTTGGCAACGAGTTTTTCTTCCCAGTGGGATTTTAAAGACCAATTCGCAAAAGATCTATTCGTAACCCATGTAGCCGTCAATAGCCATCAACTAGCCCTTTCGTGCGCCAGCAACGGACTGGCTTTGTATAAAACTGGAAGTGATAAAAAAGTGCAAGAAAGAGGCATTCACGACATTGGTTATGTTTATCATAGTGAATTTTCAGACGGTTACCTTTTCGCCGCTTCGAGAGAAGGATTGCAAATATTTGAAATTGATGAATAAAGGAAAATGATGAAAAAATTTGTTCTAATAGTAATGATATTAACTATTGTATTTGCCCAGGAAACATTGTGGGAAGCCAATGGTGTTCCCATCCGCCAGGGTGTTCATATTGAATGGCAGCGGACCGTATGCCCCGGAGATAATGGATCAGCCATATTTGTCTGGTCCGACACCCGTTACGGTGCCCGGAATGTTTTTGCCCAAAAAGTGAATTCCAATGGGAATTTTCTGTGGGGAACGGATGGCGCAGCAGTTACGGACCTCCCTGGCAGGCAGGAAGATCCTGTGGCTATTGCTGATGGCAGTGGCGGAGCCTTTATCGCTTGGGTGGATTATCGCTTTGAAGAAGAAGGCGATATTTTTATTCAACATGTAGATAATAATGGAAACCGTCTCATGGATGATGAAGGTGAATCTCTGGCACGTGTAGATGGACGTCATTTAACCATCAATATGTGTACAGACAGTTTAGGTGGTGTGTTTGTTACATGGCAGGATAAACGCAATCTTCTCGACGATGATATTTATGGAACACACGTATCTGCAAATCATAATATTGTTGCACCGGGTACGGGAGTTTCTGTAATTGAAATGAATGGCAATCAGGGCGCCAAAAGTTTGGAATATGCAGGTAATGGACAAGCAACATTACTTTGGACGGATACTCGAAGCGGTGCTGGGAATGATATCTATGGACAGAAAATTAATATGGATATGACCAAGGTATTTCCCGATGGAGGTTTACCCATTGCAGTTACATCTGAACTGGAGACTAAACCGCGCACAACGTATATGACAAACGATACATCATTTGTTATTTGGCAATCCGGTACAGAATCGTCCGATATTTATTTCAATTTTCTTACCAGTAATGGATTGGTTTTTTCAGATCCAATACTGATTTCTAATTTCAGTTCAAACAAAAAAGGCCCTAGAATTAAACGTAACGGATTGGGTGACGTATTCGTTCAGTGGACGGATTATCGAGCTGATACGACTAACGGTAATCATTATTACCAAAAAATCATCAATGGCGGTGTTCGTGCATGGAGTGACAACGGAGTTCAGTTAGATAATGATGGTAATGATCATAATGCTCGTTTTGTAGGAAATGCATATGGCGGTGCCCATATATTCTGGGAGCGGGGAACATATCCCAATGTGGATATTATGTATCAGGAAATTCAATCGGCTGGTATATTGGCAAACACAACTCCCATTACTATTTCTGACGCAGATGGTTATCAGTCTATGCCCATATCAGTTTATGATGGTGCCTATGGAGCGTATGTGATATTTGCAGATCAGGAAAATGGAAGTATTGACCTCCGCACGCAATTAGCTGCCGGTAGCGCAGTTCAATTTGATGAAGATGGATTACTTGCCAAATCTGGACTTGATGGAGATGTTAACTATGTTTCTTCATTTTATACGGGTGGTTTAGACGGTGAAGTACTTTTGAACTGGATAGATAACAGAAATAGGAAAAAATTATTTGGTGGTAAAGTGAATTCAGAAGGTGTTGATGAATCTTTACAAGGTGGTGTGCAATTGGCTGGATATGAACTTCTTATCGAGGAACTTGAAAATGAACCTGTGAGTTATTTTCAAAACGGATCTCATTTAATTACTGCAAATTTTGACGGTTCAACTGGAGCAAAGTTGATTCGATTAAATCGCTATGATACCGATTTTAATTCTACTTGGGGAGACTCGGGTATCTATGTATATGAAAGTACAGCAGAGCAAAGGAGAGTACACATTCTCCCGTTACCGATGGGAAATAATTTTTGTGTATTTTGGTCAGAAATAAGAGATGAATTTGAATATGATATATTTATGCAAGTATTTAATCAAAATGGTGATTCGTTTCTAGAAGAAGGCGGTGTCCGAATTGTAGATGGTTCTTGGGTTGACAATTATGTAGAAGCTGTTATGGTAACAGAAACAAATGAAATCATGATATTTTGGGTGGAAGATGTTTGGGGAGCTGGAACATTAAAATATAATATAATTACCAGTAGCGGAACATTGGGAATGCATGGTATTTCAGGAGGATATACACTCTCAAATACGGGAGATCCTGAAAACCTTGTTTTAGCTGGATTTTCATTTGGTTCATCAGCGATAGTTGCCTGGGAAGAATTACATAATTTTTCCAAAGATGTTTATATTAATAAAGTCAATGAAGATGGAAGTGTGGAATCTTCATCAAATATTGCTATTACTTCAGTCGACAATGATCAATCAAAAATTAAAATTATAAGAGGAACTTCAACTCGTGCTCTATTAGTTTGGGAAGATTTCGAAAATGGAATTGATTTTAATATTACCGGGCAGATTATAAGTAATGATTTAGACCTTATTGGTGAAAATATTCCAATATGTCATGAGGATCTTTACCAAGGATCGCCCACTTTAGCTTATGATGGAGATGGTCGTTTTCTCGTTGCTTGGGAAGATGAACGGGGAGTGGATAATGGAGATCCTGTCTTATCTGGCGGTTTGGATATTTATGTTCAAATTGTAACAGAACAAGGCCTTCAATATCAAGAAGGTGGTGTTGCTGTAGCCAGTGAATATCACAATCAATCATTACCTCAGCTTCAACATTTGTATTTTAATGATTATGGAGATCCAGTTTGGATGCTGTACTGGATCGACATGCGCAGTTCCGGTAAGGAAGACCTTAAGAATCTTTATGCCCAAGGTATTGAAATTGTAGAATCAAGCATTGAGGATGATTTTGTGCCAACTGAATTCAAGGTATCTGCAGCGTATCCTAACCCATTTAATGGTGCTGTAGCTTTGGATGTCGAGATTTCTGAAGTTGGACCAGTTATATTTTCAATAACCAATATTCTGGGGCAAATGGAATATCAACAGACATTATTACCGATGCGTGCTGGAAAATTTCAGATCACGTGGAATGGAAGAGACCAAATGCAAAAAGAAATACCCAGCGGAATATATTTTTATTCAGTAAGTACAAATATTGATATAGTTATCGGTAAAGTAACTTACTTAAAGTAATAAATTAAGTAAGTCTTGTGCCGTGAAAACTAAATACATTTTCTATTTTCTTTTTATTAGTCTGATTTGGGGTCAAACACTAAATACTCGTTACCATACTCTGGAAGAAATAGAAGCGCTACTGGACTCATTGGACCAAGTCGCAGCCTATGATGATATTTATCATTTGGAAACCATTGGCTATTCCAATCATGAGAATCTGCCCATTAAAGCGGTCAAGATTTCGGATAATGCAGCTGTAAAGGAAGACGAATCTCGAATTCTTTTTATAGGCCAATGCCATGCAGAGGAAATTCTGGGTGTAGAAGCGGTTATTGAATTGATATATTATTTACTCGATCCACCGACTGCGGAAGCACAGCATGTGAATATTCTACGTCAGAATCTGGAAATATGGATCGTGCCCACGTATAATCCCGAAGGACTGAATGTGGTTCATTCTGAACTCGATGTGAGCTTTCGGAAGAATAAACACGATTTCAGCCCATCCGGTCCATATCCGAATGGTGTGTTCGACTATGATCCAGCCATCGGCAATGACATCGACGGCGTGGACCTGAACCGCAATTACGATTTCAATTGGGTTTTTGGGGATACTTTTATGCAGCCTGACCCATCAGACTATGCGGCACATTATGATTATTACAGGGGAACAGAACCTTGGTCTGAATCAGAAGTAGCGGCGATCCGAGACCTGGCCCTGGAGAACGATTTTCTCTTTTCGATTGCCTGGCACAGTTCCCGTTCTGGTCGTCTTTCAGAGAAGGTTTTTACGTCATGGAAATGGGAAGAAGCAAAATTTCCACCCGATATACAGGAAATGATTATCATTGGTGATGAGATTGCTAGCCGTATCGTGAAAGAGGATGGTGTTGAAAATTATGAATCGGTTTTTGGTGGAAGCCGTAACGGCAAGGCTCACGACTGGTTTTATTCTGCTACTGGCTGTTTTCAGTATTTGATCGAATGCGGTACGGCTATTCTCCAACCGGACAGCGTTGAACAGATTGAAGATACCATCGAACGCCTCATGCCGGCGCAGATATACTTACTAGATCGTGCTATTGGATATAATGAGGATGCAGGACAAATCACTGGCATCGTTAGAAATGGAGCTGGAAATGTGCTTGAAAATGTCGAAGTCATCGTGGAAGAAAGACATGGTGGAATGCTGCAACCGCGAAATACAGACGAATTCGGGCGTTTTCGACGAATTTTGAATCCGAGTACGTATAACATTCGTTTTCGCAAGTTTGGCTATGAGGAAACGCCAATTCAAGCCACTGCTAATAATAGTGCAGTATACGATACGGATATACTTATGACGCCAAAGACCATGTACGAAATCTCATTTGTATTAAATGATCTATGGTCAGATGTGCGTGTAAAGTATGATAATGGTATTTTTTCAGGAGAACTTGACGCCAATTTAGCCTTTGAACTACCTGAAGGGGAATGGGATCTGACTGTTTATGTTATGGATGAAGGCTATGATGTCATGCCTTGGACAAGAACAATAAATGTGGACCGTGACATGCAGATCATTCCCAATTTTTCTAATGTTAGTCCGATAGAATTGGGTATATCCGATAGCAGCTGGTGGAATTTTATTTCTGGATCATGGATCTTCGATGAAGAAAAACTTTTGACCAATTCCAATTTTTTATATAGCAACAATGATTCTTTAGCAGAATCATGGGAATTGGAATCACCCTGGATTGATGTAAGTGGATCGAACCGTATTGTAGTTGAAATGAGTCATCAATACGAAATGGAATGGGACCATGATTCCATCCAGGTAAGTTTGTTGGACGCTGACGGAGAAATCGTCAGAAGAGTTTGGAAAGACCAAAACTGGAATGAAATGGCCAAAGGTTTTATCTGGGGCAATGACACCTCCGGATTTGATTCTGTTAAAGTACAGTTATCTTTTGGAAGAGATCAAACTGTGGCTTATCGCGGGTGGAAAATCGAATCCATGAGATTATATCATGGGTACGAGGAAAATCTCGGTATTCAAACAAACGGCGGATTCAATCCTATTCAATTGGGTTCTGCCAGTACAGCTTATCCCAATCCATCCATGGGTATGATTGCCATTGACCTGGAAAATTGGAGGGAACCGCTGAACATAACCGTATATAATTTACTGGGACAGGAAGTGTATCATGAAAGACTTGCAGGACTGTCATCCCAACAACAAACCTGGCAATTTGACTTACAGAACCGAAGGGGAATACCGGTAAGTTCAGGTGTCTACTTTATTCGTATTTCAGGACAAAGAAAGGAATTCATTCGCAAGTGCGTATTCTTAAGGCCTTAACCATACTTTCATTATCGTTTCTTTTTGCGGTCCAACCATCCTTTCGCGGTATGGATCAAACATCCATCTTGAATGGCCCAATCCCCATGGCCTATCACCATTTTATTTCGGAAGCTTATAATATTCCTTTGAGCCAGCTCAATCCCCAGCGCGGTTCTTATTTGATCATCTCTCCTGACAATATGGAGCAATATTTGGATGATTTGGTTTCCTTCAAGAAATCCCAGGGCTTTGATGTTTATGTACAAACTTTGAGTGAGACCGGCTCTACCGCTGATGAGATTAAAAATGCCATCGTTGCTACTTTATCTGCCGATCCCATGCTGGAATATGTATTACTTATTGGTGATGTGGACGGCGTGGCGGCCATGCCGTCATTCTATTATGGCCCGGATAATGATGTAACCGATCAGAAATACACCCATTTGCTTGGCGATGACTTTTTCCCGGATATATTCATTGGCCGTTTTTCCGTGGATTCAATTTCTGAATTGGTGGTCATGATCCGCAAAACTATTAATTATCATCGCCAGCCTTTAGCTTCAAATCCCGATTGGCTGGATAAGGCCCTGATCGTTGCCGGGAATTATAGCAATACAGTGCCCATTCCCATTACACCCAAATGGACATCCTATTGGGTGAGAGATATTTTACTGGATGAAGGCTATACATCCGTAGACACCGTTTTTTATCCGCCCACTCAGCAAGGTGCGGCAATGATCCAGAATATTATCAACAGCGGTGTGGGCATTGTGAACTACCGCGGTTGGGGAGACGCCAACGGCTGGCATTATCCCGAATTCCACGTTAGTGATGTGGCCGGGCTCAACAACGGCTGGATGACGCCGGTTTTCACCAGTTTTGTCTGTAATTCCAACGACTTTGCCAATAACGTGGATCCTTGTTTGGGAGAAGCCCTGGTACGTGCCGGAACACCCTCCAATCCCAAAGGCGGCGTGGCCATTGTAGGTCCTTCGGATTTGCACACAAGTACCAAGTATAATAATGTAATAAATGCTTACATGTTTGACGCCATGCTGGATGACGGTATTGTTGAACTGGCACCGGCAATGAATGCTGGATTATTAGGACTAGTCAATGAATTTCCTAATCTTGGCGGGCCGGGAGAAGCTCAGGAGTTCTATTTTCATGTGTATAATATTGTTGGGGATCCGTCTGTTTCAATATTTTTAACAGAACCGCATGAATTTTCGATCTCAACTGAAGATTTATCAGCAGGGGATGGATTCTTGGAACTGGAAGTTTCAGATGAGGAAGGCAACACTGTGAATGATGCGTACGTATCCGTAATGGCATATGACAGCATTTTGTTCAAAGGAAAAACAGATATTGAAGGTCAATTTGAAGCATCTTTTACAGTTGGCGATCTATCCAGTATTGAAGTGTATTTGAACAAAAATGGGTTTGTTCAAGGTCATTCTGAAATATCTGTATCCAATTACGATTCCAGTCTTGTGTTGATCGGGTATGATCTAGAAGATGGGAATGATAATGGTATGGTAGAAATAGGTGAAGTGATTAATATTTTTCCAACATTCCTTAATAACGGCAACACTGCCATTGCTGCTTATAACGCTTATGCAGATCAATCTTTGGCAGAAAATTGTCAGATCATTAATGAAATAATAGAAACTCCAACACTTGAAGCAGGTGAATCTGGAATAGTAACATCACCAATTACAGTAAGAGTAAATAACAAAGACAGTGACCATATCAAGATCAATTTGAGTGATCAATTAATGGCCTGGAGTTTTGATCTTACTATCCCAATTGAACCATTGATTGTGGATGTTGATTTTTATGATGATTTTTTAATCGGGGAGATAATAGTTGAAATTTTTCCGTTAACAATTACGAATTATACAAATACACAATTGGATGGACTGCATCTATATCTTACAAAATTAGATGATGGAACGACATTATCTCCATCAGACACGACGTCAACATTTTCAATAGAGCCCTCAAGTGTATCTGAATCATTTGTGGATTACGCATTTGGTCCTGGAGATGCATCTCATGGAAGTTCGATCAGTTACATATTATCAATAATACAGGATACAGTTGAAATTTTTTCAGAACAGCGAGAGGTCAATCCGTATGCAACTGATAATCAACCCATTATACCGACTTGGTATGGATATTGGGCTTATGATGATTCCGATACAAGTTATACTGAATCACCTGATTTTGATTGGGTAGAACTGGATCCATCATACGGCGGAAGCGGCGGCACCGAATATAAACTGGATGATGATGACCATGTGAATGTGGCTCTCCCGTTTGAATTTCAATATTTTGGCCGGACCTATGATGAAATGACCATCAGTTCTAACGGTTGGGTATCTTTTGAATTGTGCGACATTGACTATTTTTACAATTATACCATTCCCATGGCCATGGGACCAAAGGCACTGCTTGCTCCATTCTGGGACGATTTGGAAGTGATCAATAATGATTCCATCCGTGTATATACAAAACATGATGAAGACAACGGCCGTTTTATTATTGAATGGTCAAGGGCCTTAAATGGTTTTGATGAAACTACTGAAGAGACCTTTGCCATTCATTTATACGATCAAACTGCTATGCCTACAGAATCCGGGGACGGTGTGATCGAATTTCATTATTTAGAAGTTGCGGATATTGACGCGGATAAAAATTATGCCACGGTGGGCATCGAAGCCCATAATAAAAATGAAGGTATCCAGTATGTATTCAATAATGGTTATGCTCCGGGAGCTGCAGATCTCACCAATGAAAGAGCCATTCGTTTTACAACGGAAGCACCAAATAATTATGTGGCTCCATTGGGAACTGATAATGAAAATCTACCCACTGGTTTTCAATTACTCCCGGCGTATCCCAATCCGTTCAATCCTACAACGACTATTCGTTACCAATTGCCAATTGCTGCAGATGTGAAAATGACTGTTTTTGATATTCTCGGCAAGGAAGTGGCTGTGTTGCTTAAAGAACAGAAAAATGCCGGAACTCATGCAGTGCAATGGAGTGGGACAAACAGATTTGGACAGCATGTAGCATCGGGGACATATTTTGTTGTTTTGAATGCCGGAAATTATCAGCAAATACAAAAGGTATTATTGATCAAATGAGTGTAAAACTTTACACAGCAAATTGGTGTCCATACTGTCGCAATGCTAAAAGATTACTTGACGAAAAAGATGTAGCTTACGAAGAAATCAACATTGAGGAATTAGGCATATCCCGGGAAGAATTAGCGAAAATAACGGGAGGTATGTCTGTCCCCCAGATCGTCATCAATGATGAACCCATCGGCGGGTACGATAACCTCTGGATGCTGGATCAGAGTGGGGAGTTGGATAAGAAACTCCAATAGTGTTATTGCACAGGAAGGAGGTACGACTGAAGCAATCTCCTTCAAAAAAATTAAGCTAGGAGATTTACGCGCCTTCCGGACTCGCAATGACAAATTACTATTTCAGCAGCGTTACTTTTTGCCAGTTTTCCTGGCGTTCACCTTTTAAACGAACAAAATATGTTCCGGAAGCAATGGGATTCCCGTTTGCATCCAGTCCATTCCAAGTCAATACATGCTGCCCGGCATGCAGTTGGTCATTCCACAGTGTCTTGACCAAACGCCCATTTACATCATAAATGTAAACTCCGATTTGCTCATTCTTTTCCAACTCGATCTGAAAATGGGTTTGCGGGTTAAAAGGGTTAGGATATGCTTTAGATACGGAAAATCTTTGAGGCACATCCGGATCAGTTGACAATTCTCCATCCGTCAAGGCGAGTGTATAGTGAAAATCACTGCCCGTATCGTTCTGGCTGACCACAACAAAATACACTGTTGAAGGTCCCGTTGGATCAACATTGATGGGGCTTCCTGTCCAGACTGTCCAGGCACTGTCGCCATTTGCTAAAATAGCATGGAGTTCTAAATAGGAATCAGGGCCGTCTTCATTCGTCAGTGTCACCAGAACTGGGTCATCAGACAACAGGCGGATGTATTGCGCTGCATATTCCTGGAGATTTGTACTTGTTACAGTTTCATCCGTTCCAGCACTATATGATACCGTGCTGAACGTAGATGGAGTAGAACTATATGAATCGGCTTCCTCATAATCAAAAGGTGCTGCTGCAGAAGAAGAGGACATGATCCGATTGGCTACAGACATGCCATTGAGCATTTCAGCAAATGAAGAGCCTAGATGATCAAATGTTTCATCCAGTGTTTGAATACTGTATTCACCATAATAGCTGTCATGGGTAATACTCTGTTCCCAAAATTCACGTATAGCTTCGTCACTCAAATGGGTGTTCACATACTCAAAGAAAATAAATGAGCCATACCAGCGGTTGCTGTTATCAAGATTAAGTGGTTGTTGCGGGTTGTTGAACCAGGATGACATGTATTGATAACAATCATTTACATCATCATAAACCATTTCTTCCATTTGCACAGCAGTTGCTTCCATGACCCATGATTCTTCCCAGCCATCATACCCAAATTGCACAGCGTGAAAGTATTCGTGGGCAGCGGTTACTTGAATATTTTCCAGTTCAGTATTTCCAAAACCACTGTAATTATGTCTCAAAACCATATAACTGGCTATGGCATTCACTTCATTTACGCCTGAAGAATGTTCATTATTGCCATTATTATTGGCATACAGTTCAGGTTGAACATATCCGTAAACACCTGCTCCCGCATTGCGAACATATACATCATATGCACCTGAACCGCCATTATCATTGTTTGCTGAATAGAAATCATCACTAGGCGGTTCTGTAAAGCTGTTAAAGGTCAATTCAACTGCAACGACATAGTTCAATTCTGCTGACATCTGTTCGATATAATCTGGAACAGAATTACTATTTGTATCGGCAGTACTCACAGCATTACCGCCAGTTGTTGTAAAGTGAAAGCGAAACTTACCATTATCATACGTTTCGTCAAGACCGCTGGCTTCAGTTCGATCATCCAGGGAACGGTTAACAATTCGGCCGTCAAAATTAAAACCAAGGGATCTTAATTCATTCTTTATTTCTTCAGGAAGGCTATGGCCAAATCTCGCAATAATGCGCAAATCATCACTGATATGCTTTTTTGAAGATTGATTCGAAAAAACCTGGATGATATTTTGGGCTGATTGTATTGCCTGGGGATGGGGCGCTGCTGACAGACAGCCCACTATAAATATAATAGCTAATATTCGTTTCATGGCTTAACTCCTGGTCTTTTTGGTTTAGGTGGTAATGGTTTAATCCATTGTTTTAAATGTTCTTGTGTTGCAGGGCTCAATGTTGAGAAAGACCGCTGGACTTTGCGTATAACTGGTGTAGCATCCCTGGGTCCAATCTTACCCTTATAATTTTTGGGCAGCAAGTCCTGGGCGAAGACACTGTATGTCAAAAATGTATAATAATCATCATTAGATATTTTCCCGTTTGCGAGATCAAGTTGCAGCTCTTCCATTATGGAGATCCTTGCTGCGGGCTGCGATTTGGGAGGTGTACAGGCAATCCACTGCAGGATGTAAATCAAAAGAATGATAATATTAATCTTCATGATCATTTTTTTTATATTTTTTCATCCGTCGCTTATATAGTATAAAACGGACAAAAAGTCCCATCAGTATTAAACCGACTACATAAAATACAGCATAATAAGGCAGGAGTTCAAACATCTTTATTGTGTGCAGAATTCGTAAATATACGTTCCTGCCAGAATAATAATACCCAATGTGAGTTCTGTATTCCCCTGTTCAGATCCATCTCCTGATATGACACCGCTGATGGTTAAGGCAGCCCCGGTAAGATAAAAAACGGTACGTAAACGCGAGCTTAACTTATAACTGGAATAACCTGCTGTTTGATTTTGCTCCATTAAAGCAACAACTGTTTCTGCGGGGTAATATAAGGCGGCAATGATGGTTTGCTTATCATCTGAAAGATAAAACTCAAAATTCTCGATTTGTCCATTAATGCGTAAAGCCAATTGAGTCGATTCTTCGGCATTGGTATTTTCGATAGTAATAACAGGGTTTACCAGGGGTGTTGATCGCAAAGCTGTCGTATCGCCATACGCTTGATGCACGGTCATATAAAACCAGTTTTCATTGACCCAACCGGTTAAGTTTTCAATCTTTAATGGTGAAGATGATCGCACTGTCAGGAATAAACCATTCTGTTTGGGATCAATGCGTAAATCATTGATGTATGATTTTTCCTGCCCCTTGCTGATTCCAGTGAGTAATAACAGCAGAAAAATCGTTTTTTTAGTGAACATCTTTTTGTACATACCTAAAGAAACTAAATATAAATAGGGGATTTATCAGCAATTCTATTGATAATCAATTTGTATAAAAATAATTTTTCGATTTGAGAGGAACCCATTGAAAAAAACATTAATAATACTGACAATTTTATCCAGTATCATAACCGCACAAAATTACGAGATTGATAATATTCGTGCTGTTGGACATATACCATTCAACTTTTGCAGTGATATTTGGGGTTACACTGCACCTGATGGGCATGAATTTGCATTAGTGGGAAGAAATGATGGTACGTCCATTGTAGATATCTCTACCAATCCTCATGAGCCAATTGAAGTTGGTTTTATTCCGGGTGAAACATCCACATGGCGAGATCTTAAAGTTCATGAGCATTATTGTTATGTTACCAATGAAACAGGTGGAGGTGTAGATATTATTGATTTGTCTGATCCATTTAACCCATTTAAAGTTGGTTCACATACGACGTCAACTCAAACAGCTCATAATATTTTTATTGCTGATGGATATGCATATTTAGTTGGAAGTGGTGGAGGTGCTGGTGGAACAGATCCATGGCAAGGTATCATAATTTTAGATTTGTCAGATCCAGAGAGCCCTAATGAAGTTAGTAGATGGGAAGAAACATATATTCACGATCTTTATGTAAAAAATGATACAGCCTATGCTTGCGGTATATATGAAGGTTCGTTTTTTATAATTGATGTTTCCGATAAATCAAATCCAACAACAATGGTAGAACATAACTACAGCAATTATGGATGTCACGCTATTTGGGTGTCTGGTGATTCAAAATATGCCATTACTGCAGATGAAAAGAGTGGTGGATTCATCAATATTTTTGATATCCAGGATTTCAGCAATATCAATCATTTGTCCACATGGTATCCTAATGAAAATGGAGCACAAAATAAATCGGTGCATAATGTATTTTGGAAAGATGATCTATTGTATATCTCTTATTACGTTTATGGGACTCGTATTGTTGATATGTCTGATCCATCCAATCCGGTAGAAGTTGGGTTTTATGATTTTTATCCGGGTCAACAGGGATTGTATAACGGCAATTGGGGCACCTATCCTTATACAG
Organism: uncultured bacterium; assembly: GCA_964582455.1. Classification (GTDB taxonomy): domain Bacteria; phylum Fidelibacterota; class Marinisomatia; order Marinisomatales; family TCS55; genus UBA2126. The sequence continues at coordinate 8,544 of CAZORD010000026.1, read as the reverse complement.
CAAATGGATTAATTTACTCCACGGGTATGAGCGGCAATGGTTTTTTCGTAATGAGTTATCCATATATGGGTGAAATTGAATTCGAAGAAATAAATGATACAGAAGATTCCATAACTCCAATTTTATTGGATGTAGAAATTGATGAAAGTACAGATTTTCCTATAGATTATAATACTTTGCAGCTTTTTTGGGGTATGAATGATATGATTGCAGATTCTGTTGGTATAATGCCTTCAGGGGGCAATTTTTATTCCGGGAGTATTACACCTTCAGGTGAGGATGGCGCTATGCACTATTACGTCGCCTATGAAACCACTGGCAGCGAACGGGTTACTAAACCTTACGGTGCTCCATTATCAACATTTTCATTCAATATTGGCGCGGATCAGCTGCCGCCAGTTGTGTATTCAATATCGAACCTCAATGATCAATTCTATCCTGCTGGTAGTTATGAAGTTTATATTGAAGCCTCAGATAATATTGGTATTGGTTCAGTTGAATTGCAATGGCGGGTTGGAAACGGCGACATACAAACAGCAGCTTGTTCAGAAATAGGAACATCTGGGATATATGAGGGCACTTTAACATATGCAGATGTTGATCCGGTAACATTCATTACATACTGGGGTCTAGTAACAGATGCATCCAGTATGTCCAATCAGACTGAATCATCCCTAAAATTTTTTACTGTTACAGATGATTATACACTAGGTGATTTTGAAAATATAGCTGCATTGAATCGTTGGGATCTGGGAGAATGGGGACGACAATATGTAAATTCTGATATAGGTCATGCATTGAATGATAGTCCAGGCTCAAATTATGAACCAAATACAGAAAACCCCTGTTATCTTGTAGAACCACTGAACCTTACTTATTTTGATCACGCTTATTTTAGTTTTTATTCTGGTGAAATGTTCAGGGAAGGGGATTATGGTTATTTACAGTTGAAACGAGGTTCATCAGGAATGTGGCAGACTGTATTAACTGTAAACGGCTTTAACCAGATAGAGGAAAAATTTGTTAATTTGGACAGTTTTATCAATGAAGATGAACTTTATTTTCGATTGCTTTTCACATCTGATGGTAGTGAAGAATCCATTGGTTGGTTTGTAGATGACATTCATCTGATCCTTAACCAGGAAATGCCTGATGTTAGTGTAAATGATGAATTTGTATTACCTTCTACAGTTGAACTGTATCCAGCATATCCAAATCCGTTCAATCCCGTCACATCTATTCGCTATAACTTACCACAATCAGGACTGGTTAATCTGAAAGTGTATGATTTAATGGGCAGGGAAGTTCGCACATTAATGTCAGGTTTTGAAAATGCAGGAGCGAGATCAGTCATTTGGGATGCCAGGGATAATCAAGGTAATTTGGTTAGTTCAGGTGTGTATATCTACCGATTGGAAGCGGCGGGACAGGTACAATCAAATAAATTAATCTTATTGAAATAGAAAAATAGATATCGTAAACTTTATTTTAATGTCAATTAGTATCCTAAAAATAAGGAGAAAAACAACTTATTTGTAATTGGAATTAAAGTATGAAAAGATTTACCAATCTTAATAAGCCATTTTTCATTATATTTTCTTTTGTTTCTATTTTATGGTCTCAATGGGATGTTCAATATGATTCCCATCTTATTACCACAGCAACGATGACTGCAAAAATAACTAATATTGGAATGCTGGATTGGCAACATAGTAATGGATCGGCAATCCGCTGGATGGCTGGTGATGAGGAAATCATTTTCGCTCATGGTTTATGGATTAACGGGATTATGAACGATTCCCTTATCGGATCCACCAGCATGTGGATACCTGATTTCAGTGAAGGTCCTTTAATTGATGGTCAGGCCGCTATTCTTGTCCAACCGGAAGATTCAACCCTGTATCGAGTATATCATATAGATCAATCCAGTAATACGGGAGATCCGGATTATGATGAATGGCCTGTCCAATGGGGAGCGCCTCACCAATTCGATGGCTCTCCGTTAGTCATCGGTGATCAAACTACCTATATGGTGTACAACGATGCCCATCCTGGAGATGATTACAGGGGCTGGCCGTATTCTGACCCAACTCCTTTGGAGATTCATGAAACTGTTTGGGATTATGCAAATACTCCCGGATTCGAGAACATTCTCTTCTTTCGATACCGGATATTTAATCGGGGTAATGCTGATATCCTGGATGCTGCAATAACTTTCTGGTTAGATGTAGATTTGGTGGATCCAATGAGTAATCTTGGTGGTTATAATCCCAATGGGAACTACATGTACAATTATTATAATGGTATTCAAACTGGACTGCTTCCCAGGGCCTGCACCTACCTGATGTTACAGGGACCTGCGGTCTATGAGCCTGATAGTACAGCGATTGCCTTTGGTCACACTATCCAGGATGCCAGAAATTTGCTGACAACAGCAGGAATGTACGTTTTGTCGGATCGCTACCCTGTAAGTGATACCCTAATATATTTACCTAATACGCTGGAAGAGTTACGATACATTTCCTTAGGATTAATGCTTAATGGTCAACCCATCATACACCCTCTAACACATGAAACGACAACATTTACATTCGATGGTGATCCGGCAACGGGGGAAGGCTGGATATTTAATGGATATAACGATAACGGAGGTTCTGAAGGAGAAGCAGGTTTTATTACCAGCACCGGTAATTTTGATCTGATTGCTGGAGATTCCACTGAAGTCATTTATGCCCTCATTACCGTTGCCGATACTACATTCCAGTCGGCATTGATGAACTTGGAAGATCAGGCGGTTCAATTACGATCATGGTATAATAATACGAATCCCTTGAGTATTAAAGATAACATCGAATCCTGGAACCCGGAACATTTCAATATTATCAGCGCCTATCCTAATCCATTTAATGCAACCATTAATTTAGAATGGGAGAACATTCATCCCGGATTTACTCAAATTGATGTATTTGATCTAAATGGCGCTTTTATAACAACAATTACCTCAAAGTATTATGCTCAGGGATCTCACATTCTTACTTGGACACCGCAAAATTCATCTTCCGGGATTTATTTTTTGTCTATCAACCAGCAAGATATGATTCAAGTAAAAAAGATTACACTTTTAAAATAATAAAAAGGAAGTATCGTCCTGCAAAAAAAATAAAAATAGCATAGTTATTGGGCTATTCATCACATGTATTGCGTACTCCAATCCTCCTATGCCTGGGGAAATTAAAATTGATGATATACCAGTTGGAAATACTGTTTATTTAACATCCCAAGGAACCGCCTGGAACAGAATTAATGAAGGATGGACAATCTGTTCAGATAACGATTTATTAAATATTACACTTACTGGGTATTCGCCATTTTGGTTGGACTTTATTACGGACGATGGCCCTGGAAGTGGTGAAGATGGAACGATTGTCCATGGCAAGTACAAACTTCAAATGGGTTCAAACATTGTATATATTGACTGGAGAGATTGTGATTACCAAGATTTGAATAGTTTTGGGACTGGTTACAATACAGCGGATATTATAATTAGGTGGAATGCAGGTACTTCACATTTTGAACATCGAGATCATTATAATGGTACTACATGGTATGGAATCTCTCAAGATTCTACTGTAGGCATTTGGGATGGAAATCGAAAAAATAATACAATACCTGCGTATGATCATTTTCAGCCAACAATTCCTCATAATCTTTCGTATACACCAAACAATAATCATCCTGAACTTATGTGGAATGCAAGTGAACCATACAATAGCAATGTAACTTATATCATCAGGAGAAAAAAACCTAACCAATCAACTTTTGCAATTATAGCAAGTGGAATTACAGATACGACTTTTATTGATACGGATGTAACTTTATGCTGTGGATCTCAAATCGTAACTTATCAATACACTGTTGAAGCAGTTTCCGGTGATGGTCAGAACTATTCCAGTGAGTGTGGACAGATTTCTGTTACAGTAAAAGAAGGTAACTTTGCAAAAAAATAAATAATTGATAATTATTTCATCAATATTAGTTTTCTAGTTTATAGAAAACTGATAGAATCAATTCGAAAAATAAACACTTGAAAGTATTGCATTGCCCATTTGATATTTTAAATAGATTGCAGTCCACATATGTTGAAGAATTAAATAGATTTTCATAGGCGTCGGACGTAGAAAATGACATCTTAAAAATAAAATTAATTTTGTGTTTTATATTTTTTAATTCCCTTTTCAAGAGCATCCAAAATCGTATTCATGATTGTGTCCGATTGGAAATTATTTATCATAGTAATAACCAGGATTGGAAACTCAACCGACTCCATAAACGGTTCGAAAATAGAGAAGGGGTTTTCTTCATCTAAAATTGTATCAATATCTTCACCACCTTCCATGCGCTGCTGTAACTCCAGCGATAAGTCCTGGATGAGGTTTCGCAATTCATCTCGATTCTTGGTAACAAGGTCAGTGTATTTTAATGATTCGTGCATTTACAATATCAATTGATATCCTAAAGTTAAGGATTTAGCGGTTGAATAAAGAAGAGTCTAAACGGTAATTTCCATGCTGAATATTTCTCTCTGATGAAAAATAAAATCATCCTCTATATAATATTTGTTTCAGCACTGCTCAATGGCCAAAACAATACAACAGGTGCTTTTGGAACTGTGACAATAGATGGCAAGGTTTGGAATCAAGTTGCCTTGCGTCCCGTGACTCCACTATGGAAATTCAATATTGCCTGGGATCTTGTGTTTTATTTCGACCAGGACGGCAATGTGTATGATGAGAACTGGGACTTTTCTTCAGGCGCGAGAGCAAAAAATACGCTCATAGATAAAATATACTACCTCAGTTATGGAAAAACGTCAGATCCTCTCTATTTTAAAATTGGCGCATTAGATCGTGTTGACTTGGGGTATGGTATTTTGGTAAGCGGGTATTCCAATGCTGTCCAGTATCCATCGGTGCGAAATATCGGTTTGGATATCAGAGTGAAAAACAAATTGGGTACTGCTCAAGGATTTATTAATGATTTTAAACAAAATATAGGTGTTGTTGGCGGCCGCTTTCGCTTGCCAAAATTGATTCCTCTGCCCGTTGCTGTCTCTATAGTTGTGGATCGCAATCAATATCTTGGCTTAAAAGATGGAGATGATGACGGCCGTCCTGATTTGGTAGATCATTTTCCAAGCAATGACGATTATTGGTTGGATTCAGATGGCGATGGTTTGGCGGATAATCATGATTCAGAATTTGACCGGGATGGTGATGGCCTTCCCGATGTGTATGATTTGGAGGCTATCCATACATTTTGGGATGATTTGGGCGCTGCCGTTGGGCAAGACTTCAGCAATGAGCCATTTTATGATTCACTTCCTGACCCTGAAGCAACATTGCTGCCGGAACCGTTAAATGTAAAAACATCCCCTGATCGCATCGGAGCAATAGCCATTGATTTTGGTTATCCTATCGTCGCCCAGGACAATATGGTGATTACGGTCTATGCCCAGGCTGCGCAGATGGTAGGAAAAACTGTGCATCCGGGGGATGGCGAATCACTGAACCTCGGTATGGGCCTGGTTCCCCTGGGAATTGCCAGCAGTTTTGGACCGGCGTCGTTTAACCTTGAATACAGGATGATACCCAAGGGACAGTTTGAATTCAGCTATTGGAACAGGGCTTATGACTTGGAACGTTCAACCTTTGTTACGTCTCTTGGTAAAACTCGAGTAGTTACCAAAGAATCAAAATTAGGCCGCTATGGAGAGCAAAAGGGTTATTATGCATATTTAGGCATAAAGATTGGATCCATTCTAAAAGCAGGTGCATCATATCAAAACCTTGTTGGTAAGAATTGGGATGATATTGAAGCAGATTATATTGAATCTGAAAATAAAAGCTTCCTGGCTTCGTTGAATCTCACCAAAAGTATCAGTCGATTGAAATACGCCCGCATGTATTACCAGCAGCGTAATGTACCCAATCCTTTTGATTTTGAGTATACTGAAGGAACTATAATGGGATATACAGCAGGAATTGAAATTGCATCCGGCCTGATGCTTAACTATACTTTCCAAAGATCTTTTAGGGACTTAGACGGCGATGGAGATGTGGATAGTCCCGATGAAACCATTAACCTGACAACAATTGAAACGTCATTTTCACTCTAATGAACGCAGCAGACATCCGTAAATCATTCATCGATTTTTTCAAGGAAAAGAGCCATGAATTTGTGCGCAGTGCTCCTGTGGTTCCCCATGATGATCCAACCCTATTATTTACCAATGCTGGAATGAACCAGTTTAAACCAATATTTTTGGATGAGCAAAATCCCAAACACCTCCGTGTGGTCAATAGCCAGAAATGCATCCGCGTCAGCGGCAAACATAATGACCTTGAAGAAGTCGGTTTTGATACATTTCACCACACATTTTTTGAAATGTTGGGTAATTGGTCTTTTGGTGACTATTATAAAGCTGAAGCCATTGAGTGGGCCTGGGAATTGTTTACAGAAGAGTGGGGGTTGGATAAAGAACGCCTCTGGGCAACCGTTTATGAAGATGATGATGAAGCATTTGAATTGTGGCCCAAGGTGACGGATATCGATCCGGCAAGGGTGTTAAAATGCGGTAAGAAGGATAATTTCTGGGAAATGGGTGCAACCGGCCCTTGCGGCCCCTGTTCTGAAATCCATTACTATATTGGCGATGATCCATCCAATCAATCTGCTGTTGGTGTGAATAAATCAGATGAATATTGGGAATTATGGAACTTGGTATTCATTCAAAATAATCGTTTGGAAGATGGTACGTTGGAAGACCTGCCTGCAAAACATGTAGATACTGGTGCAGGATTGGAAAGGATTGTAACTGTTCTGCAAGGAAAAAATAGTAATTATGATACAGATCTGTTTTTGCCGCTCATTGAAAAAACAGAAGAATTAACGGGAAAATCAAGTAAGGATAATCCAGCTCCTTTTCAGGTGATTGCTGATCATATCCGTATGTTATCCTTTGCCATTGCTGATGGAGCATTACCCTCCAATGAAGGCAGGGGTTACGTGCTGCGCAGAATCCTGCGCAGAGCTGCCCGGTTTGGCCGTAAGCTGGATCAACAGGAACCTTTTATTTACAATTTAGTAGATACGGTCAGCACTTTGATGGGCGCGGCATACCCGGAATTAATCGAAAAACAAAAACATATTTCTAAAGTGATCAAAGCAGAAGAAGCATCATTCAATGAAACTCTCGATCGTGGAATTCTGCACTTTGATAAATTATTAAACAAATTAAAAGGTAAAACAATCCCAGGGGATGAAGCATTCAAACTATACGATACTTATGGTTTTCCATTGGATCTTACTCAGCTCATGGCCCAGGAACATGGCTTAAAGGTGGATGAAGATGGATTCAAAAAATCGATGGATGAACAGCGCAAAAGAGCAAAGGAATCAGGTAAATTCAAAGCAGATATGCAAAATATTCGATGGACAACAGTCAGCGAAGGAGACGATTCAACTTTCCTTGGTTATAAACAAATAACATCCGAAGCCAGCATTAAACGGTTTTGTTTAATGGATGACAAAGTACTCCTCGTGTTGGATGAAACACCCTTTTATGCTGAATCAGGCGGGCAAATAGGAGATACTGGTACAATTAAAGGTGCGGGCATTGACTTGATTGTTAATGATGTATTAAAAGAGAATGATGTTTTCATTCATTATTGTTCCGGTGAATTTGAAAAAGGAAATGCTGGCAACATTGTTATGTGTTCAGTCAATTATCAGCGCCGCCAAAATATCCGTAAAAATCATACTGCTACACACCTAATGCACGCTGCATTGAAAGAAGTATTGGGAGAACATGTGAACCAGGCCGGTTCATTGGTACATCCTGATTATCTGCGTTTTGACCTGACACATCATGAAAAAATCACCGCTGAAGAAGTTCGCCAAATTGAATCCATAGTGAATAGAGAGATTTTGGAAAACACAGACGTTCAAACAGCAGTCAAAGATTTTGAAGATGCACGTAAAGAGGGCGCTGTAGCCATTTTTGGCGAGAAATATGGTGATACGGTGCGAGTTTTATCCATAGGCAATTTTTCCAAGGAACTGTGCGGCGGAACCCACGTGGAACGAACAGGAGATATCGGATTATTTAAGATCACAGAAGAATCTTCCCTCGCATCTGGTGTTAGAAGAGTTGCAGCTGTAACAGGGCCTAAAGCAATTGAATTTGTTCAGCATCAAGCAGATATTTTAGCGGGCTTACAATCAAAATTAACAAGTTCAATAGATGATCTTGGAGAACGCGTTGATCAACTGATGCAATCTAAAAAGGATCTGGAAAAATCATTAAAGCAAAAACAGAAATCTGCATCTTCATTTAATGCAAAACAGATTGCCTCATCTGCAAATGAATCTGGTGGAAAACAAATTGTTGTTCTTGAAACTGACGCGTTGGATATGAATACGCTAAAACAATATGGAGACCAATTGTTGAATGCATTGGATTCCGGAGTGGGTGTATTGGGTTCA
>CAZORD010000025.1:0-25086 GCA_964582455.1 uncultured bacterium | reverse complement strand
TTTTTGGAATTAAATTAATCCAATGATTATTGCTCGCATAGTTCCGCCTGGATCAGCTGCTTATAAAAGGCTGTCTACGTTTTCAGAAAAGCTGGATGGCCTCATGAAACTGAAACCGTTGAATTGGTTTGCTGTATGGATCATGATGACCTCAGGTACCAGCGCTCAACAGCAATCCCTTGATCGATATACATACTGGGACATATCATTGGCTGGAGTTGGATTAATTACACTGCTGATTGTAACAGGGTTAATGACCATTATTTTCAGGAATGAAAAATTTTCATTTGTAAGCAATGATATAAATCCCGCTGTAATTATAAACCATACCATTATTGGATTATTATTATTTATGACAGGGTGGGGCTGGTTGAGCTGGTTAAATGGAGAATTCTTGAATTCACTGAAATCATTTTTTCCATATTTATTAGTGTACATCTCTCTGATATTAATCTATCAAATCGATCTGGATTCTATCCCTGAAAAAGGTTATCAGCCCGGCAAAAGTTTGATTGCAGTCTGCTTGTTACTGGTGATAGTAAGTGTATTTTATGGAATTGTATATGATGATCCTGTGGTCAGTACAACTGCTGCTGTCATAGCCCCTTTTTATATGATTGCACTTGTATTCCCGGAGCATAAGCGTCATATTGAGCGTGCCCGCATTTATCCCGTATTTATAGCAGCCATGTTTGTATCTGTGCGCTTACCTTGGTTGTTGATTCCTTTATCAATTCTCTTTTTTGGTTTACGTACATATCATTACTTTAGGTTCAATATCGTTTTTCCAACGTTTGCTGTAGACCATGATTGAAATAGCTGATAATAAATGTGATTATTGCGGTTGCTGTGTAGGTGTATGCCCCGTTGATTGTATCGAAGTCAAAGAAGCTGATATTATGATTGATCATAATATTTGTATCGATTGCGACCTTTGTGTTTTTGTGTGTCCCATTGAAGTTTTAAGCCAGACTGATCCTAAAAAAACTTCTAAAGCCGCGGCTTAAAATGTGGAAAGATCAAAATGAATTCGACTGTATCGTCGTTGGAGGAGGACCCGCCGGCTCGACGTTTGCCAGGGTAGCTGCTGAAGGCGGACTCTCTGTATTACTTTTAGAAAAAGACCGTGATATAGGTATGCCCGTCCGCTGCGGGGAAGCTGTAAGTGATGCCGGCCTGCGTATATTTCATGAACCGGATCCACGTTGGATCGCATCCACTATCAACCGCATTAAATTAATAGCGCCTAATGAAACGGTTGTTGAATTCGATTTACAGCAAAAAGGGTATATTCTCGACCGCCGTATTTTTGATTATGACCTTGCTGAATATGCATCTGCAGCAGGAGCTCAAATAGTAACCAAAGCTTATATAGATGGACTCATTATTGAAGATGATAAGGTTGTAGGAGTGCAAGGAACTCATGTTGGTGACCGGTTTGAAAAACGGGCCAAAATTGTTGTAGGTGCAGATGGTGTGGAAAGCAGGGTCGGGCGCTGGGCAGGATTAAAAACAGTCGTAAAGCTTAAGGATATGGAATGCGGAATCCAGAAGACGGTAACGGGCATCGATGTGGATGACCAGATGTTTGATTTTTATTTATCACGCAAATGGGCTCCCGGTGGTTATTTATGGGTATTCCCCAAAGGGAAGCATAAAGCCAATATCGGCCTGGCTATTTCCGGGTATTATGCGAAAGAAGGTAAAGCGGCCCACACATTTCTGGATGAATTCCTAACCTGGAAATATCCCCATGCTTCAGTGTTGACTACCGTCGTGGGTGGTATTCCAATTGATAAAACTGTTAAGCAAATGGTCATGGATGGGCTCATGCTCGTGGGCGATGCCGCGCATACTGTCAATCCTGTAACTGGAGGTGGTATTGTGCCCGGCATGCGCAGCGGTTTACTGGCGGCGGAAACAGCCGTAAAAGCACTGCATAATGGCGGCCCAACACAAAAAAACCTAGCTGCGTATGAAAAAGAATGGCATAAAATCGGCGGAAAGAACCACGAACGCTTTTACCGTATTAAAGAAACCATTTTCCGTTTTACGGATGATGACTTGAACCGCATAGCCGATGGAATTTCCGCTGTTTCAGAAGATAGTCGCAGCCTGCTTAAACTTTTTTCCATCGCCGTTCGCAAAAAACCATCCTTACTGATTGACGTTGTCCGCGTATTTACCGGAATGTAATGAATCGTCAAGAACTCTTCCGTGATCTCGATCTCTCCACTTATATAGCATTTGATTTTGAAACAACGGGCTTAAGTCCGGACAATGACCGCATTATCGAAATTGCCGCAATCAAATTTGAAGGCGGTGAGGCAGTGGACCGCTTTGTCACTTTAGTAAATCCTGAACGTCAAATTGATTCATTTATTACTGACATTACCAGTATTTCCAATGCCATGGTTTCTGACGCCCCGGTTGAACTCAATATCGTTGATGATCTTATCGATTTCCTGGAAGAATTTCCCCTCGTTGCCCACAACATTTCATTTGACATTAATTTCTTAAACAATTTATGTGAGCGTTATGACAAAAAAATTGTTGAACACCCATTATACGATACCCTCCAATTGGCCCGCACATTTTTGTTTTTCCATCCCACCCATAGTCTGGGGTCAATTGCGGAATTCTACAACCTGTCCGCAGTAGGAGCTCACAGGGCAGAAGCGGATACGGAAAATACAGGAATGATATTTCAACATTTGGTCCATGAAGCTGCCAGTTATCCTTTGGAGGTATTCTCCAAAATATTGGCGGTATCGAAAAATCATGATCTGCATAATAAACCGTTATATATCAATATCAGTGAAGCTCTGAAAAGAGCAGGCAATCTGAAAACAGGATTGATGGAATCTGAAATAGATAAACAATTGTACAGTAATGTATTTACAACTAACGGTAAGAGTGATTTATCTGAATTAACCGTAGCGGATGTATTTGCTGATGGCGGACGGTTAAGCCGGGTAATGGATACGTTTGAAGTCCGCAATGCGCAGGAAAAATATGGTGAATACGTGTCTCAAATGATCAATATGGAACAAAGTTATTGCGCCATTGAAGCAGGTACAGGACTGGGTAAATCCATGGCTTACTTATTCCCTGCATTGCAAAAAGCTTTCAGCAAAAATAATGATGCTCCTGTAGTTATTTCATGCCATACCAAACATTTACAAGATCAGCTGTTCAATAAGGATTTACCGCTATTGGCGCAAGCATTGGATGTACCGCTCCACGCCATGATACTCAAGGGTCGGAGTAATTATATTTGCTTAACACGGCTCAACTGGCTTATTGCTGATGCCAATCAATTGCTGCGCAAAAATGAAGTTGAATCATTATTTCCTGTGATCGCGTGGCTCCATCAAACCCAGACTGGAGATCTGTCCGAATGCGCTGGATTCTGGGGGCACCGGCCCTACAGGATTGCAGAAATGATCCAGAGCGAACCGGGATTTTGTACAACGTCATTATGCTCTGGCAATAATGGCTGCTATTTTGGTCAACTACGCCAGGCAGTTCATGATTCGCAGGTGATCATCGTAAATCATGCGCTACTATTATCCAATATGAATAACCCGGGTTTGCTGCCGGAGTATGAAGCTGTCATAATTGATGAAGCGCATAATCTTGTTGATGTTGCTTATGACCAACTTTCTTTAGAAGTGAATATGTTTAAGTTGAACGCCATCCTGGATATCATGGATCCCAATACAACCAGTGCCAAGCGCTGGACGCAAAAAATAGAAATGCTTAATGATGATAATCCTGAATTGAAAATGCATTATACAGCATTACAAAATGGTTGTACTACTTCCCGAAACTATGGTCAGGTATTTTTCAATGATCTTGCAAATTCAATTACGGACAAAATTAATGAGGATGTACCTTATCCCCAGCATATTATGCTGAATAATTTGCAGGAGGGCTATAGCATTATATTTGCACAGATCCAGGAATTTGAATTAGCCCTTGCTGAAATCAGTGAAGCGCTTAAAGGCATTTTGGGCCAATTACAGCAATTGGACCCTGGTAAAGAAGAACTGGGCGACATGATACAATTATTTGAACACAGCATGGAAGCCATTGTTGGATTGCAAACAGAAATTGCCTTGCTGACCCATGATCAGCAAAATGGCTGGGTATACTGGCAGCAGGGCCAATATCGCCAGGGACGTGGTGGTGGAAAAGACTTGCACGTTTCTGTCAATGGAGCTCCCATTGATATTGCCGAGGACCTGGCGGAATCTTTTTTACAATCCATTAAACAATGTGTTTTAACATCAGCAACATTGCGGGTTGAAGAAAGTTTTGAATATTTCCTGCAGCGCACCGGATTGGCACTTTTGGATAATGATTTGGTCCATACTGCAGAATTTCACAGCCCATTTTATTATGAAGACCAGGTACGATATTATCAATACCAGGGGAAAAATGGCCAGAACCCGGGGCTGATTGCTGATGTGATATATGAATGCCATAAACATTTTGGTAAACGGATCATGACTTTGTTTACTTCACGGCAGGCACTCAATCAAGTGTATCATGAATTGCATATTAAACCGGGAGGGCGCGACCTGCCCATTTTTGCCCAGGTGGGTGGATCATCCCGCTTCGCCATGCTCAAGGGTATGCACAGGACAGAAAACGGAATTTTATTGGGTACAAATGCGTTTTGGGAAGGAGTGGATCTACCCCGTGATTTATTAGAAATATTGATCATTACCAAATTACCTTTCAGTGTGCCCACTGAACCAAAAGTAAAAGCCTACAGCAATATGCTCCAGCTGCAGGGCAGAAATTCTTTCATGGATTTCAGCGTGCCTGAGGCAGTGGTTCGATTTCGACAGGGCTTTGGGCGCTTGATACGCACTATTGAAGACGAAGGAATGTTTATAGTTATGGATGAGCGCATTGTAGAAAAGCGCTATGGCTCCGCATTCAGTGATACTATTCCCGTGCGCATGCAAACTTTTTCAAATATTGAAAGTTTGATTAGCTGATTGTTTTTAGGTCTGCGCTGATCAGGTCAGTCTCATCTTTATCTATTATTTGATGGCACAGTTCTTTTGCTATTTGGAGATGTTTATCTTTTAAATCTGTATTACCATTTAATCCATGTACTCTTGCTAATGTTTCATGGGCGTAACCTAAATAGAATGGTTCCTCTTTTTCGCTGAATTCCAAACACAGTTTTCCATAACGTTCAGCCTGTTCATAGTCGCCGGCCAAAGCATAACAGCGGGACACCTGCCAGCAGCCAATGCTTTTATGTCTATCAGTACAATCTTCCCGTTTGGACCAATGAAATAATGATGCCATGGCGTAGTGCACCATTTCTTCATTTTCTTCATTAGAACGATTTTCTTTATCAATCAATTTCCACGCTTCATTAAAACAATGGGTGGAAAAGTGTTTATGGAGTTCGGCTTTGTTTTCGAAGTCGCTGTCGGTCACAATTTTAAGATGACATTTTCGCCAAAAGCTCTTTCAATAGCTTCACGCAGACCATAGCGGTCATGGAGTTTATATCTCGGTCGGGGTTGTATTCCACAATGTCAGCGCCAACAATTTCATGATCCAGGTTTTGGATCATCTGCAGAGCATCTCGAGTGGAAAGGCCGCCCGGCTCATGGTGGGAAACGCCCGGGGCAAAAGCGGGGTCGAGCCCATCCAAGTCGATAGAAATATATACCGGACCATCAAAATCAAAATTCATGGATGAGTCAAAATTGATCATATCGTGAACTTCAACGTTGAATTTGTCAATTTGTGTTTGCTGCGCAGGATTGATTGTGCGAATGCCCACTTGCACGAGTTTATGCACCAAACCATTTTCCATGATCCGGGCAAAAGGGGAGGCATGTGAAAATGGATTATCATCAAAATTGTCAAAAAGATCCGGATGGGCGTCAATATGAAAAATATTCAAATTATCATACTTTTCAGCAAATGCTTTCATAATGGGAAATGTAACGGAATGATCGCCTCCAAGGGAAAGCGGTTTAATTCCTTTATCTAATAAACCGCGAATGCTGTTTTCAATTTGATCCATAGCTTCAGCACCAGTTGTTAATTCAACATTGCCCACATCATTCCAGCAGTCATTATTTCTAAATTCAACACCATTTTCAGCGCAGAGGTTAATGGAATACGAATTAAGGTTTTCCCGGATAACATCAGGTGCTTTAGCGGGTCCTTTTAGGAATGAGGAGTTTTCATCTAAAGGAAAGCCAATAACTGAAATTTGTGGATTGGACATATGTGAATTTAATAAAGTATAAATGATATTTAATTGTATTGATTACTCCTCCTAAATTCCCCAATGGGTACCCTGCCTATTTCGAAGGCTTTCCTGCATACTGCAGATTTGCAGTCCTTTCTAAATGCGCCCGGGAAGGTTCGCTTGACTCCTGACGCTCGTCAAGCAATCAAGCAATCTCACAAAAATCTCAAAACACTTCTCGCCAGCGGTATCAATATTTATGGTGTCAATACCGGTTTTGGTAAATTGAGCCAGGTTTCCATTCCGGAATCAGACCAGAAGCAATTACAGCTGAACCTGGTCCGCAGTCATTCGGCCGGTGTGGGCAAACCCTTTGATGCCGGAATAACGCGGCTGATCATGATCTTGAAGCTCATGACATTTGCCCAAGGGTACAGTGGTGTGCGGCCGGTGCTGGCAACGCAATTAATAAATTTTATTAATCACGACATTTTACCGGTCATTCCCCGGCAGGGATCAGTGGGAGCCAGCGGTGATCTGGCGCCGTTAGCTCATTTAGCCATGGGACTTATCGGTGAAGGCAATGTCCATTTCCAGGACCGTATCATGCCGGCGTTGGTGGCCATCAAGGAAGCAGGATTGGAACCACTGGTGCTGGAAGCCAAAGAAGGTCTGGCCATGATCAATGGCACACACGTGTCCTCAGCTTTGGGTATTAAAGCGTTGTTTGCAGCAGAAAATGTGTTGAAGACAGCAGATATTTCCGGTGCTATGTCTGTGGAAGCCAGCCTGGCCAGCCGTAACGTATTCGAAGCTAAAATACATAAATTAAAGAAACATCAAGGCCAGTTGCAGTCTGCGGGTAATGTCTGGAGGTTGCTTGATAAAAGCTCCATTGTGGATGATCATGCAGATTGTGAACGCATCCAAGATCCCTACAGTTTCCGCTGTATTCCCCACGTTCATGGTTCCAGCAGGGAATTGTATAAATCTGCAAAAAATATAGTCGAAAATGAGGCCAACAGTGTCAGTGATAATCCCCTTATTTTTTCAGCTAATGAAATTCGCAGCAGCGGCCATTTTCACGCTGAAGCTGTCGCCCTGGCATTGGACACATTATCCATTTCCATGTCTGAAATTGGCGCCATTTCTGAACGCCGTATCCATTTTTTCATGAAGGGCATTGATGATAAAATCCCCATGTTTGTGGCTCATAACCCCGGTTTGGAATCGGGCTTTATGATGGCCCAAGTAACCGCAGCGTCACTGGCCTCTGAAAATAAAACATTGGCCCACCCGGCTGCGGTGGATTCAATAACCACATCGGCTGGGCAAGAAGACTTGGTCAGCATGGCACCGTGGGCCGGCCGAAAATGTTTGCGCATCATTGAAAACGTTACCCAGATTTTAGCCATCGAACTCTATGTTGCAGGTACAGCCACAGCAGAATTCCATAAAAGGCTGCAGCCTGGAATTGGCACTGCAAAAGTGATAAACCTGTTGAAGCGCCACGTTCGCTTTTCCAAAGGAGATCATCCCCTGCATGAAGATATGACTACTATCGCCGGCTTGGTGCGCAGCGGTAAAATAGTTGATAGCGTAAATAAATTAGTAAACTTGGAGTAACATTGAAAAATAGACCACCATTCGAAAATGCCCTTACGTTTGATGATGTGCTGCTTGTTCCGCAGAAATCAACTGTACTTCCGCGGGAAGTCGATATAAGTACAAAGCTTACAAAAAATATTTCATTGAATATACCACTGTTGAGTGCCGCCATGGATACAGTGACTGAAAGCAGGATGGCTATTGCCCTGGCTCGTGAAGGCGGTATGGGTATTATTCATAAAAATTTAACCATAGAAAACCAGGTAAGTATGGTCGATCTTGTCAAGCGTTCTGAAAGCGGAATGATCATGGATCCGATTACTATGGATAAAGATAAAACGATTCGGGAAGCGAAAGCAGCCATGTCCCATTACCACGTAAGCGGCCTACCTGTTTTGGATAATGATAAACTTGTCGGCATTCTTACCAATCGCGATATTCGTTTCGAAACTAATCTTGATCTAAAAGTATCCGATTGTATGACCAAAGAAAATCTTGTCACCGTTCCAGTGGGCACTACATTGGAAAAAGCCCGGGACATCCTGCAGGAACACCGTATTGAAAAGCTTTTAGTCGTGGATAAAAAAGGTAAACTGGCTGGATTAATTACTGTAAAGGATATCCAGAAAAAAGAAGATTTTCCTAATGCATGTAAAGATAATAACGGCCGTTTGCGTGTTGGTGCTGCTGTAGGTGTAAGTGCAGATTCATTGGAACGGGCCGAAGCACTGGCTGGAGTCAATGCGGATGTATTAATTATCGATACTGCTCACGGCCATTCTGCCGGTGTGTTGGCAAATGTAAAAACCATCAAGAAAAAACTGGGTAATAATATTGGGCTTATCGCCGGCAATGTAGCCACAGCTGATGCTGTATTATCATTAATAGATGCTGGCGTCGACTGTGTAAAAGTAGGCATTGGCGCCGGGGCAAGTTGTACTACCCGCGTCATTGCCGGAGTAGGTGTTCCCCAATTAACAGCTGTAATGAACTGTGTAGATGCTGCAGCAAAAAATGATATACCTGTTATTGCAGATGGCGGAATTCGCTACAGTGGTGATATTGCCAAAGCCCTGGCTTCTGGAGCTGAATCGGTTATGCTGGGCAGCCTTTTAGCCGGTATGGAAGAAAGTCCGGGTGAAACTATTTTATATGAAGGCCGGCAATATAAAGCATATCGCGGTATGGGTTCCATGGGCGCCATGAAAGAAGGCAGCGGTGACCGTTATTTCCAGGAAGGCGCGGAAGCAAATAAACTGGTGCCGGAAGGAATTGAGGGGATTGTACCATTCAGGGGTTCAGTTCGTAATACGATTCATCAGCTCATGGGCGGTTTGCGAGCTTCCATGGGTTATTGTGGAGCGAAAGACCTGCAGGCCTATCATAAGAATGCTGAATTTATACAGATCACTGCTGCGGGGGTGAAGGAGAATCACCCTCATGAAGTGCGCATCGTTAAGGAAGCACCGAATTACCAGATATCAGAAGGATAAAAACTTGATTGGATGCATGGATGATTGGACTCAATCAACATCAACGAATCAGTCAATCAAACAAACAAGCCCCGTTGTTGCGGGGCTTGTTTGTTGATGAATTTTCCTTTTTACGCCAACGAATTCAAATGACGTGTAATACGGGATTTACGCCGCGCAGCTGTATTCTTTTTTATTAAACCTTTGCCGGCGGCCTTATCGATGATACTAACGGCTTCCTTATAAAGCTTTTCTGCCTCATCATGTTTGGTAGAGGTCAGAACATTCTTTACTACACTGCGTAATTTGGACATAGCAGCGATATTATTTTCGCGCCGCTTTTTATCTTGTCTTTCCCGCTTAAACTGCTGGGCATGTCTATCCATAAATTTAATATCCTTTTCAATGAAAATTTCGGCTCGAAAATTATCGTTTAATTAGTAAAAACCCAAAGAAAGAATTATTGATTTTCATGATTTGAAATGCACTAAAAATCGTGTATTTTTATCCATGGATAAAAATGAACTCCTGCACACTGTTCCCATTTTTAAAGATTTAAGCGATAAAGATTTTATCACCATGTCAGATAAAATGGTATCTCGTTCTTACGCCAAAGGACAAATGATCCTTCTCGAAGAAACCATGGGCGAAACATTTTTTGTCATTGCTAATGGCAGTGTCAAAATCACGCGTTTAAGTGATGATGGCCGAGAAGTCATTCTAGCTATGCTTGGTGAAGGAGATTTCTTTGGAGAAATGTCATTGCTCGATGGCGAAGAGCGATCTGCTAACGTCGTTGCTTTAGATGATGCTCAAGTACTGACTTTATCCAGGAATGACTTTTTGGATATTTTACAAACATTTCCAAAAATTGCAATCAGCCTTCTGGAGGAGTTAGCCAGGCGATTGAGAAAGAGTGATCAGCAAATTGAAAGCCTCTCTTTAAGCGACGTTGAACATCGCATCGGCATGACACTTGTTCGTCTTTCAGAGGAACTGGGCAAGATCAAAAATGGTAACGTAAATATTCATAATCTTCCATACCAACAGGATATTGCGAATATGGCCGGTACTTCCAGGGAAACTGTATCACGAACACTATCATTGCTGGAAGAAAAAGGATTAGTTACGCGCGAGGGCCGTACCCTGACCATTTTCGATTATTCTGCCTTTTGCCGGGCATTCGCTTAATTTCCTAAATTTCACACCATGAATAAACGGACTTTGGAAGGCGTACGGGCTAACAATCATCGTACGTTGTCGCGAGTCATTAGCCGAATTGAATTTGACGAATCGTTAAATGATGAATTTTTCATTGATCTCCATGAATTCAGTTCCGACGCAATCCGTATTGGTATAACAGGTCCGCCTGGAGCAGGGAAGAGTACACTTACAGACCAGTTGATCAATAAATTTATAGAGAATGGTAAATCTATTGGTGTTATAGCTGTCGATCCGACAAGTCCTTTTACTGGTGGAGCACTGCTCGGTGATCGCGTCCGCATGAATCGTTATATCTGGGAAGAGGGTGTTTTCATTCGCAGTATGGGTTCCCATGGTGAACTGGGCGGCTTGGCGAGAAAAGCCCAGGATGTTGGAGATGTCCTGGCTGCCAGTGGAAAAGATGTGATTATTTTTGAAACAGTCGGTGTTGGCCAAGGTGAACATGATGTGGCTAAAGCTGTCGATTTGACAATTGTAGTACTCGTACCTGAATCCGGTGATGAAATTCAATTGATGAAAGCCGGATTAATCGAAATCGCTGATCTTTTTATAATCAATAAAGCTGATCGGGAAGGAGCGAACAGATTAGCGCAATTATTACAGAATATGCTCCATTCAGTGAATAGAAGTAACACGTTGGAACCACCCGTTTTTACAACGGTTGCGAATGATGGAAAGGGGATTTCAGAATTATTTGCAGGTATTCATGATCATTTGGAAAAAATGGGTAAAAACGGCATACTCGACAGCAAACGCCTGGAAAGGCACCGCAACCGGGTACTGGGTCTGGTTCAGGAAAAATTATTGGATGATTTCTGGACGTCAGACAAACAGGCAGCATTGGAAAAGAAAACAGATTCAATCGATTCCATCAAAGCATCTCCCCATGAAATTTCAGCTTCATTATTAAACAATGACTAAAACCCGCGAAATGCCATTTTTAGATCACCTAGAAGAATTACGCTGGCGATTGATCAAATCTGTGGCTGCCGTTATCGTTGGCGGTATGATTGCATTTTTATTTATCGATGATATCATAGCCCTTTTAATAGCGCCTACGGAACATATTGAATCACCGATGAATCTACAGGTTTTAACTGTTCAGGGAATGTTTATGATCAAATGGGGATTGGCTATAGTCGGAGGATTTATTCTCGCGCTACCATTGATTACATACCAAATGGCAAAATTCATTGCCCCCGGACTTCATAAAAGTGAAAAAAAATTCATGATACCTTTGGTCTTTTTCAGTTATCTTTCTTTTCTCATTGGTGTTGTTTTTTCCTATAAAATTATGGTCCCATTTTCATTACAGTTTTTTTCTTCCCTAGGTACGGGGGATATTCAAAATAATTATTCCATCAATTATTATTTCAGTTTCATCACCTGGTTGATGCTGGGCAGCGGTATCATTTTTGAATTACCTGTAGTTGTGTTTATTTTTTCGATGATTGGGTTATTAACACCGCCTTTCATGCGCCATTATCGACGCCATGCATTTATTGTAATATTATTCTTATCAGCGTTAATTACACCGCCGGACCCTATCAGTTTAATGTTAATGGCTATTCCGCTTATTCTTTTATATGAATTAAGTATTGGGGTAAGTTGGCTGGTGAATAAAGGTAAATCGTAACGAAATTTTATGCGTGAAGAAATAAAAAATTTAAAACAGATCACTGCACCCATTTTCGAGGACCTGAAGATCTTTGAGAATGAGTTTAGAGAAGCGCTGCACTCAGAAGTACGCTTGGTGAATACCATTGGTAAATACCTTATACGCCATAAAGGGAAACATATCCGCCCCATACTGACTATCCTTTCTGCACGGTTAACCGGTAAACCAACTTTGCAGAGTTACCAGGCAGCGGCAATGATCGAATTATTGCACGTTGCCACACTCATTCATGATGATGTTGTGGATGAAGCAGAAAAGAGACGCGGAGTGATGGTGATGAACCGTATTTGGAAAAATAAAGTCGCTGTGCTCATGGGTGATTTTTTATTCAGCAAAGTGTTGATAAACCTGATAAAATTAAAAGATAACGACGCGTTGGAATTATTATCGCATACTGCGGAAAAATTGAGTGCTGGTGAAATACTACAGATCGAAAAAAGTTTATCTAAATCCATGACAGAAGATGTGTATTATAAAATGATCTACCAGAAAACAGCTTCTTTGATTTCTACCAGTTGTGAGATTGGTGCCATTACGGCTTCAGAAGAAAAAAATGACCGTATACACCTTTCATCATTTGGTGAAAACCTTGGTATGGCATTCCAGATAAAAGATGATCTGTTTGACCTCTTGGGAAGCGAAGGAAAGACAGGAAAAGATACTGCTGCAGATGTAAAACGCAATATTATGACCCTGCCATTGATACACAGTTACAGTCATTCTTCAAAAGCAGGAGCCAAACAAATTAAACGTATCCTGCGTAATAAACATAAATCAGGGGAAGATGTAAAGGAGCTGAAAACGTTAATTCATGAGACCGGCGGTTTTCAATATGCGAAGAATAAGATTGATGAATTCAGCTCAAAAGCACTTGAAGCCATCCGTGTGTATCCGGATTCAATATATAAAGATTCCTTGACGGACCTGGTGGCGTTTAACGTACATCGTTCATACTAAATAAACTATGGCTGACCCCCGGACCATCCTGGTCCAGCGTTTAAGCTCAATTGGTGATATCGTTCAGGCAACATCACCGCTGACAACACTGCGAAAACGATTTCCAGAAGCAAGGATTGATTTTATGACGTTAAGTCAATTTGCGCCGCTTTTAGAAAATCACCCGGTAATTGATCGTATAGTTAAAATAAATCCCGCTGAACCAGCAATAACATTGCGCAGTTTGGGCCATGGGATTGATGGTGACTATGACTTAGTTGTTGATCTGCACAATTCATTACGCACACAGATCATGCGCAGGAGGGTTGCGAATATTGAAACGCTCGTGTATAAAAAACCCCGCTGGAAGCGGTTGAAATTCATTCAATTACACATCAATGACTTTGCAGATGGATTCAGTCAGCGGTTATTGTATCATGATTGTTTAAAACCTGTATTGAATGGACAAACTGAAATTCCAAATACAACATTATCCGTTTCTAATAATGAGCAGGGTCAAACGGTTGAACTGTTACAACGAAATGGTATCGAAAATGATTACATAGTTGTTATTCCTAGTGCGGCATGGAAAACAAAAGTTTGGTCTGCAGAAAGCTATAAATCAGTTTTTTCGACCGTGCTAAAAGATACAAAATTATCAATCGTTGTTTTAGGAGGCGGTAAAGATGTTATTTGCGATCAAGTAGCAATCGATAATTCCAGGGTGTTGAATTTAAAGGGAAAATCGGATTTAAGGGCTTCACTGTGTATCATCAGTAAATCCAAAGTAGCATTGGGGAGCGACACGGGATTAATGCATGCCGCTGAAGCACTGGACATTCCTGCAGTTATGATCATGGGGCCGACAGCAGTTGAAACAGGCGGGGGGACTTACTTGGATCGATCTGTTACACTTGCTAATGAAAGCCTGTGGTGCAGGCCCTGCTCACAAAATGGAAGAACGCCCTGTTACCGTAAAGTACAGTATTGTATGACATCCATAACTCCAGAAAAAGTAATCGACTGTTTAGGAAGTATTTTAACATCATGATCTTAGTCACAAAGCTGATTTATAACATTATTATATTTCCGCTCATAATGGTCCTTACCCTGATCGGCATTTTCTTCAATAGGAAAATTCGAGTTGGGTTTGCCGGCCGGTTACAGTCGATCAACAAATTAAAAGCATTCAACTCACAGCTTAAATCCCGGGATATATGTTATTGGTTTCATGCGGCATCATTTGGAGAATATGAGCAGATCCGGCCTGTGTTAGCCGGTTTAAAAGAGGTGGAACCAGAAGCCAAGATCATTACAAGTTTCTTTTCGCCTTCTGGGTATAACAACGTTCATGATGATCATATTGATTGCAAGATATATTTGCCCTATGACTTTCCATGGTCTATCCGCAGAGCAATGAAACTTGCCAGGCCCAAGAAACTTATTTTTGCAGCGTATGACATCTGGCCAAACCTCATCTGGTCAGCCCATAAACGAAAGATCCATTCCACATTATTTGCGGCGCGTTTCGTTAAGGGAACCAAAAAACTCAAACCGATCATCCGCAATTTTTATCGGAGTGTATACCGCTGCTTCAGAACCATTTATACAGTGGATGAATCTGATTATCTGCGTGTGCAAAAATTAGTGCAAGGGCAGCATAGCCCCGTATTGAGGGTGTTGGGAAATCCCCGTTACGACCAGGTTAAATCAAAAGCTGATGAATTCACAATTGCTCATACTGAACATGTTTTAGATCGTGAAAAGTGCATCATCGCAGGCAGCATTCACCTTGAAGATGAACCTATCATTTTGGAAGCTTTAACTGATGTATTAAAAAAGCATCTTGATACTACTTTAATCTGGGTGCCCCATGATCCTGATGAAAGTTATATTACTCGTGCTGAAAATTTTTTCAGTGAACATGGATTTGAATGCAAGCGACTGGGAAAGAAAACAGTAAAACTTCCCAATGCAAGAGTAGTGCTCGTGGATGTAGTTGGCATTCTTTCACGTTTATATTGGCATGGGCAGATTGCCTATATCGGTGGCGGATTTTCTACGGGTGTGCATAACACGATGGAACCTGCCATCGCTCGTTTGCCGGTTTTATTTGGTCCACGGAATGAACAGTTTCACGCAACAGGTGAACTGATTAAAGCAGGTGGAGGTTTTGAGATCAATACACCTGATGACATTAAAATAATATTAGATAAACTGCTGTCAGATAAGGAATATTTCTTGAAATGCAGTTTTGCCGCTACAGATGTGATTCACCAAAACCTCGGTTCAGCCACACGAATCGTTCGGGGCATCATTCGTGACTGATCGACTCCAATTTGAACTTTCATTTCCAAAATTTAGTTTTGCAGAAACCTTCGAATTTGAAAGCGGGCTCCATATTATTTACGGCGCAAGCGGTAGCGGGAAATCGGTTTTTATTAACCAAATGCTTGGCAGGGCAAAAGATCATGAAAATTTTGACTTAAGTATTATTCAATGCCCGGATGAAGTGCAAAAGGTTTTCCAAAATCCTGATACACAGATTGTCAGTTCAACAGTCGCCGGTGAATTAGCATTTTCACTGGAATGCAGAAATAGGAATCAAGAATATATTGCTAATGAATTGTCAAAAGTGAAAGGTGATCTTTTCTTTGAATGCGCCGGTAATCGGCATCCGGCTACCTTAAGCGGCGGTGAAAAAGAAATGCTCAATGTAATCACAGCATTCAGTGTGCATCCCCAGTTTGTGTTGATTGATGATGGATTATCTTTCCTTAATACTGATATGAAAAAGGAAGTTGTGCAATATATTCAAGATCGCATTACAGAATTGAATTGTATAGTCCTGTGGCTAACCAGTGACTGTAATGATCTGCAGTTTGGTTTAACGCAATGGGAATTGACACTCCAAGCGCTAAAACAGTGGAATGGAGCGATAAAGCCATTACCAAAAGTTGAACATAATGCAGGTAGTGAAATGTCGATCAAGTGTCAGAATGTATCATTTAATTATAATGGTGATGCAAATCTTTTCAATGATTTTAACTTGAATATCGATGGTTTTCGAGCCTTGGGGATTACAGGCGCAAATGGTTCTGGTAAAACGACAATCGCTAAATTATTACTCGATATTGAACAACCAGCATCAGGAAAAATAACATTGTGTAAAAATGGTGAAAAAGGCAACATAGCATTTCTGGAACAGTTTCCGGAAAAGATGATCGGCGCAGATTCTTTGGATACGTTTGTAAAACGTTTACTGACAGCTGGAAAATTGGATAAGCACAAAGTCAACCATGCCATCAGGAAACTGAAAAATTGTCAACTGGATTGGGAGCTGATCAAGGATAAGAATGCGCTTGAATTACCGTGGTCTACGCTTCGCTTGTCATTGACGATTTGGCTGTTGAATTGCGAATATGATCTGCTCATTTTAGATGAACCAACATTTGGTCTGGGCCGGGAACAAGTTTTAACTTTGGCGCATCATTTACAGTTATATGTGAAGAATAAGTATCTGCTAATCATATCCCATGATACAGAATTTATTTATACCTTTTGCGATTGTGTATTTGATATGGATCAAAACACGTTAATTGCTGAAACGAAAAAAATTATTTCAAATGGATGATCCCAGAATAAAATTCATGGATCCCACGCGGATTCTGACAGCAGCCAATATGATCAGTCTTTTACGGGCGTTTATGGCTATACCAATCATCATTTACCTCCAAAATGAAAGTTGGAACATGGCCTTTGTTTTGATCATTTTGGCTATCCTCTCTGATTCACTGGATGGCTATGTTGCTCGCCGAGCACATGAAGTCACCCATTTTGGTAAATGGCTGGATCCCATCGCTGATTTTGTCGTTATTTTTGCTGTCGCATCTTACCTGGTGATGGAAGGTCTGTTCCCGGCATGGTTTTACTGGTTTTACCTGGGGCGTTACATTGTCATTGCTCTACCAGCTATCTATTATCTTAATCGCAGTACATTTATTTTACAATCAAACTGGTATGGCAAATGGGCCGCAGGGATCACAACTCTTTCGATTGTATTACATATTTTCCCCATAGCTCAATTGGAATGGCTACCTGTATTCACGTTGTATATTGCAACAGTTTTGTTGACATATAGTTTGTTGAAATATTTAAGCTCTTTTTCCAAAGTTTCCAAACAGGGTTAAACCATGGCCTTGATTGGCAAATTATTCAACGCATTACGTAAATCACGCGATCGTGTTTCCAATGCTTTTCAGCAGCTGGCGCAGGAAAAGGCCAGTCCCCAATCGCTTGAACAATTGGAAGGTACGTTGATAGCTGCTGACCTCGGGTTGCAAACTGTAGATGATATCATGGAGATTGTTCAAAAACATTCAAGGAATAATTTTCTCCATGAAGTGGCAGCTTATATGCAAAACTCCCTGGAGCATGAAGATAGTCTGGATCTGCCATCACCAACTGTATTATTGGTTGTTGGTGTAAATGGAACAGGGAAGACGACTACTGCAGCCAAATTGGCTAATTATTATATGAATCAAGGTAAAAGCGTATTGCTCGTTGCTGCCGATACGTACCGTGCCGCTGCAGTGGCTCAACTTCAGCAATGGAGCAAACGCTTGGATGTCCGCTTGGTGTGCAATGAAAATTCAGAGGATCCCTCTTCTGTATTATTTGATGGATTGCAATCTGCTACATCTGAAAATACTGACTTGGTCATCGTGGATACAGCCGGAAGATTGCATACCTATAAGAATTTGATGAATGAACTGGAAAAGATGGGACGTGTCGTAAGCGATCGATTTCCGGAATTCAACCTTCATTCCATTATGACAATCGATGCCAGTTTAGGACAAAATTCATTGCACCAGGCTCGGGAATTTGCCAAGAGCGTTAAACTGGACGGCGCGGTACTCACCAAGATGGACGGCACTGCCCGAGGCGGCATTGTCTTTGCCTTGAAAAATGAACTTGGCTTACCAGTTTTATTTATAGGCATTGGTGAAGAATTGAATGACCTGGAAGTGTTTGAACCTGGAGAATATATCCATTCATTGCTTGGGCTGGAAGATGCATAAGCTGAACATGATCAGTCTGGGGTGTGCGAAAGCATTGGTGGATTCCGAGATCCTTGTTGGCGGATTGAAGCAAAATCAAGTAGAGATCACCGAAACTCCGGAAGAAGCAGAAACAGTTGTGGTAAATACATGTGGGTTTTTGAACATAGCCCGGGAAGAATCCATAGAAACCATTCTACAAGCTGCCGAACTTAAAAAGTCCGGCAATATTGAGCAATTGGTAGTCATGGGCTGTTTATCTGAAAGGTATCCGGATGAGTTGACAAAAGAGATCCCGGAGATCGACCGCATTTTCGGTTCCAATAACCACCGGGACATCGTATCCTTCATTACGGGCAAGGAATACGCCCAGGATGATCCATTATTCTTCCGCTCGCTCATGACACCGAATCATTATGCCTATATCAAGATAGCCGAAGGCTGTGATAACGGCTGTTCATTTTGCAGTATTCCACTCATGCGCGGACTGCAGAAAAGCCGGCCAATTAAAGGGATTGTAGAAGAAGCAATCCGGTTGGCTGAAAATGGCGTAAAGGAAATGCTGATAATTGCCCAGGATAGCACTTCCTATGGCTGGGACCTTCCGGAAAAAAAATACTTGAGCGATCTTATCCATGCCTTGGATGAATCGCTGCCGGAATCAGTTGAGTGGCTGCGCATCCATTATGCCCATCCGGCCCATTTATCCCAGCGTATCATTGATGCCATGGCAGCCACTGACCGTGTGTGCAATTATTTGGATATGCCGATTCAGCACGCGTCAGACAGACTACTCAAATCCATGCGCCGGGGCTTGAACCAGGAAGGTATTCGCAAGCGTATCGAAAAACTGCGGTCAGCCAATCCGGGGATCGTACTGCGAACTACATTGATCGTTGGCTATCCGGGAGAGACGGAAACAGAATTCAATGACCTCTATGATTTTGTCAAAGAGATCCTTTTTGACCGCTTGGGTGTTTTTACATATTCAGAAGAAGAAGGAACCCTTGCAGCTGGTTTGGAGGATGATATACCAGCAGAAGTAAAAGATGAGCGCAAAGCCATTATCCTTGATTTACAGGCGGAAATTTCAGGGGAAAAAAATCAATCACTTATCGGGCAAACATTGCATGTTTTAGTTGATGAAGTGGGAGAAACAGTTTCTGTGGGTAGAACAGAATATGATTCACCCGAAGTGGACCAAGTCGTCCATATCAAAGGTGTGGTTGAAAAAGGTGAATTCTGTCAGGTGCAGATCGAAAGCGCTAATGAGTTTGAGCTCATTGGTAGTCCTGTGAAATAATTAATACCAGATGCGGTCTTTGCCATACGACTGAATATATACATCTTTTCCATTCACAACTGTCCTGACCACTTTTGTATTTAAAATATCATCTGTGTTGATCACCAGCAGGTCCTTGGATAAGACCACAAAATCCGCCAGTTTTCCCGTTTCCAGCGTCCCCAGTTTATCTTCCTGGAATCCGGCATAAGCACTATTGATGGTGTAACAACGCAGCGCGTCTTCCACGGAAATCTTTTCATCGGGATACCAACCGGCAGGATTTTTACCATCACGGGACCGGCGTGTTACAGCAGTATAAATACCCATCAATGGATCCAATGTTGTCACTGTCCAGTCAGACCCAAATGTGAGGGTGGCGCCGTCATTAAGCAATGATCTGAAAATGTACGTTCCTGCCAATACGCTGTCATCCACGCGCTTATAAGCCCAGGCAGCGTCATCATAAATACTGGTGGGCTGCATGGAAGCGATAACGCCATTGGCGCTGAAGCGTTTCATATCACGGGGAGTTAAATGCTGGGCATGCTCAACTCGAGGCCGGCGATCCCGCTCGCCGTGTTCGGCTTCGATAGCATCAAATTCATCCAGTATCCATTCATTGGCCCGCGTGCCGATAGCATGGACGGCGAACTGAATTCCTGCTTTGTCAACTTCCCGTAGGATTTTACGAAATTCAACTGTGTCTGCTGCCACGAGCAATCCTTTTGTGGTTGGATCATCTTTATAATGATCGTGCATCCAGGCGGTACGGGATCCCAGGGAGCCATCCATCATAGCCTTCATGCCGTGCCAGCGGAGCA
This sequence comes from uncultured bacterium, assembly GCA_964582455.1. Lineage (GTDB taxonomy): Bacteria > Fidelibacterota > Marinisomatia > Marinisomatales > TCS55 > UBA2126. Next base: position 4,767 of record CAZORD010000025.1, on the reverse strand, counting down.
TATCATCCCCGGGACCATGATCTTTATTATAATCAATAATTTTCTTCCAGTTTGTAACCCATGGAAGTGCATAAATGCGCAGGGTCAGATCATCCTTATTTCGTTTATATGTTTTCAGGTCTTTCCATGAGCACATGTCATGAACCTGCGTCACACCAATTGAAGCGGCGTAGGCCATGGCTTTCTGCAGAGCCAAATCAATTTCTTCATCCGATGCAGGTGGTATGACAACGGAAATAAGTCCTTCAGCTTCATCACGTAAAATTCCCGTAGGTTCACCATTTTCATCTCTTTCGATTAGACCACCGGGAGGATCAGGAGTATCGTTGGTTACGCCTGCCAATTCCAGCGCTTTGGAATTTGCCAACGCCATATGTCCATCCAAGCGTCCCAGAAATACTGGAATGTCTTGAGTGAAGGAATCGATCCATTCCTTTGACGGAAGTTCACCACCCCACATTTCATGGTCCCAGTCGCCGCCTTGAATCCACGTTCCCGGCTGTACATTAGCAACGTAATCTTTGACCTTTTGGATAAATTCATCTTTGTTGGACACATCTCGTAAATTGATACTCATTAGCTGAAATCCGCCGCTCATGAAATGGGTGTGGTTATCCATGAATCCCGGAACGACGAATTCACCAAAAAGATTGATCATTTCCGTTTCCGGTCCCTGGAGGGATGTATAATGAATTCCCACAGACAATATTTTATTTCCTTTTACGGCAATGAATTCAGCGCTGGGGCGGTGGGAGTTTCCGGTCCAGATATTACCGTTATAATAGATCTTATCGGCAAAACGGTTATGTTCGCAGGATGTTAAAAGTAATAATGATGCAATTATGATGATGTGTGTTTTCATAGTGTGAACTTATTGTTTTAGGATGATTAAACTTTTACAGTTTGATATTTTTTGACTTCGGTATCGATCTTGTCTTCCATTTTATCTTTTTCAACCTCTAGATCAAAATGGGTTTGCAGATTGATCCAAAATTGGGGAGTCATATCAAAATATTTTGCCAGGCGAAGTGCAGTATTAGCGGAAATTGCTCTTTTTCCCAAAACGATCTCATTTATGCGTCGAGGTGGAACACCGATATCCCTGGCGATCTGATTTTGGCTTAAGTGAAACGGTTTGAGAAATTCTTCCAGAAGAATTTCACCGGGGTGGATGGGTGTCATCTTTTTTATTGCCATAATTTATCCTTTAATGATAATCAGTTATTTCAACATTGTGAGCGTCATTGTTTTTCCATTCAAAGCAAATCCGCCATTGCCTATTGATTCGAATACTGAATTGTCCTTTTCTATCACCAGTTAATTTTTTTAATCTGTTAGCTGGTGGATTTTTCAAATCAAGTAATTTTTCTGCTGCATCGATCATCCATAATTTTCTCATAGAATTCTTTTGAATGTTGTGGGGAAATTTTTTTGAAAAAGTTCTGTTGTTTATTTTTTCTGTGTCTTTGCATTTGAATGATTTTATCACTTACCAATTTACACACTATAACGTATAACGGCAAACGTTACATTCAAGAGCCGATATTTAGAAATGAATTGTAATTAAAATTCTTAATAAAAATATGTGTTAAGTAAAAATCTTCACTCTCTGCCATTGTATTGTATAATTTAATAGAGGTAAATTTGCCGTTATGGCAGAGTTTAAAGTCCATTCAGAATTCACGCCCCAAGGAGATCAGCCCCAGGCAATTGGCAGTTTGGTAGAGGGTTTGAACCGCAATGATGCCTACCAGACGTTGTTGGGCGTTACCGGCAGCGGAAAGACCTATACCATGGCAAAAGTCATTGAAGAAGTTCAAAGACCAACGCTGATCATTTCCCATAACAAAACACTTGCCGCCCAGCTTTATGGTGAATTCAAACAGCTGTTCCCGGAAAATGCTGTGGAATATTTTATTAGTTATTACGACTATTACCAGCCGGAAGCCTATATGCCGGTGACGGATACGTTCATTGAAAAAGATATGTCCGTCAATGAGGAAATCGATAAACTGCGGCTGAAAACCACAGGCGCACTCATGGAGCGAAGCGATGTAATCGTGGTGAGTTCGGTATCCTGTATTTATGGATTGGGCTCTCCGGAAGATTATAAGGATCAAGTCGTTCATTTAAAACGCGGCGATCAGCTCAACCGTAAGTCATTTTTGAAAAACCTGGTCAATATCCACTATGCCCGCAATGATACAACCTTTGAACGCAGCACATTTCGTGTCCATGGGGATGTTATTGAAGCGCACCTAGCGTATGAGGATGTGGGTATTCGCATTGAATTATTCGGTACTGAAGTGGAAAAGATCACCCGGTTTGTGCCCATGACCGGTGAAATCATCAGGGAGATGGATGCGGACTTCATATATCCCGGGAAGCATTTTGTTACGGACCAGGCTGCCATCAACCGCATTGTTGTTGATATTCGCAAGGAACTCCATGAGCGGCTGGAATTTTTACGATCCCACGATAAATTACTGGAAGCACAGCGCTTGGAACAGCGCACCAACTTTGACTTGGAAATGATGGTGGAAATAGGTTATTGCTCCGGAATTGAAAATTATTCCCGTTACTTTTCTGATAGAAAAGAAGGAGATAGGCCATTTACACTCATTGATTTTTTTCCGGATAACTTTTTAACGATATTGGATGAATCCCATGTTAGCCTGCCCCAAATAAAGGGCATGTATAATGGTGATCGGGCACGGAAAGAAGTGTTGGTTGAACATGGCTTTCGCCTGCCCAGCGCCTTGGATAATCGACCGTTGAAGATAGAAGAATTCATGGAATTACAGAATCAGATTCTATTTGCATCTGCAACTCCTGCAGATCGAGAATTGGAATTGTGTAATGGCGTAGTGGTGGAGCAGGTTATTCGTCCCACAGGACTGCTTGATCCCATCGTGGACGTGCGGGGTACGGTGGGGCAAATTGATGATCTTATAGGAGAAATTCGCTATCGTGCCAAAAAAAACCAGCGTGTGTTGGTGACAACGATTACCAAGCGCATGGCGGAAGATCTGACGGAATATTTACGTGGACTGAATTTGCGTGTTCGTTACCTCCACAGCGATGTTGCCACATTGGAGCGTGTCCAGATTTTGCGTGATTTACGCTTGGGGGAATTCGATGTATTAGTGGGGATTAATTTATTACGGGAAGGATTGGATTTACCGGAAGTGTCTTTGGTGGCAGTGTTGGATGCAGATAAACAGGGCTTCTTGCGCTCACGGAGTTCATTGATGCAGGTGGCAGGTCGTGCGGCGCGCCATGAAGGGGGCGAAGTGATTCTTTACGGCGATAAAGTAACCGATGCCATGGAGTATCTGATCACTGAAACCAAGCGCCGCCGGAAAGTCCAGGAAACATTTAACAAAAAGCACGGTATTACACCCAAAACCATTTACAAGTCGGTGGACAATATTATGCAGACCACGGCGGTGGCGGATAATTATTCTGAACAAAGATATGATACGAAATTCAAGCGCAAGGGGTCGGATTTTGACGAGCTAGATAAGCAGATGGCTGTAGAGATCATGCGCCAGGAAATGCTGGAAGCTGCGGAAAACCTGGAATTTGAAAAAGCGGCCCATTTGCGGGATGAGATAGATAAAATGGAAAAAGAATTGGAGAAAAGTTTTTGATGAAAGTATTAGTGACAGGCGGCGCGGGTTATATCGGTTCTCACGTAGTGTTGGATCTGGTGGAAGCCGGCCATGAAGTGGTGATCCTGGATAACCTTTCGCTGGGCTGCCGGGAAAATGTGAATGGCAGTGCCAAGTTCGTCCTTGGGAGTACACTGAACACGGATGATCTTGATTCTGTTCTCTCATCCGGAATCGATGCTGTGATACACTTGGCCGCATTCAAGGCTGCCGGTGAATCCATGGTGGATCCGGACAAGTATTCGCTGAATAACCTCAATGGAACATCGAACCTCTTGAATGCCATGATGAAACACGATGTAAAAACATTCGTTTTTTCATCTTCGGCGGCGGTGTACGGCTACCCGGAATATTTACCGGTGGATGAGGATCATTCTTTGAAGCCCATCAATTACTATGGTTTTACAAAATTAGTTATTGAGCAGAAACTGGAATGGTACCGTCAGCTGAAAGGATTAAAATTTGCCGCCCTGCGTTATTTCAACGCTGCTGGATATGATGTAAATGGAACATTATCTGGTTTGGAAAAAAATCCACAGAATTTATTGCCAATTGTTATGGAAGTGGCTTCAGGTGTACGAAAATCAATGAACGTATTCGGCAATGATTATGATACAAATGACGGTACCGGAATTCGGGATTATATCCATGTGAATGATTTGGCATCTGCTCATGAAAGTGCATTGGACTATCTACAGGATAATGATTCGTTTACGGTGAATCTTGCCACGGGCGCAGGTTATTCCGTTATGGACGTGATTAAGGAAGCGGAAGCCATTTCAGGTCATACAATTAAATATAATATTGTTGACCGCCGCCCGGGAGATCCCGCTGAACTTATCGCCGCATCCAAACAGGCGAATGAGCTGTTGAACTGGGAAGCGAAAAATTCAGATTTGAATACCATTTTAAAAAGCATGTGGAACGTATACAATCCGGAGGGTAAACATGATTGATCTGCAAACATGGATATGTTGAAATCATGAATAAGAAGAAACAGAATTACCTGCCGGCCGGCCGGCAGAAACGATTTTTAATATCTGTATTTGGAGGGATAATAATTATTTATTCTACTCTGTTTTCCAGTGAAACA
>CAZORD010000024.1:0-25782 GCA_964582455.1 uncultured bacterium | reverse complement strand
TTTATGGCGGCCCCTATGGTGATGATTGGTAGGGAAGTAATAAAGCATTAATTTCCTGATAATGGCCAGGAAAAAGAAAAAACCATTTAATAAATCGCTCACTTCCAGTTCCCACCCTATTTCTCCGCAAAAGGTTGAAATGGATAAAACCAAGTACAACCGTCTAAAGAACAATGAACAAATCAAAAAAGAGTTGAATAACTCTTAATACAATTAATATGAAAATGACTAAACGTATTTTATTTGGCTTTTCAGCAGTAGCAGTTCTTTTTATCGGGTTAAAACTGGTTCAGTCTAATCCCAAATCAGCTTCTAATTTCAAAAATATTAACCCAACTGTTCAATACGTCGGGAACGAAGAATGCGCAGCGTGCCATGAGGATATTTTTAACAGTTTTATACGCACCGGGATGGGACGGTCTTTTTATACACCAGCAGGCGCAAAGGTCATTGAGGATTTTGCAGCCAATGAACACATTTATGATCCAAATAAGAATTTTTATTACACTGCGTCTATTGACAATGGTGAAATTGTCCAAACGGAATACAGGCTAAACAAGCAAGGTGAAAAAATACACGAGTTGAACAGGAAGGCTGATTACATAATCGGTTCGGGTAATCATAACCGCACTTATTTAACAGAACAAAATGGATTTGTTAAAGAAATGCCGCTTACGTGGTATACAGATAAAAATAGATGGGATTTAAGCCCTGGTTATCATTCCAGCAATATGCGTTTTTCCAGAAAAATTGTGGAGGAATGCATGCATTGCCATAATAGTTTTACAGATTTTATTCCCTTTTCGCAAAACAAATACAATGTTCCTCTTCCCCAGGGCATTGGCTGTGAACGCTGTCACGGACCAGGCCAGCTGCATGTACAAATGCGCATTGCAAACAAACAGAAGCCAAAGTCAAACATAGACTATACAATCGTAAACCCTAAACACCTGCCTTTTCAGGAACAATTGGATGTCTGTCAGCAGTGCCATTTACAAGGTGAAATAAGTGTTTTTAAACAGGGTAAACACAGCACCGATTTTCGTCCCGGGATGGCATTAAGCAATGTAAAAAGTATTTTTATGGATAAAACCTTAGAGACTGGAGAATTTCGGATTGCCAGCCATGCTGATCGGTTAGCCCAGAGCGCCTGTTTTAAAGAAAGCACATCATTAACCTGTATCACCTGTCATAATCCACACGTCCCTGTGCAGGAACATACCCGCCAGTCCTTTAACAATCGCTGTCTGTCCTGTCATGAATTTCAAGCACTTTCTCCTGCAAATGATAAGGAATACCATTCAACGAGTGCAAATTGTATACAATGTCATATGATCCAAGGGGGCACAACTGATATTCCCCATGTAAATTTTACTGATCACAAGATACAAATCAACAAGTCAGCACTTAAAGACCCCCCGCCTGCGCTAGAACACAGTTATAAAAAACCATTGGAGCTAGTTAATTATTTTTTGGAAGCAGGTGCTGATGCTGAAGTCCAAAAAGGAATTGCTTATATACGCTATTATGAATCCCGTCACGAACACGAAGTATATTTGAAACGGGCTATTGTTTTATTAGAAAACAATTTAGCTGTCCAAAAAAATCATGCTGATGGGTGGTATTATCTAGGCCGAGCATATCATTTGCTGGGAATGAATGCAAAAGCTGAAGAGGCCTATGGACAGGTTTTGGAATTTAATCCGGCACATTTTCCCGGTTTAGCACAAGCAGGTGCGCTTGCTTTGGAAAAAGAAAATTATATAAAAGCCTTATCAATTTACAACCGAGCTTTGATCATCTATGGAGACGATCCGGTTATATGGAACAATATAGGCCGTGCCTATTTTTTTGCAGATTCTATGGAGTCCGCTGTAAAGGCGTATTCTCAAGCAATCGCTTTAGCTCCAGATTATGCTAACGCGTACAATAATAATGGTGAATTATTATTGTATACTTATAAAGATACCCAGCACAGCAAAGATGATTTTCTATCCTGTTTAGCTTTGAATCCAGACCATATGTACGCACTGCATAATATGAGTAATATTTTCATCATGGAGGAAGATTGGGAGCAGGCAATCAGCTTTGCCAGGGAAGCTCTGGCAAAAAATAGTGAATTTGTTGCTGCCTATGGCACCCTGGCAACGGCGTTTCAGCGTTTGGGCCGTATGGACGAAGCCCGCACTGCTTTATTGAGGATACTCAAGTTTGAGCCCAATAATATTGATGCAAGAAAAATACTTGAATCTTTATCATATTAACCTAAATTCAACCGAAGATAGGATTAGCTCTATAGTTCCGTAATTATTTATACTTGACTGTGGAGTTGAATAAGATTAACATTCCGGTCGTTTTATTGATATGCGGAGTTCTTTTTACGCCCACAACGGCCCGAGAATAAAAGAGTGAAAAAATTAAATAAACGGAGAATGAATATGTTAAAATATTCCGTCAAACTACTTACAGCGTTGTTAATAGTAATATTATCAGCAATGGTTTTTGCCGGGGAAACCGGTAAAATTCATGGTTATGTTTCTGACTCAGAAAATGACAACCCCCTCCCAGGAGTAAACGTCATTCTGGAGGGAACATCACTGGGTGCTGCCACAGACTCTGATGGTGAATTCTATATACTGAATATTAACCCGGGGTTATACAACATAAAATTTACATTTATTGGCTACGCGGAAGTGACCATTGAGAACGTCCGTGTAACCAGAGACCTTACAACAAACCTTTACACTCTAAAAATGTCACCGGAAGCTATTGCCGGTAAAGAAGTAACTGTTATAGCAGATAAACCCCTGATTGAGATTAATGCCACCAATGAAGTACGCGTTGTACGGGCGGAGGATATTAAAAATCTACCCATTAGAGGATATGCTAATATAGTTGCTTTACAAACAAGTGTTGTTCAGGATGGCGGTAACCTGCACGTCCGTGGCGGTCGTGCTGAAGAAGTGGGTTTTTATGTGGATGGTGTAAATGTAAGTGATCCTTTTAGTTTGACACGCACAGGTAGCATTCCCAATATCAGTATTGAGGAAGTTTCCTTCCAGGCCGGTGGTTTTGGTGCAGAATATGGTTCTGCAAATGCAGGTATTGTAAATACGTCTACAAAAACAGGAAGAGATAGACTGCAATTTACTGGGGAATCCCTTTCTGATATTGGTGCCACAGCGCCAAGTACAGATAGAAATAAATTATATTCTTATGGAAATAAACTTGTTTCCGGTTCGCTGGGCGGCCCCATTCCCGTTTTGAATTTTATTCGCTATTATGGAGCGTTAGAATATACTCAACAGGATGATAGTCCTACGGCGGGCTTATTCCCATTATACGATACGGACAAACTGAATATAAAGAATGGACTTCCTAATAATGGCGAAGATTTCACAGATCTGAACCGCAACACTATTTGGGATACAGGTGAACCTTGGGTGGACACGATAGGAGAAGGTTATACGGATGGTGAGTATGATGCCCCCAGTTATCTTAAAATTGACACAGATGATATTTCATATGTTTATGGACCGCGGGCCAATAACTGGTATAATCGGCTCTCAGCTAACTGGAACCTGCTTTTTGACTTAAATAAATTCTTGCCGTTTGCCTGGCAGTTTAAACTGGGCGGCACTTATTTTGATAGCCAGAGCTCCAATTATTCCCATACCCGCACACTGTTTAATTATTACAATGACGGCGATGGGTTAACAAACCGTTTTAATCAATCATTTAATACAATATCCACTTTGTACGGCCGGCTGACAGGTGAAGTACCTGGTGTTGACAAAATGTTTTTCTCCCTGCAGTTTGATAATTTCAGCAGTAAGGCCAGTTCTTATGATCCAGTCTATGGAACGGGTTTTGATAACTTCGTTTACGAGGACGGCAGCGTTTCCACAACTGAATTGCCATATATGATGAATGGTAAAGTAGAAGATTATTCCAATCCAACCTGGATGTATTTGGATGCAGCGGGAAACACTGTGACGCGGAGCGAGGTGGATTGGGACTCTACCCTGACGTTTGTAGGTATGGATTATGATACAACATTTGTGAATCCGCTGTGGCGAGGTATCAATTCACAACCGAGCTCCATGGAGCAAATAGCCAATTATGGTGTAGCCGGTCAGTCTTCAACGTGGTATTCAAAGTCTGAAAAAGAGCGAAACACAATGAAAGGATCGATCCTGTGGCAAGTTGGAGACCACGAACTCAAGTTTGGCGGTCACTATGAAAAAGCAAATATCCGCAGCTATTCTGTGTCAGGCGGCCGCATTGCCAGGTATTTTGACAGCAATGCACCTTACTCAGACGATCAAGATATTTGGACCTGGGATGCAGCTTGGAATGACAGCGCCGGTGCCCTGGTTGTAGGGCCTGATGGAATTGACGATTTTAGACAAGACCCAGGTGATACCTATAAAGCAGAAGGCAATGATGCCAATTATGATGATTATTTTGATGATCAGATATTCCAGGCCTATAAAGGTGCTTATGCCAATAATATTGGCTATGATATCACAGGCCGTTATGATGAGGATTCGGGAATAAATAAAGCACGGACACCCATCATCATGGCTTATTATATTCAGGATAAATTTGAACTGAATGATTTGATAATGAACCTGGGGCTACGTTATGATCATGTAGACCCGGCAAACAAAGTATTTAATCCAGCCACGGGCGGGAATCAGAATATTATCATCACTGATGCCGGTACTTTAGCGGAAACAGTTTACTATACTGATTTAAATAAGAATGGGGTTGGCGATCCTATGGAATACCTGTACAGTGAACCCACAGATGATGACGCCGCAGGATTAATTCATCAGGTTGATGTAACACCTTCGACGCAAATTAGTCCACGCATTGGTTTAGCGTTCCCGGTTACGGATAAAACAGTGTTTCATGCAACGTATGGTAAATACTTAATGCCGGTGAAATTTGATTATCTATACATTAGCTATGCACGGTTTTTATCCAACATTGAACAGGGGAATTATACACGCTCACCCAACCCGGAACTGATGCCCACCAAAACCACAGATTACGAAATTGGTTTTAAGCAATTAGTTACCAATGATATCAGTATTGACATTACTATGTTTTACAATGAAAAATCGGATTATTTACAGATTCGTAATGTTGCTGCACGTCCTACCGGATATGCCCTATACGTTAATGGTGATTATGCCACTAATAAAGGACTGAACTTTTCATTAAATACCAGACGGATCGCAAATACGCGGGTTTCAGCCAATTATACTTTGTCTTGGGCCGGCGGTACGGGATCGAATGCCAATACAGGATATCGGATTTCATGGCTGGGCGGCAACGATCCTACCTTTACATCACCCATGACATTTGACCAGCGCCATACCGGTAGCCTGTCCATTGATTACCGGACCGGGGCCAGAAGCATGCTGCCGCTGTTTGGTGCCAATATTCTTATGCGTTTTGGCAGTGGTTTGCGGTATACACCTTCAAAACCACGGACAGCAGTATTTGGCGGACAGCTTTCAGACCAGCCTGTTGCTGGTTTGAATTCAGGTATAATGCCGTCCACGTTCAATATTGACCTTCGTTTGGATAAAACCTTTGTAATCAGCGGAGTAAACCTTGGCCTGTTTTGTATTGTGAAGAATGTTTTGAACAGTCAAAACGTTTCAGCGGTGTATAATTATTCTGGCTTACCAGATAATGATGGTTATCTGACAACACAAGCTGGTCAAAACTGGTTGAATGATTGGGCTATTGGCGGACCAGAAGCTGGTCAAGATCTATATACATCACGGATTACATCACCCAGCCGCTGGGGGAACCCACGGCAAGTCCAAATCGGCTTACGGGTAGATTTATAAACACTGATTAAATAATATTTGGATAAAATTAAGGAGTAGATTTCTATGGTGAATTATAAACGGTTATTCATCTTCATATTTAGCCTGAGTTATGTATGGGCTGCAGAGCCGGTAAATAGGCAAAATATGTATCATGGACCAACATATAAATCCATGGCTTCCCCAGTAGAACATGTTATTTGGGATGGCAATCAGATTAGTTCAGTACATGGTAACCATGGCGATGATGCCAGTTATCATGTGACTGGAAACTCTGGCCTGGAATGGCCCAAAGGCAGTGGTAAGCTGGCTGTTTTCCAGTCGGGTATCTGGCTAGCTAGTGGACGCTCCAAAGCGCCAGGAGGAGATTGGGTTGATGAATTGCGCACCGCAGCTGCTGAATACACAGTTGAGTTTGTGCCTGGTTCCATCGGCTCGGAGGATCCTAATTCTGGCAAAATTTATCAAATACAAAAGAAAGAAGTAGAAGCTTTTCTGCAAAACGACTGGGCTACTTTTGACGCCATGACAATGGAATTACCAGTTAGCACATTAGAAGGCACCAGTTTGTTTACAGAGATGGTAGAAACGGATTTACCATCAAATGATTTTATTAATTGGCCGGTTCATGATGGCGCACCCTGGGTGGATGTAGATGGAGATGGTACGTATGATCCAGAGAATGATGGTGATTATCCTGAAATTTTAGGTGATATGTTCCATTGGCACGTCATGAATGATGCCGATCCAGCGCAACACACTCCCCTATGGGGCACACCGCCCATGAATGTAGATGTTCAGACCTCTATGTTTGGTTTTGACCAGGCCGGCGCCATGGGCAATATTATGTTCCTGCGCTGGGTGATTATAAACAAAGGATCCGATGAATTGGATAGTGTATTTGTATCCATGTGGCACGATGATGATGTCGGTGACGCTACTGATGACCTGGTAGCCTGTAATGTTGACCTTAGTGTGGGCTATACATATAATGATGCAGATGGGGATCAAACATATGGTGTAGAAGTCCCTGCAGCCGGTGGTGACTTTTTTCAGGGTCCGATTGTTGACTCTCCCGGTGATACAGCGACAATATTGACCTGGGGCCAAGGTAAAGGTTATTATTTACGCGATTTTCCAGATAAGAAAAAACTCGGCTTAACCTCCTTCGCTAAATACATCAATGGCAACCCCAACTTTTCAGATCCTGAAACGGCAGAAGAAACGTACCGTTATATGAATGGTTTGGTTGGCAACACAGGGGACCCATACATTGATCCTACAACGAATGAACCATCAGTATTCGTACATAACGGTGATCCAGTAACAGGTGTGGGTTGGATCGATGATGTTCCGGGTGACCGCCGTTATTTGATGACGTCCGGCCCGTTTTATTTTGCTCCCGGCGATACCCAGGAAGTGGTAGGCGCCATGATTATTGCTGCGGGGTCCAACTGGGCCAAATCCATTACCAAAATGTTATATTTTGATAATTTTGCGCAAGGTGCATTCGATGCAAACTTTAATGTGTGTTCGCCATCATCACCCACTGTTGAATTTGCACAACTGGATCAGAAAGTGCTATTGACTTTTGAGGAAAACAGCGATGTTATTGAAAACTATGCTTGCGGCAATTATACCTTCCAAGGGTACAATATATACCAGGGCGCTTCTCTAAATGGTCCCTGGACACGGATTCAAACATATGATATTGTCGATGATATAAAAACAATTCTGGATCTAACCCTGGATGAAGATACAGGTGAACTCCTTGAACTGCCTGCACAGTTTGGGACGGACTCTGGTATTAATCACTTTGTTGAGATAACATATGATGTAATCAATAGCCGCAGTATTATTAATCACAGGAAATACTATTTTGCTGTTACAGCTTTTGCTTATGACCCGGATGCAGCACAGCGGGTGATCGAAAGCCCCAAAAATGCAATTGAAGTCGTTCCTGGAGGACCAGGCTTGGGCAGTGCATTAGCCAGCGGTTTTAATGATACTCTGGCTGTTACACACACGGGCCTTTCTGATGCAACATTCTTGCCTCACGTTGTGGACCCCTATCAACTGACAAATAATAGTTATAATATTTCATTTGATATGGTGGATTCGGTTTACTACTGGTATTTAACAGATACGGATAATGATCAAGTGGTTATGTCAGATGTTCTTTTCCCTGCTACGCCAGATTATTATGATTATGAAAACTCTGATTTGGAATTTGTAGATCTACCCAATTATGCTACAAACGTAGAAATCACAGATGGTTTTATTCTGGGTGCAAGAAACGCGACTTATGCTGCGCCATCCGGTTATTCAACAGCTACTACGACTGTTGATGCGGATACGTCTACCCAGCTTGTGTTTGGCGGTTTATCTGCTTCAGGCTCGGGCACATGGGCAGAGTTCTTGGCGCCGTTGCCTGTAACCCAACCGGAAGATGCACCAGGGCCTGAACTTCTGCAGTTGGATTTGAAAATTGTTTTTTCGGATGCCGGTTCCATTGCCACCTTCTTCAATGTAAGCAGTTTGGTCGCCGGAACCTCGGACACAGCGTGGGTTCCCTTTGAACTGCATACTGTTGAGGATGACCGCCGTGTTGATATCGCTGTTTACCTGGCTGCCGGCAGCAAACCTCTTTATGAAGCCGATGAAGAAAACCCCGGCAGCAATATGTTTGCCAAAACCATGTATTTCATGCCAGTATACAGAGATTATACCGGGGCCATGCTTAATGATCACCATTCTGATGTTGGAATCATGGGCTGGATGTTTACCTTTAACAAAAGCAGCACATCCTATGAAAGCGGTAATGAGTTTGTAGTTACATTCAAAAATCCCATAATACCGGGAACAGATACCTATACATTTACTGGCCAAGGATTGAAATCAGCGGAGGCTGAGCTTGATAATGTTAATGTATTCCCAAATCCATATTTTGGACGAAACCCGGAAGAGCGTAATCAGCTGAACCGATTTGTATTCTTCACGAATCTGGGAGTAGGCACGACAACAATTCGCATCTTCACGATTGCGGGCGACATGATTGCCAAAATAGATAAGGTAATTACGTCAGAAAATGATCCTGATCGTCGCGCCCAGTGGGATTTACGCAATACGGCTGGTATCCCGGTTGCAAGCGGTATGTATATCGCCCATATCGATGTTGAAGATGTAGGTGAGAAAGTTTTGAAACTAGCGGTCTTCATGCCTGAAGAACGTTTGGACGTCTATTAAACTTCCAGTTGGAGCATAAAAAATATGAATAGAAAACATGTAAATAGAATGATCATCATTACTTTGCTGGTACCTATGTTTATCAGCAGTATCGTCGAAGCGGGCAGTAAACGCCGCCGCGGGACCGCTGGTGCACAAGAACTCTTGATACCTGTTGGTTCCAGAGGGACGGCCATGTCGGGAGCTTTCGTTGCTGGCATCAGTGGCATTGAAGCTGCAGAATGGAATGTTGCTGGTATTGCCGGAATGTCCGGCAGCGGAGAAGCTATGTTTACCCATTCATCCTGGATAGCGGATATTGATATTACCTATGCGGCAATAGCATCAAATTTTGGCGGAAAGAATATGTTTGGTCTTTCACTGAAATCTTTAGATTTTGGTGATATTGATGTAACAACAGCTGACCTGCCTGATGGGACAGGAGAAACATATTCACCAAGTTTTCTTACATTAGGATTTCTGTATTCACGTCAAATGACCGACCGGATACTTTTTGGTGCAGATGTTAAAATTATTAATGAATCAATTATGCGTGAGTCAGCTACTGGTTTTGCTCTGGACGCAGGTGTACAGTATAAGACAAGTCCAAACGGTATAAAAATTGGTGCGTCTATTAGAAATCTTGGTTTAAACATGATTTTTAATGGAGCTGATTTAGAGGAATTTCACCAGCCTGAAGATACTGAACCGGGTACTAACACTGAACCGCGGCGAATTAGCTTATCGGCATTTGAATTACCCACTACGCTGGAACTGGGAGTGGCATACGGGCCCTTGGATCTTGGTGCAGCTAAAGCAGTTTTTTGCGCCTCTTTTTTAAACAACAATTTTTCTTTTGATGAATATCGCTTTGGCGCTGAAATAAATGTTATGGATATGTTCTACACACGGGCAGGATTAGCTTTGGCCTTTGATCCAGAACCATTTGGCGAGGATTTTATAGAAGGCACAGAGGATGATACAGGAGATGAACAGTGGGAAAGCGGAAGTGAAGATTTTATCTGGGGTCCAACCTTCGGGTTTGGCCTTAATCTTTCCCGTTTGACGGGACTAGGGCTGTCTGTAGATTATGCTTACAGGACAGCAGAATATTTCGATGGTGTAAGTTGGTTAACTTTAAAAGTAACCTTTTAACAAATCGAAAAGAATAAAAGACGAAAAGCAGCAGGCATTGATTTGTCTGCTGGCGTCTTTCTTGCAAGAAAGAAAAAAAAGGAGTTAATAATGAGTAAGAAGCTAATATCCGTAGGACTTCTGCTCGCCCTTGTGTGGCCCGTAAGTGCTCGCGATCTTGGTGATGCCACTGGTATTCCAGGAAAGGATTTGAGTTCATATCAAATTCTAGGGAGCCCCGAGCAGGATATTGTAATTATGCCTGGTTTTGAACAGCGCTATAATTACAACCACAACGGCGTTGGACGCGATACTCCTGATACCTTGGCGTATGACTATGCCTGGGGAGCATATTTTTATGGCACCCCTGGTGATGTTTTTATGACAACGTTTCAGGCTCCAGCAGACCTTACTATTAAAGCAGTCAGTGTACCAGTGTATCGTTGGGGAACCGGAGAACAACTCACGGTTTCTATCCATAAGGTATCTTATCCTTATGGATCAGATGGTGCCATGTATGACCAAGGTCTCGTAAACGGCAGCGGTTGGCTGGCCGGATACGATGACGCTGGAACAGGTGACATTAGATTAGAAGGAACAACGTGGAATAGTATAGCTGGTGTATGCGGCGGCGGAGCCATGATCGGCAATGCAACAGATCCTTTGGGAACTGTAGCAGCGGCCGCTGGTCCTCCCGGAACACCCACCATGGGCCTTGCTTGGCCTGATGGTTTCACAGCAGCTACATTGGATCCTACCAATAATCCTGGGATCGAAAATGGCGGCGGTGACAACTGGATGAACTTGGCAGACTTAGGTTCAGAAGTAGATGTATTATCTGGCGAGTATATTGGTGTTTCTGTACGTTACAGCGGAACAGGCGGAGACGGATCTGACCCCGGCATTGGTTTTCTATATGCAGCCCATACTGGTAGCCCCTGGGCTTCCATGAAGTTCTATGCAGGCGTTGCAGATGGCGGAATGGCGGATTGTAATGGAACCGGTGGAGAAACCGGTTGGTACATTCGCGGCTGGTGCTTCAACTTCCAACTGGCAGTTGACTTAACCGGTGACCGCGGACCCGTTTTTGAAAGCATTGGTGCTTTACCAACTACTTTATCAACAGATGCTCGTACAGTGTCATGTGTAGTATCTGATGATAATCCCAGTGGCGGTGATGCCGGTGTTGCAGCTGTAACACTGTCTTACCAGCTGGATTCACTGACAGCAGATATCAATACCGTATCTTTGACAGATGGTGGCGATGGCAGCTGGTCGGGTGAAATTCCTGGTCAAGCAGCAGGTACATTCGTGTACTGGTCCTTGACAGCTACTGATGTTGGTGGTTTATCCACTTCATCAAATACAATGTCGTACTTCATTTTCCTAGCAACAGCAGGCAACGACCTGATCTTTAACAATCAGGGCCTCCTGTATGGCAACTTGACCTATTCATCTTACCTCTATTTCTACTGGGGCGGAGCAACTTTCGACCTATGGGACGCCAGTTATGGTGGCATAGTAGATGAATTAACAACCAACTACTCAACTATTGTTGAGCTAGCCGGTACAGGACCAACCTTTAATAATGACGCTGAAATAGATGC
The DNA here is from genome assembly GCA_964582455.1 of uncultured bacterium. Classification (GTDB taxonomy): domain Bacteria; phylum Fidelibacterota; class Marinisomatia; order Marinisomatales; family TCS55; genus UBA2126. Next base: position 13,967 of record CAZORD010000024.1, on the reverse strand, counting down.
ATGGTGGGGCGGTGGTAAAACCTATATCGTCTCTAGTGATGAATGGCTTGGCGCCCGTACAGGTTGGACAAACACGACCTATAGCGCTGGTGATTTACCATACGATGTGCTTGGCATTGCTGCAGATTACAATGATGTAAACTATGTTACATCAGGTGATCAGGCTGGTGTTTCCCGTCTTGTACCTGGAGCCGATGGTTTTGCAAGTTCACTGGCAGGATTCCTTGCGGATTCACTGTCTGTGAACTACAATCCAGCATATGAAACTGGTGGCAGTAACTGGCTTGACGGTGTTGATCCAGCTGATGGTTATACAGTAGATATGACTGGTTATGGTGGAGTTCTTGATAGTGCCGGTAATCCTGATATGACCAATACATATAACGTCATGATCCATGGACAAGCCGGTAATGGCGGAAAGAGCGCCTTTTTGGCCTTTGATGCCGTTGCTTTGAACACCGTGCCTGTTTATTCCTGGGTGGGTGCATCACATTACTGGAATTACTTTGGTTATTCCTGTCCATATGATGCCAGTCCTCTGATTCAAGCCTACGAAGGCCTTGCAGCCATCGTAAGCATTGAAGATGATGTTGTCGGTACACCGAATGCCTTTTCATTGAAAGGTAACTATCCGAACCCCTTCAACCCCAATACGAACATTGCGTTTAATCTTGATGTTCGCAGTGATGTAACGGTTACCGTTTATTCACTACTGGGTGAAGAAGTAGCCAAGATCCATAACGGTCTTATGCAGCCTGGTCTGCAAACTGTTGCATGGAATGGCATGGATAGTCATGGTACACAGGTTGCATCAGGTGTATACATTTACCATGTAAAAGCACACGATCGTGCCTTAACCGGTAAAATGATGCTCTTGAAGTAATCTATCACTATAGATTATTGTGATAAAAAAGGGCGGCTTAACAGCCGCCTTTTTTTTTAACTTCTCACCCCCGAAATGAAATATTTCCAATTCATACTTTTCATCATATTAGGTCTGTTTATTTCCTGTATAGGACTTGATAAAACTGCAGCAACTATCCAGGGTAAAAAAATTCATTTATCTGACATATATCAAGTCTATGATAAAGCTGCATTTAACGTCTTATCGCCGGCCAAGAAAACCGCATTTGTGAGGAAATACGCTGTACTTAAATATCTTTCATCCTTCGACAAGCAATATCTGACTGACATGGATTTTAATGTTGATGAAGAAAAAAATAAATTCAAACATGATCTGATCATTCAAGAAGTAGAAAAATATTTGTTTAATGATCTTCATTTTTTAGATAGCACGCTGGAATTTATTAGTGACGCTTTGAATGTAGATGTGTTTGTAAAGACACTGACTGTCACTCACAAATTCTCGTTTGGAAAAGCAAGTGAACGTACCAGGGACGAAGCATACAAACGGGCCAATATGATCTATAATCGGATCTTTTCAAAAGACCTTTCTTTTGAGGAAGCTATGTCTATCTATGGCGAGTTAGATGTTTCAAAGATAAAAGGCAATGACATGGGACAGATCTCTTTTGGATTTATGCCTAAATTATTTAATGATTTAGTTTGGACCTCTCCCCAAGGGAAACTGATTGGACCTATAGAAACGCCCATAGGTTATCATGTTGTCATTGTAGACCATAAGATACCAAAATCTGGGAATGACAAAATAGAATTTGATCCAGAAAAAATCAGGAACGATCTAAAACGGGGACGTTACGATTATAAAGCTGAACATTTTAAACATTTCATTGATGAACTCTATAAAACATATGCTGTTTCGATTGATCAGCAATCATTGTATAAAGCCTGGGATGCGGTACGCAAGATCGATGGTATAAAAACCATGTTAGGTATAGCTGTGGATCAAATGGCTAAAGCGAATTTTGGTTCTTCATTAGGCAGTGTTGATCATGAAAATATAACTTTGAATTGGGTTATTAAAATATCCGGAATCTTCAATTTCTATAACACTGCAACGATAAACAGCGGATTTTCTTTTGAAAAAATAATCAATGATGTTATTGGACGATATTTATTTTTAAAGTGGTATGAGGATAATACAAACCTTTTCCCTGGTGTTGATTTAACCATTAAACAAAAAACAGTGAACAAGATCTATGCTATGTTTCTAGATAGAAAACAAGAATTGAACCCGGATCTCACCAGAGATATTATTTTAAACAGGTTCATGTTAAAGCACGGGATCATGGTCAACAGTGCCTTATTCGCTGAAAACGCGAACTAATTCTTGATACAGTTTGTCTGTATCCCAGCCCTGCCCAAAATAATATTCCCCCCCAGCATCTTGTAAAATCAATTCCCAATGTAAATGTGCTCCGGTGCGTTTACCCAATGTTCCATCTTCAGTGCCGCTGTTTCCAGACTGGCCTAATAATTGCCCCGCGCGAATAAATTGCCCTGGTTTTATGCCCGGTTGGATATATGATAAATGAGCATAAATGGACAGTGCCCTGTAGCCGGGAACCAACTCAAAACCATGGTCAATATAGATCGCTTGTCCAACGAGAACATGCTCAAAAACATCAGAAGGTGTATGTCCCAGCTTTTTGGCTTCTGCCAGTAATTGTTCTCTAAAATGCGGCAAAAATTCTTCATAATAGTGGTCCGCCCTGATTACAATGCCATCCGCAACAGCCATGACCGGCGTGCCCCAATCCACCACAAAATCTATACCCCGATGAATGCCATGCCGATATTTCCTCGGTGCGTTAGGCAATAGCAAAGCTTGTGTGGGGACTGAACTGCCTGCACACGGCAGCATGAGTTTCAGTTCTGACACTGATTCGAGCATAGGTGGATTATGATGTGTTGTAAATAACGGAGTAATTGATTGTTGCGCAGGATAGCCGTACGTATCCAGGTATGGTTTAATAATATGCTCTGTTAACGTTTTATTTAATCTATAATTTATAAAGAGTGAATCTCCGGAAGCTGTTGCAGATAAAAATTCATAATAATGGAAATTTGATGAAAACTCATTGAAAACCATACGCGCAATCAAAACAGATAATGAATCATCCTGGACAGAATCAGCTAGTAAATGTTTTACGGATTTATTGGATATTTCTTGCAGTGACTTCTCTATAAACAACAAATGTTCAGCATTAATTTCAGCCGGCATAACAAAAGTGATTTGAGATCTGTCATCCGATGTATTGACAACAGGTACTATTTCTGTAGAGATTCCTGGTTTAACGGATTCGCTGACCGCAGGTGTATCGCTTTCTTGGGTTTCCGGTTGAACAGGAGGTGGAATTGTGCAGTTACACAGGATAAAGCCTGTAAAAATGTATACTGCTGTATTTTTTGAGACTTTAATGCGCAAAGAATAAAGTTAGGATATATGGCTTAATAATGAATCTAATGAATTATTAAACACGTCCAGCGGATGCCCCAAAAGGGTCTTTTTACAAAGGGCTGTATAAATGGAATCAGATTCATTCAATGTACCATAGTTATCATCAAATAGAACTTGAATACAGGGAAGCGCAGATAATTTTAATGAATCAAAAATTGAATATTCATATCGGCCCCAGGAAGCTGGAGCAAATAATAGCCCAGCTGCTTTATTGCGCTTGCGCTGAATGAATGAAACAGCCTTTTCAGCTTTGTGGGTTTGTAAAAAACAGAGTTGAATTTCCAGGTTGATACCGTGAGCATGCTGGCGCAATCCCTTATTAATTTTATCTAAGGTTACCCTTTCACCTGCCTTAGCGGATTGTACGCCGATGAGGTTGAGATTTGGGCCTTGTAATACCAGGATTTCCATTTATTACCGTAAGGGAATAATGTGTCCAATTATATAGCCCACAACGATACCGACTAATAATGCCAATGTTAGCACTCGGGATTTCATGAATTCACCGGAATAACCTCGCTTAATAGCTATCATGCCTACAAAATAGCCCAAACCATTCAAAAGCCAGAAAAAAGGTATTGCCAATACCTTTATGATTAATGGGCCAATAAACGGTATCATGGCAATCAAAGCGCCCAAGCCAGCAAACAGTTGTGTAAAAAGCCCCAATATCAATGTTGCAAAAACAATGATTTTTTCATCAATGCCTAATTTGAGAGCTATCACGATTGCAATGGCAATCAACAGCCATATGATGATATGTTTTTTATAAAGTTGTAGAAAGGTTGGTTCAGACATTGCTAATTCTTGCTATAATATTAATCCCATGGACCTTGACACCGGCCTGGATAATACGGCGTTGACCATATTTCTCCACCCATAATTGACGAACGGCTTCTGGTGCAACAATGTTATTCATAAAATAGTCTGATTGCTCAGGTAGAGATGTTACATCTTCTTCTGCTTTGATGTCCAGCCGGTAATAATCACATATAACCGCACTGTCTGCAACAATAACTGTACTTGTATCCGCCCAGAGTAAGCGTGTGGAAAACAATTGTCCATCGTGGTCCATTGAAAACCATTTTGTATCCAAAGCTTCAACGGATTCTCTTTGTACCCTGGCAAGGATTGTGAAAATGGATTGCACTTCAGGTATACGCTTTATGGCTTGATTTTCATAATTCAGCATACTATCGGCTGGACTGTAGGTTGCGGATACTTTGTATTTTATTGAACCCTGTCGTATATTTTTATCATAGGACATTACACCAAAATATTCTTCATTATATGTTACTGAATAATGATTTACAGTGGGCCAGATAAGATCAATTAAACCCACTGTTTGTACGCTGAAATTGATACTATTGCTTTCTTCATTCATTATTATATCAACAGCAGGAAACCCAAAGAAAGTAATTTTATACTCTTGAGCATGGATAAACCAAAAACAGGAAATAAGGACATACACTAATCGATTCATTATGGTTTCCATTTAAACTTGCCTGCTAGTCCGGCCAAGCCTATTAAGGGTATATAAAGAGGTTGAACTAAACTCCACAAAATAAAAATGATGGACGGGAAAGCAAGATGCAGTTTAGCAGCGCCGGAAAAAATTACCAATGCGTCACATACAAACTTTAATCCAAACACCATAGGTAATATTGAATATACCTGAGGAGTAAAAAACCCAGTGAGTAAAAAAGAGTTCATCACAAAAGCATTAAATAAAAAGAACAGAAAAAAAAGATCTGTTTTTGCCGCTAACCTTGAATTGGATGACCAGCGTATGCGTTGACTGATAAATTGCTTTAGTGATAATACTGGCTTGGTTTTTATGAAACTTTCAGGATTAGGATTAAATGCACAGCCGTATTTTTTCCCGATGGCTTGTACAAGGTAAATATCATCACCAGATATCCTATCCTTAACAGGATTAAACCCATCAATTTCATTAAACAGTTTGCGTTTATAAGCAAGATTTTGACCGGATCCTGTCCAGCAAAAACCCCAGCCCATGGCACCGGCATTTGCTGTAACCAAAGCCAGAAAATCTACCAGTTGATAATGAACAAACGATGAATGTTTATTTGTGTCAATTGCAGAAGACCCAATGGTAATACCCACCCCGTTTTCCAAAGACTTAACCATGCTTTTTGCCCAGCCTTGAGGAATTCTGCAATCCGCATCTGTTGACAAAATATACTCCCCATTTGAATGAGCAATTGCTTGAGTCAAAGCATATTTTTTTGGTGTCATTTCCACAGATTTTTCTTTTATGTGTAACCCGTGTATATTAGAGCGCTGATCTGCAAAATGTGATATTAACTGCCAGGTATTATCCGTGGAACGATCGTCAACGACTACAATCTCTAGCAATTCTTTAGGATAGTCCAGCTGTGTTAAATCTTGGAAAATACTAGGTAGATACATTTCTTCATTGCGGGCTGCAATTATAACGGAGACTGTAGGCCAACTGGTAATGGGATTATTAATTGTCTTAATGCGCCGCAATCCGGAAAGGAAAAAAAGTACAAAAGAGATATAAATACCCAGACTGATCATCAGGGTAATAAATAAAAAATTCATGCCAAAGGCAGAAAAAATGATGCAATCAAGAAATAAAGAGTAACTCCCACAATATCAATACTTGTGGTAACAAAAGGACCAGTGGCCACAGCGGGATCGATTTCAAGTTTATTTAGTAATAAAGGTATAAACGCACCAATAGTAGTAGCAATTAACATAGATATTGTTATACTTAAACCGACAACAATACCCAAGTTTGGTGATAAATCTACAAAGCGCATAATTGTAAACAATCCCAGCAAAATACCATATAATATCCCCAGGATAAGGCCCACACGAATTTCATTAAGTAAGATTTTCATATTGTTACCAACATTGACCCTGCCTGTCGCCAATCCACGCACAATAATTGTTGACGTTTGAGTACCAATATTACCGCCCATACCTATTATGACAGGAATAAAAGCCGCAAGTATAAGCGTTGTTTCTAATAGATTTTCATACAAACCGATAACTGTTGCAGCTGCCACACCGCCGATCCAGCTGGCAAAGAGCCACGGCAACCGGCTTTTGGCATTACCCCATGAGGATTTGAGCAAAATTTCCCGGTCTTTACCCACACCAGCCATTTTAAGAAAATCTTCAGTTGCTTCTTCCCGAATAACGTCCACAACATCATCCACTGTTACAATTCCCAATAGATTTTCATCTCGATCTGTAACCGGTACGGCCAAATAATTATATTGTGAAACAATTTGAGCCACTTCTTCCTGGTCAGTATCCGGGAGTACGGTATGCACTTTCCTGACCATCATATCTTTTAACATAGAATCCGGAGAAGTGGTCACCAGGTCACGAAGTGAAATAACACCTGTTAATTGGTTATCATCATTAGTTACATACAGATAGAATACCATTTCCGCCTCTTCTTCATGCTGCAAAGCAGCAATGGCACCCTTGGCTGTAGTTTCTTCATGGAGAGTAAATACATCCGTATACATCAAAGAACCAGCACTGTCCTCTGGGTAAGCAAGTATTTCCTCAAGCTCTTCTGCCTCTTCCTTTTTTAGTAAATTAATAATATCCTGAGCCTGTTCATCTGGAAGGTGGTTCAGGATTTCAGCTTGATCGCTGGCACTGATAGGATCAATAAATTCAGCTATGCGGTCTGCGGTAATTTCTGCTAATAGATTCTGTAATATCGATTCATCCAGTTCAGTAAGAAATTCTCCTGTATGGTCATTGGAATGCATGAGAGCAAAAAGTTGTTCTTGTTCAGGTTCATCGAAATATCTGAAAAGTACAGCCATGTCTGCAGGATGTGTTTTATCAATGAGTTTTACCAGGTTGGTACGGGCGTGGCGGCGCATGAGCCTGCGAAAGGTATCTCTTAAAACATGTATTTCCCTTTCGAACATTTGTTGTTTCATGATTGTACCTTTATAGTATTATTAAGCCATTTAAATCCAATGTATATACAGCCGGCTCCAATGAGTAATATCCAGGGGGCCACGTGACCTTGCCACGTATAAATACCATCCAGGTTTTCATTATAATTGGTGAATAATAAGGCCACAAAATTGTTTGCTGCATGAAGAATAAAACCAGCCCAGATAGACCCCGTCCGCCAAGCCAGGAATCCTAATATAACGCCAAGTAAATAAATTTGAATTAACCAAAACGGATTTAAGTGAATTATTGCGAAGAATAGGCTTGTAACCAAGACAGCACGGGTAATATCCTGCCAGTGCTCTTCAAGAAATTTCTGGAGAAAACCACGAAATAATAATTCTTCTCCCAGTGGAGCCAATATGACAATGCCAAACACCAGAAATATGGCCATATTGAATGAATCAAATTTGAGCATGTAACCCAATTGATCCAGGTATTCCGGTGGCGTGAAAAATAAACTGGCTATGCGGTCAAATTCATCCACCACAATAATAATACCCAGTGAAAGAACAAGTGTAGCAAATACTACATGATAAGAAATTTTATGCAGACGCAAGCTGTCTACAAGAGGTTCTTTCCGGGCAGTCAGGAATAAAAGCAAAGGAACAACCATAAACCCCTGGCCGATAAAAAGAGCCAGGAAATTTGTGAACTGATTATCTGCTTCGGGGAGATAGACGAGTCCAACGGAGGCAATTATTGTGCCTACCAGCAGTGCAGATAGCACTGAAAGAATGACAATTCCAAAGACATGCTTTATGGTTAGAGTACGGCTCATCGCAGGTTTCTCTCGGTAAAGGTTCAGTTTCCGTTGGATTCATAGACCAAAAAATTACTGCAAGACATTCGAAAAGCAAAGTATCCTTGTATTTTCTGTTGTAACCAATACTAAAGAATATATATGTTTTAGACTGGTTTTTGTACTAGAAACATTCAAACCAGCACCTGAAAAAGCCCCGATATTTTCGGGGCTTTTTATTTATCAGCTGCCAGCTTATCCAGAAATATACCACCTGCTACAGCAACGTTTAAGGATTCGCCAGTCCCGACTTGGGGGATAGCTATAAAGTGGTGGATATTTTCACGTACACTTTTGGAGATACCGTGGGCCTCACTGCCCAAGACAAGCATCCAGGGTGCTGCAATTACATATTCTGATATTGGTGTGCCTTTATGATCGGCTCCTATGATTGTGTGTGTAGCTGTAAAACGTTTTATATCTGCATCGAATATGCATGTAATATTAAAATGAGCCCCCATTCCGCCACGCACAACTTTAGGGTTATAAATATCGACACAATCTTTTGCTATAGAAATATTGTTTACTCCAAACCAAGTGGCAGTACGTAATAAAGTCCCCATATTCCCCGGATCTGAAATATTATCAAGAAAAAGCCAATTACCCTCTATTCTGTCAGCTAGATTTATACGTGCAGGAATGGCACATACACCTAAAATCCCCGAGGGAGTTTCAGTAGCAGACATAGTTTTCATTTCTGCTGGCGATACTTCCTGCGCTGCTGGACATTTTTTAATTACTTCCTCTGCTATGCCTGGATGGGTTTCCTGAAATTCAGTAGTAAAATACACCACGTGCAGTAGTTCATTAACCTGCAAGGCCTCTTGAAATATTCTTCCCCCCTCAATCATAAATTGATTATGTTTGTAACGTCCCTTGCTTCTATGTAAAGAGCGTATATGGTTTAATTCTTCCTTTGTTATCATATTATGCCTTAACAAACAGTTTGATTGCCCCGACGAACCCCGGTAATTTCACACTCAAATTTTTTCAGAGCAATTAATATGTCTAAAGGCGTTACACCCCAATCTAAAAATTATTCAGCGTGGTATACCGACGTAGTCATAAAGGCCGGCTTGGCGGATTATGGACCCGTTAAAGGGACAATGGTTATTAAACCATATGGTTTTTCCATTTGGGATAATATAAAAGAATCTTTTGATGGCATGATCAAAGAAACGGGTCACGTGAATGCTTATTTTCCCCTGTTTATTCCAAAATCCTACCTGGCCAGGGAAGCTGAACATGTGGAAGGATTTGCCAAGGAGTGTGCTGTTGTCACCCATACCCGTCTGAAATCAGACGGCGAGAACGGTATTGTGGTTGATCCTGAATCACGTTTAGATGAAGAAGTTATCGTACGTCCTACTTCAGAAACTGTTATCTGGTCCATGTATAAAAAATGGATTCAATCGTACCGCGACCTGCCTCTTTTAATCAATCAATGGGCCAATGTTGTCCGCTGGGAAATGCGTACACGTTTATTTCTGCGTACAACTGAATTTCTCTGGCAGGAAGGGCATACGGCACACGCCACCGCCGCAGAAGCTGAAGAAGAAACGCTCCTGATTCTGGAATTGTATCGCCAACTGGCAGAAGATTTTTTGGCGATTCCTGTTTTAACGGGGCTCAAAACGGACGCAGAAAAATTTGCCGGAGCTGAAAAAACCTATTGTATTGAAGCTATGATGGGTGATAAACGTTCACTGCAGGCAGGCACGTCCCATAACTTGGGCCAGAATTTTGCCAAGGCATTTGATGTTACCTTTCAAACCAAGGACAATAAAGAAGACCATGTATATGCCACCAGTTGGGGAGTGAGCACGCGCTTGGTTGGAGCAGTGATTATGGCTCATGGTGATGACAAAGGGTTACGCCTCCCGCCAAAAATTGCCCCTCATCAAGTGGTTGTTGTACCAATTGCGAGAAATGAAACCCACGTAAAATTGATTAAAGATTTCATTGAACCAATTATTTTCGGATTAAAGGAAAACAATGTTCGCGTATATGAAGATTGGTCGGATAATTCACCTGGCTTCAAATTCAATGAATGGGAAATGAAAGGTGCGCCCATACGGATGGAAGTAGGCCCCCGTGATGTAGAAAATAACCAGGTTGTACTTGTACGGCGTGATACCAATGAGAAATTGACACTTAAAAAAAGCGAACTGATTAATGAAATTCCCAGTCTTCTCGATAAAATACAATCCGGTTTATATGAACAGGCAAAAACGTTTAGAGATGAAAATACCCATTCCGTTAAAGATTATGATGAATTTAAAAATATGATCTCTAAGGGTGGATTCATACGCTGTGGATGGGACGGGTCTGCAGAAACAGAAACTGCGGTAAAAAATGAAACCAAGGCCACTATCCGCTGTATTCCTTTTGATGGGAAAACGGATGGATTAAACTGTATTTATTCCGGTAAGCCCGCTAAACACGAGGTGATTTACGCTAAAGCGTATTAATCTGTAACGGTCAGCATGATCGTTCAAACTCCTGCCATTGTTCTAAAACGATTTCCCTATGGGGATACCAGTGTTATCGCCCATTGTTTTACCAGGGATTATGGCAAGGTTGGTATTATGGTTCGCGGTGCACAACGTAAAAAATCCCCCCGCAGTGCTTACTTCCAACCAGGGAATTATCTGGAAACGCTATTTTATTATAAACAAAATCGAGATCTGTACACTTTATCAAAAGTCAGTTTTATTCATAACTGGATACATTTTCAGGATGATCTAAAACGCTTAACGTACGCTCTTGCTACTGTGGAATTAGTTGAAAAAACTATTACAGATCATGACCCTCATGAAGCTTTGTTTAATGAATTGGCAGCAACACTTTCTTTTTTCAATAATGAATTAAAACATTTTAATATGTGCTTTTGGTATTTTGAATTGCGTTTGTTACAGCAATTAGGTTTTCAACCTCATTTGCCGGAAAGGGAATTTCCTGGCTTGGTTCTGCCCGATCCAAATGGCGGACCCAACAGCCGCAACATTCTTGAATATCTAATACAAGCAGACATTTTTGATGAATCCTTTAGGAAAGATATCGCACGTCAAGTTGTTACCGCCAAGGACAGGTATGTCATTGGCAATTATATTACAGCAAATCTGGAGTATCATTTTGATAAGTGCCGTAACCTGAAATCCTTAAAAATACTAAAGCAACTTCTGGCTTAAAATGAACAATGATTTCATAAAAGGACAATTGTGCAAAAAAGATGATAAATCATATATTGATTGCTTCGGCCAACCTTTTTTTGAAGATCGATTGATCTGGAAAGGATACCTTACACACTGGTTAGATCAAAATGTCTGTGCCCGGGAATTGATACAAGAGGACTATGAAACCAGGCAGCCTATAATTATTATGTGGCCGGATGATCCACCGCATAAAGAACCAACTGTTGATTTTTATTACAACGAGCGCCTGGTAAAATATCCCGCTTCTACATTTGGTCATAATGCAATTAATATTAACGGCAACATTTACAATTTTTCACACTTACTAAATGAGAATGAGATTATGACACCCGAGGAATATTTTTACCGTCCTGCATTAGGGGAATTTGCACCGTCACCGGTCACAGGTAAATTTGAGATTCTTGAAGATGGCAGGGCTTATTATGATAAATTTGGACGTAATTTTATGCGCACTATCCATGTGCTGCGTATCAGAGGGATGGACACAAAACGATTAAGCAGTTTTTTGAATCAAGAACTTGACATTATTCACAATACACCTGTTAATCCTAAAAACCCGGAAAAATATGCCGATTTTAGTTTTTACAAGAGAAGCTGTTCCACTATTATAAGAGATTGTTTTTTGAAATACGGTTTTAAAAATATAGAGGGCATACTCCCTAGAGATTTGTTTGTGAGCTCGATATACAACGTATATAAACAAAGCAATGATATGAATATCGATCTGGAACTTTATACAATGCCGCAATTAAAAGTTCCGGAAGCACCATATTCTGCTATGACACCGTTAATGAATATTAAACATCGCCTGCAACAAAAAGAATTAAAGAAAAAAGGTATCATGTGAGATATCAATTTCAATCGGAACAGGGCAATATATCGTTCAAGCCCAAGATTTTCACAGATGCAATTAAAATTTTAATTTGGATTAATGTTGGGCTGTTTGCATTAAAGTTTATATCCCAGAGCCAGATAGACTTGGCCAGAATATTCGGTTTGTCTCCCAATACTATCTGGCCCATGATCTGGCAGCCGGTCACATATATGTTTATTCATGGAGATTTATTCCATGTGGTAATCAATATGTTTGTACTATGGATGTTCGGCTCTGAAATGGAATCTATATGGGGTTATAAACAGTTTTTGCTTTATTATTTTTTAACGGGTGTTGGTTCAGGGATTGTATGGTTGTTATTCAATATCGGACAGTCATATGCGGTACTCATAGGAGCCAGCGGCGCAATATACGGCATTCTGTTGGCCTATGGTATGATGTTTCCCAACCGTACGGTGTACCTCTATTTTATGATTCCCATCAAAGTAAAATGGTTTGTTATATTTCTGGGCGCTATCGCTTTCCTGTCTTCATTCAATAATCATTCCAATATCAGCCACTTAACTCATTTATCGGGGATGGCGATTGGTTTTGTTTATTTACGTTATTACTGGCGCTGGAAGGATTTTCGTTTCTCTATTTACAAGCAGCTGGAAGAATTTCGTTCTTCTATGAGCAGTCGCAAAGACTTGAAGAACATTGAAATGCAGCAAAAAGTTGATCAATTATTGGATAAAATCAATGATACAGGTTATGAAAATCTCACGGATGATGAAAAAGACCTGCTTTATAAAGCCAGTAAGGATTTTTCCAGAAATCGTGAAAAAGATTAGCGTTTAAGCAATTCATCTGCTTCCCGCACCGCTAAAACACCCAAAATCAAAAACAACGCTTTATACACTTTATCGTGCACATTAGCCAGTGGTGCCAGCCATGTAAAACCGTTAATTATGCTGATTGCAATGATGGGAATGATTAAGAACAGAATCCAATTGTAAATTAATATGAATCTGCCGAAGTGCCTGTTTTTTGCTGGCCATATCATGGCCATAGCCAGCCAGAAATAACCATTAAAAGGAACATCAATTTTTACCCTTAGGAATGAATTTGTTATTGATTCCAGAAAAAATTCATCCCTTCCTGGTGCGGTAAGAATATCACTGTCAGGCTTGATGAATGAATCAAATGCAGGCAGGATGAATTCTCGAACAGCAAAGGATTGTATTGGACGAATAAATAAGATATATGCTAGCCCGACAGCAGTCAGGCTGATAATAAGCTGGCGCCAGAAAAGATATCGTTCCGATCGCTCACGGTAGTCCATAGATACCAGAATGTTAATACAATAGGATAGAAAAAGACATAAGAACTGTAATAATGAACCGGATCCCAATGTTGAGGGAAATACAGATTAGACAGCGCGAAGAAAGCGATACGGAGCACATTGGCAATAAACAAAAGCCCAATACCCCCAGCCATGAAAATAGCACGTTTTTTCAAGTCACCGGGATAGGCAATGATAAATCCGGCATAGAGCCCCAGAAGATCCATGCCGTTACAGCCGTTTTGAATTTCTACTCCTCTATTACCGACACAGGCGATAAAACGCCCGGCTGTCTCGATTTCCCAGCCCGCAAATGATAATCCTGCGGCAGCGAGTTTTACGCTTGTCATGCTTAGCCACGTGTCAATCCTGCCATCGGGGAGGATAAAGAAATCATAGATCAACAGCCAGGCAGCATATACACCGCCTGC
>CAZORD010000023.1:6570-26281 GCA_964582455.1 uncultured bacterium | reverse complement strand
AGCGGCGCCATTCCTGGGATTCATTCAGTTTAGATGTGCGCTCAAAAAATGGAGATAATTTGAGTTGTGTTTCTGCTGTGAACGGATTGTTGTAACTCATTCTGCAGATCTTAAAAATGGCCGCGTTAAACAAGTGGGCCCACCTGAACCTTTGATTGAAATTTCAGTCCCATCATACGTATGGACGTCCACACCTTTCGTTTCTAAACGTTTTTGTGTAATTAGATTACCTTCAATCATGATCACTTTGCGTGGTGCCACCGCCAATACATTACATCCCATGGAATCATATTCTTCATCCGGGACTTCAATAAGTTTAATTTGTCTGTCGAGAAGATATTGCCGAAAAGAAACGGGGAGCAATCTGGAATACACCAAATACACATCATGGTCAATTGGAGAAATATTGCTCATGAGATGAAGACAGTCTGCAGGCCCGGTCCAATGGGGCAGTGGTACAGAAATGACTTCATCCACATGGTTGCCCAATAAATTTTTAAATTGACGAATTCCTTCTGCATTGGAGCGATATCCTTCACCGATGGCTACGGTCCGTTCATCGATCCATACCACATCGCCGCCTTCTAAAGTTCCCGGCGCTTTGATCTGTCCCAGAATAGGAATATCAATAGAATTAAAATAGGCTTCCACGGCTTTTGATTCGGGCACCCGTGCTTCCTTGCCCATGGTACACAGGATGACACCGCCATTGGAAACAACACAGGGATCATGGGTGTAAACCGAATCCAATGAAGTGGTATCATTTACAGGTAAATAATGAATTTCTATATCACATGATTCCAAAAATCGCACAAATGTATCATAATCGGAAAGTGCCTTTTCATAATCAGGAATTCCAAAATAATGGAGTTGGGGTGATTGCTCGTTTACCTTGGTCTGATTTTGATAAGCATCCTTTGGATGCTTAATCAATACACGAATTATAGGATCCACCATACTCTGGCAGCCGAAATTTTTACTCATTATTTTATTTTCTCTCTATGTTAGGTTCGGAAATTGATTCCTTCTTCCAATAGTAATAAAGGGGAAGTCCCGCCAGGATAAGGACGGTGCCGACGGCCGCATCTCGTGGCGCTTCCATGATTGTATTGAAAGTTAAAAAGATGGTGAATAAAACAAAAATGATTGGTACCCAAGGATAGAATGGAGTTTTATATGGGCGTTCCATGTTTGGTTTTTTCTTACGGAGGACAATGACAGCCCCAGCAGACATACCATAAAAGATCCAGGAGACAAAAATAATGTAGGTAATCAATTGGTTAAATGTACCACTGAAGGTCAAAATAATTGCCCAGATGCATTGAAGGAAGAGCGCATTGGTTGGCGAATGAAACTTTGGGTGAATTTTTCTAGACGATTTAAAAAAGAGATTATTTTTTGCCATGGCGTACATGATCCGGGCATTGGTGAGTACATTCACATTATTGCCGCCTAAAAGGGAAATCACAATGATAAGGGTAACGATTGTGGCACCATTTCCTCCGAGGAAAACGGATGCTGCATTAGAAACGACAGAGTCCGAACCGATCATTTGATCAAATCCAAGGACGTATACCAAAACAGTGTTGATTGCCAGGTAAACGGATATTACAATGACCATACAAAATATAAGAGACAGGGGGATGTTTCGTTGCGGTTCTTTGACTTCTCCGGCAACATAAGTAATAAAAATCCAGCCATCAAACGTCCAAAGGACTGCGACCATTGCCAGCCCTAATGGCCCAATCAGGGAGAAGGTGGATTTATCTGAAAATAGGGGAGAAAAATTTTCCGTAGATCCACCATCTAATGTAAAGCCCAATACAATAATGCCTAGGATGGCGCTCACTTTTCCTATGGTAACTACGTTTTGAAATCGGATGCTGGATTTCACATTTATGATATTCATAATTGTGAGAAGGATAATGGTCAGAATGGCAATGCCTTTTACTTCGAGATCGGATAGAGTGAAGAAAAATCGAAGATATTCAGCACCAGCAACACCTACGGCAGACATGGATGCTGTATTGATCACCGCCACGGCTGTCCACCCATACAGGTATCCCCAAACTGGGCCATAGGCTTCATTAAGGTAAACATACTGACCACCGGCTTTGGGCATGGCGGCACCCAATTCCGCTACTGACAAAGATCCGAATAGGCTAATTATTCCACCCAAAATCCAGACCATAAAGAAGAGGGAAGAGGAAGCGGTATAGAGCGCCACCGTTGCAGGGACCATGAAAATTCCCGAGCCGATGATGCCGCCGGCATTGATCATGGTGGCATCCATGAGAGACAAGACGCGTTTTAAACGAGGTTGATCAGACATGGACTATTTCTTATCCCAGAAATCTTCCAATTCTACGCCGAGGCAGTCTGCCACACGGTTTACATAAGCAAAATAGGCAACGATCTGATTGATATCTAAAATAGCTCTGTCATTGAATCCGGCCTCCCGAAGTTGGTCTACATCACTGGCGATCATGTCCCCAGGACGTTCAGTGAGTTTTGTGGTATAATCCAGCATGGCCATTTGTGCTGGGGGAATATCCGCCTGTGTATAGTCGGACTTCAGTTGACTGACCAGAGATTCATTCTTTGTGAGTTTGAGGAGACCTTCCCCATGATGCACAATTCAGTAATGGCACTGATTGATGGTGGAAACCGAATCTAAAGAAGTGGAAATGTCTTTGGGTAAGAAATGGATTTCAACCCCAGATGATTCCAGAAAACCAACCAGCTTTTCATAATCGGAAAGTGCCTTTTCAAAATCAGGTATTCCAAAATAAAGGAGTTGCGGAGATTGTTCGTTTACCTTGGCCTGATTTTGATAAGCATCTTTTGGATGATTCATTAAAACACGTTGGATAAGGTCTACCATATTCTGGCAGCCGAAACGATTACTCAATAGTTTCTCCACACCAATTAACGATTAAATTTGCAATAGTTTTAACACACTTTAATACATCGTCAATTTCCACATATTCATTAATTGAGTGCGCATGGCGCACATGTCCGGGACCAAAGAGAACGGCAGGTATTTTACAGTAATTAGTAAAAAGGGCCATGTCAGCAGCGTAGGTAACGCCCTCAATGGTTGATTCATGATGGGTTGTTTCGGTAAAACAATTGGCTAATAATTGAATGAAAGGATGTTTGGGATCCGTGTGTCCCGATTCATACTGCCCTTCAAACCATTCTACAACGGGCGGATGGTTTTTCAGCCAGTCATCTTTCAAGGCTGTTTCATGGATATATGTTTCAAAAGCCTGTCTCGCGTCACCCACAGCTTCGCCAGGAAAAATACCAAACCTACCCTCCACAACAACCGTATCCGGTACGGATGAATGCCAGTCCCCACCTTGAATTGTGCCCATATTAATTGGTGCCGCCTGGTAGTATGATTTATAATATTCACTTTGATAGGCTGCATTTCGTTCTCGCTCAAGATTTAAAATGGACTGATGAATCAAATAGGTTTTTTCTATAGCGCTAACGCCTTCCCAGCGCATGGCACCATGGGTCGCTTTCCCGGAGATGATTAACCGGAAATTGAGAGCACCGGAATGGATAGGACAAATATTCAAGGACGTGGGTTCTAAAATAACAGCAGCGTCTGCCGAGTAACCTTTTACAACATTTGCCAAGGTACCACAACCACCTGATTCCTCCCCCACTACCGATTGCACCATCACATTCCCGCTTGGTTTAAATCCCATCCCCTGAAGAATTTGGATTGCAAATATTCCTGAAGCTAATCCTGCTTTCATATCGCAGGAACCCCGGCCATAGATTCGCTCGTTTTTAATCGCACCAGACCAAGGCGATTCATCCCAGAGTTCCAACGAACCGGTAGGCACCACATCTACATGACCATTGAGAATAATGGATTTCCCGCTGCCATTATTTTCCCAATGTCCAACAACATTGTATCGAGAATCAGGGGAATTACCATCGTCGTTAAAGGCGGGGTGATCTTTTAATTCATCAAACAAAACCGGGACTTTTTCCGTTTTGAGACCAAGAGATTCAAGTTTGTCCTGGATAATGGATTGTACCGGTCCTTCGTCATTAGCTAAACTGGGAGACTGAATCAAAGATTGGATAAAAGAAACAATATCTTCCCGGGCAACATCTACTGCTGATGAAATAAAAGGTTTGAGATCTTTTAATTGGGTAGAGGACATAAAGACGTAAGTTTATGAATATCAATCAGGAGTTCCCAATAAAGAAAAAGGTAGTAAAAGTTTTGAAGTAACCTCGGTATAACGTTAAATCGGGAAACGCACAGAATAATAGTGATCCCGGTGCGACTCGAACGCACGGCCAATGGCTTAAAAGGCCACTGCTCTACCAACTGAGCTACGGGATCAAAATAGTAAAATTCGGGGCGGAAAATTACAAGAAATCATTTCCAGATGCACAGAAAAAGACTCAAAACTTTGCTCTTTATTATCTTGTAAAATTATTCGAGTTGATGTTACTTCCATAGATATTGAGAAAATAAAAAAAGAAAAAGGTGTAGCAAAAAATGGTGTTAGGACATATTGCAGACCTTTCACTTGAGTACGAAGTTGGTGAATCAGTGTTTATTGACAATAAAGAATGGATCATTGCTGAAGCACTAAATGGTAAGGTAAGACTTCAGCGTGATGGAATTGACGGTACAAGCAGAATAATGGATGTCACTAAAAGTGAACTGCAGGAATTAGTGAAAGCGTCACAGCATCAGTTTGATAACTGATGCGGTTAATTAACGAAGAATCAATCTAATGAACCTTCGATACAAGTTGTATCAAACCCTCCCCGTGTGTTGTAAATAGTCGTTACCTGCAATCGAACAGTTTCCAGTGCTGACTGCAAATCATTAAAAATCCTTTTAGTTACACCCTCTTGATAAATACCCACATTGCGGTAACTGATAAAATAATATTTTAGAGATTTGAGTTCGACACATTTTCCACCTGTTGGAAAATATTCGATTTTAATATAAGCTAAATCCGGCAATCCACTGAAAGGGCACACAGCGCTGAATTCACCTGTTTCCGTCAGGATATATTGATCTGGGCTATCAAAATCAAATGTTTCAAGGAGTTCCGGGCGAATTTTATCTTCGCCGTCAAACGCAAGTTTTAAACCTTCTGCCTGTGCCATGATTTTATTCCTTTAAAAAATAGTTATGTGACCCCGGAAGGACTCGAACCTTCAACCAATGGCTTAAGAGGCCACTGCTCTACCAATTGAGCTACGGGGCCATTTGTATTTCCTATCTGGAAACTACATGGGTATTTCCGTTAGAAAACGAGCGGGCAAAGTTAGATATCTGGGTACGTAAGTTCAACAATATTGAATGGGATTAATAAAGAGTACAAAAGGGGGACTAAAAGTTGAAATTTTGCATTTTCGTTATTGCTCAGAATTTTCCGGCCTTGTACTTTTAGTCTGCCTTTGAGCCGTGAATTCATTATTTTGAGTTCGCGTTTGAAGAGGTTGGCAAGTGAAAAGTGAAATGGCTCCGGGTTGGCGTTCGGAGCCATTGTCTTTTATATTATGTGTAAATTCTCACTGTTATTTGAAAATGGGGGCGACCGGTTTCGACGGGATAAGATCGTTGTTAAACTGCATGCGGAGATCCCGGAATTCTCCTAAATCATCCGGACATTCATACATGCCGATTACGGCTACATGGCTGCAGCTTAAGACTGCGGCTCGTCCTTTATCCGATTTGTCTGTGGTTAGATAAAAGGGCGTCGACTACACAGACTGCTTTCTGTCTTTGCCCATAATTCAGAACTAAGACCATTGGGCTGGTTCCGCTGACTGTCTGTCCCTGGCCATATGCGGAATAAGATACTGCCAGGAGACTAAGCATGTAGATGTTTTTTAGTGGTCTATTTCGGACGGGAGTTCGAATCTCCCCGCCTCCACTCGATTTCGCTCACTTAGAGCGAGGTAAGACCGCGCAGAAGTTCATTTATTAAAAGAATGGAAGCGGAAAAACGTATTTTATATATGACGTATTACAGCTGTAAAACCATTGATGACAAACTTTACTGTAATTACCATTAGGATCCCTAAAAGCAACAACACCCCAAAAGGCTGGCTAATTTTATCTCCTCCAACAAAAATAAAACCCACAAGTTGACGAACAGAAATTAAATTGAAAGGTATAACAGAAAATACTCTGATCCAGTATTAACTAAATTTAACAATTACATTCGTTCTGGTGCAGAAATGCCCAAGACCTTCAGCCCATTTGCTAAGACAATTTTTGTAACTTTTATCAAGGCAACACGCGCCGCAGAAAGATCATTATCATCCGTAATGACCCTACAGTCTACATAAAACCGATGAAAGTGCGCTGCAAGGACCTGTAAATAATTTGCAATATCTTGGGGCTCCAGTTGCTTAAGTGTCAAAGCCATTATTTCCGGGAATTGCTCCAAAGATTTTAATAGTTCAATCTCGGTAGGATGCGTTAGCAGGGCAGGATCATAGCCAGCAGTAAAATCTTTACCCAAACCTTCACCACGTTTGATGATATTACAAATCCTGGCATGGGCATACTGTAAATAAAATACGGGATTTTTCTCTGACTGGTCTGCGGCCAAGTCAAGGTCGAAGTTCAAATGGGAATTCATACTGCGCATAATGAAAAAGTAACGCACTACATCAGGTCCTACATCTTTCACCAATTCGTCCAACGTCACAAAATCTGCCTTACGGGTAGACATTTTTACTTTTTGGCCACTTTTCAGTAACGTAACAAATTGGTGGATCATCAATTTGAAATGTTCGGTCTTATATCCCAATGCGTTTACAGCAGCTACAACATCCGGGTATGTATCCACATGGTCAGCACCCAGGATATCAATGATCAGGTCAAATCCGCGATCAACTTTATTGATATGATACGCCATATCGGGAAGTCGATAGGTAGGTTCACCTGAACTTTTGATCAACACGCGGTCTTGGTCCATACCCAAATCAGTTGTTTTAAACCACGTGGCATTTTCTGCTTCGTAAACAAGGCCTTTATCACTCAGGCCAGATGTTACTTTTTCAATTGCACCTGAATCGTAAAACGTTTTTTCATTGGAGAATTGATCATGATGTATACCAAGACTGCTTAGTGATTTTTTGATATCATCAAAGATAGCATCTTCAGCGGATTTACGAAAAACAGGGTCATTATTATTAAGATTATTTCCATGTTGTTTTTGAATCTGCTGGGCAATTTCCCTGATGTATTTACCCTGGTACCCATCTTCAGGAAATTCGCTGGAACCATCCACAATTTCTCTATAACGTGCCTCAACCGAATCTCCAAGTAGCCTCATTTGGCGGCCGGCATCATTAAAATAATATTCCCGTGTGACAGTATAACCATGGTTTTCGAGGATATTGGCTACGGTGTCTCCCAGCACAGCGTTCCTGCCATGGCCAACCGTCAGTGGACCTGTCGGGTTGGCGCTTACAAATTCAACATTGGCTGTCTGGTTTTGACCCACATCTGATTGTCCGTAGGAGCTGCCTGTTTTTAAGATTTCACTTATCAGCGATTGATAATAAGATGGGCTGATACTAAAATTGATAAATCCTGGAGGGGATGAAAAAATATCTGTAATAATATTTTCATCTTTTTTGAATTGACCTATGATCGCTTTTGCGATTTCCATAGGCGGTTGCTGAGCAATTTTAGCCAGAGTTAATGGCAGGCTCGAGGATAAATCGCCATGATGCTCATCTTTTGATAACGTAACAATAACGGCTTGAGGTGAAAAGCCAGCGTTTTCAGCTGCTTCAACCAGTAACTTCTGGAGATGTTTTTTCAGGCTCATCTTTATATTTTATTAATGGTGCATCTGACCAAAGACTTTCCAAATTATAATATTCTCTTTCGATTGTTTTAAAAACATGAACAACAACATCTACATAATCAAGCAATACCCAATTGAGTTGTTCATATCCTTCAATTCGCCACGGTTTATGCTCTGTGCCTTTACGAATGTTGTCGGCAATTGCCTTCACTTGTACATCTGTATCCGCTGAACAGAAAATAAAATGATCGGTCATACTCGTAATTTCGCTTACATTCAGCGAAATGACTTCTTGAGCTTGTTTTTCGAGTGCAAGATTAGCGATGCCCCGAGCCAGTGTGCTGGCCTCATCTTGGGACGTGGAAGAGGTGGGGTTCAATGCTATTGTAAGTAATTTACCAGAGGTTTGATTGTGGTAAAATCACTGCCAACAATTACAGTGACGTCAACACTTAATTGGTCATCCGGGATATGTTTGATGTGGAATGCATCTTGTTCATCAATTCCGAATGATTGGGCGACTTTTTTCAAGCCGTCAAAATTTTCATTTCTTAAAATAAGTATTGTTTGCTCATAGTTATAATGATCCGCATTTTCAGAGCGCACGACATCCATTTGCTGTGATCGTAAATAATCGGAAACTTTTCCAGCTAATCCTGGTACTCCGCAGCCATTGAGAATCTCAACTTCAATATCCAAAATTGGTTTCTGTTCATATATTTCAATAGCAAGTTTGGGTGTATCCGGAAGCGAAGGAAAGGTAATCTCAATTGGAATGCCTGTTTGAATTTGGCGGTTTGAAAATGAAAAAATAAACGCCATCAACAATAAGGATAGTATAACGATCGCTGAATTAACCAATGTACCTTTAATATCCCTGCGTTTAGCAGGACGGGATGTTTTAGAGTTGAAAAGGAATTTGTTTTTTTTACGACGTTTTATTCTGGCCAATTACTAGTAGCCTCTTAAGTGAAGGTGTTGGTTTGGTCTTTGATAAATATGCCTTTGATAATGTGTGGGATAATTATTGAATTGAAAACTGAAAAAACTGTTTTCTGAAGCTTTATAGTTTAGTCCTACTCCATAAAAAACGTTGCCTTGATTTTGCAAGCCGCCCAGGGTTGGTTGAACAAGGCTAATCTGGGTAGTCAGGCTCAATCTTGGATTTATTGCCAGGGAAAAAGAATTGGTATATGCCCCTACACCTACGGACATACCCCCCATGTTCATCATGGACATGGAAAAGCTGTGGTTCATCTGGAAGTTTTGAGCATCCAGCAATCCAGGGATGTTGGGGTTTCCGGCAATTGATTCCCTGATATTTTGATGAGGCACATCTGCCTTGAATTGCCCGAAAGCGGGAGCGGTTGTAACTATCAGTAATAAAACTGTGCTAATAATGGTATATAATGTGTGTTTTTTCATGGTGCTAATTTCGCATTAATTCAGCCTCTTTTGCAATCCCCCAATTTGAAATTAGTTCCTGTTCTCTATGGTTCCGCCTCCCAGGCAAATATCGCCATCATAAAAAACAGCAGCTTGTCCCGGCGTAACAGCAAATTGTGGTTCATCAAAGCTAACTTCAGCTATACTATTGTCTAGTTCGAATGAACAAAATTGGTCTTCTTGGCGATAGCGGATTTTGACTGTTAATTTACCTGCAGAGGGGGCTTCATTCGATACCCAATGTAATTCTTCGACAGTGAGTCGCGAATGGAATAAACCAGGATGGTTATGGCCTTGTGCTACTATAAGTTGATTGTTCTTCAGGTCTTTATCAACTACGTACCACGGCTCTTCCTTTTCACCATGACCGCCGCCAATACCAAGACCTTGTCTTTGGCCCAGTGTATAGAACATTAAACCATCATGTTTTCCCACAATTTTCTCATCTGCTGTAACCATATCTCCAGGATCAGATTTAAAGTATTGATGGAGGAATTCCGTGAAATTTCGTTCCCCGATAAAACAAACTCCTGTACTGTCCTTGCGGTCATAATTAGGCAACCCTTTTTCTTTTGCCAGTACTCGTACATCTTTTTTGGTCATTGCTCCAATGGGGAATTTGGTTTTTTCCAGCTGGTGCTGATTCAGCATAAATAAGAAATAACTCTGGTCTTTATTATTATCGATTCCTTTGCGCAGTTTTATGGATCCATTATCATTAACCAGGCGGGCATAGTGACCTGTTGCCATACGGTCGGCACCAAGCTGCAGGGCATAATTTAAGAATACTTTGAATTTGATTTCTTTGTTGCAAAGGGTGTCAGGGTTTGGAGTTCTGCCAGCTGCGTATTCTTTTAAAAAATGATCAAAAACATTTTGTTTATACTGCTTAGAAAAATTGACAGTATGCAGCTTTAATCCCAAATGATCACACACCAACAAGGCATCTTTGTAATCCTCTTCAGCGGTACAGGATTCGCTGTCTTCCTCCCAGTTTTTCATGAAAATGCATTCAACATCAAACCCCTGTTCTATTAATAATAGTGCCGCAACAGCGCTGTCAACCCCGCCGCTCATGCCCACGATGATACGCTCGGACATATCAGGCGGCGGAACGAATCTGTTCCATACTGGATTTTAGTGATTGAGTAAGGTATTCTACATCCTCCATGGTGTTGCCCGTACCGAAACTAATACGCAGTGTACAATTATTGATATCATCCTCAATACCCATTGCGGATAGAATGCGCGAAGGTTTTATATCGCCTGAAGAACAGGCTGAACCGCTGGAAACAGCAACCCCTTTGTGGTCGAGATGAATCATGAGCAGATCGCTTCTGAATTCCGGGAAGGAAATATTGACCAATCCGGGAAGATGTTTTTCGGTATGACCATTATAAACAACATTGGGGCAGCAACTCGAAATTTGGTCTTTGAAAGCATTTGCCAATAAATTCAAATGGGATTGTGTTACAGTTATATTTTTTGCCGCCAGTTCAGCCGCTAATCCCAGCCCTGCAATCCCTGGGGTGTTTTCTGTGCCGGCCCGTAACGATCGTTCCTGGCTGCCTCCAATAATAAGTGGTTTGAACTGCAGTCCTTTACACATAAAAAGAGTACCTACACCTTTGGGGCCATAAAATTTGTGAGCCGAAAAACTCATGCAGTCCACACCTAGTTCTTTGGCACTGATAGGAATTTTACCCAGCGCTTGAACTGCATCTGTATGCATCATGATTCCATGGTCTTTGGCAATGGTTGCTATATCTGCAATAGACTGGATAGTGCCCATTTCATTATTCGCCAGCATGATGGATATAAGACCGGTTTTTTCTGTAATTGCATTTTGAACATCATCAGGATCTACCATTCCTGTTTCATCTACTCCAACTGCAGCATAAGTAACGCCGAATTTCTCCAGGTTATCTAAAACATTCAGTACAGCGGGATGCTCAATGACAGATGTAATAACATGTTTTTTCTCATGATGGATCACATTCCAAAGTACAAGGTTATTGGCTTCAGAACCTCCGCCGGTAAAAATGACCTCATTTGAGCTGCAGCCGATTGCATTGGCCATTTGTCCCCGGGCGTTTTCTATAAGCGTTTTGGCTTTTTGTCCCGAGGAATGAACGCTGGAGGGATTGCCAAAATGGAGTCCGCCCACTTCATCCATGAGTTCTTTTACTTTTGGATGCAGGGGTGTGGTGGCGCTGTGGTCGAAGTAGTACATTATTTATTGGAACTTATCTGGGGAAATTACGAAAAATAGAATACTTATATATCGTTGCGTATAGCAGCGTATTTGACAGTATTTTGGAGATTTTGATAAAAAGGCGGTTGCCGTTTTTCCAATAGGTCAATAGTGATTTTTTTATCATAATCATAGCGTACCACGTTCCATTCAAATGAATTACCTGCAACAGTCAAAAATGCTACAGATCCGCGGGGATCTTCATCAAATGGTAATCCGGTGGCGCCCTGGCAGAGAATGGTCAGGTTTTCGCTTGATTCGTTCCTAGGTGTATGGACATGGCCATGGACAAAAACAAAGCGCGAAACATTTGGATGAGCTTTCTGGACATGATTGCGCCAGTTCAACGCCTCTTCCATGGTGGGCGGCATATCGTCGCGCTGATACCAGGCGTGGGTCAATTCTACCAGGATATTATCTACAATTTCCCGGTAAGCAATGTGCATGGATTTAGCGAATTTAACCCCGGCAGCTCCTACTTCACCGGCAGTCCATTTTTCATTAGCAACAATGTCTTGGCAAATGGGATCATCAGGGTTCATGCCTTCTAAAGAAGGGCGATCCTGTTCCCACAACCGTTCAATAAGGTAACGGTCATGATTGCCGCGGATAAAAATGCAGTTTTCAATGGATAAAAGTATATCCAGTGTTTCCTTTGGGGAAGGCCCCAAAGCGAAGCAATCGCCCAGGCATATTTTCTGATCAATGTCATTGCGGGCATCGATAATTCCCAAAGCAGTCTCCAAGGAGGCCACATTTGAGTGAATATCGGTAATAATAGCAAAAGTTTTAGCCGCCATAATAGGAAATATACCGTATTGTAGTTAAAGAATACAAGCAATGAAGGATATACTTGGCGTCAAATAGTTAAAGCTGTTAAACTGGTAGCCATAAATGAACAATGCACACTTACTGATAGCGGGCTCAATCGCCATTGATACCATTGAAACGCCCCAAGAACGACGGGAAAATGTTCTTGGCGGATCCGTTACCTATGCATTAGCAGCTGCCCAGCGATATTGTCCCAGCAGTATTGTAGGTATTATTGGTTCAGATTTTCCAAATGAATACCGAGAATTATATCAATCTTTAGCGGCAAACCTGGAAGACCTTCAAGAAGTAGAAGGGGCAACATTCCGATGGGGAGGGCGCTACCATGAAAACTGGAATGATCGGAATACACTTTATACGGAACTGGGTGTTTTTGCTGATTTTAATCCGTGTCTTTCTGAAGCAAACAGCAATGTAAATACAGCGTTGCTGGCCAATATTCATCCTTCCCTGCAACAATCTGTAATAGACCAGTGTAACGCAGACTTAGTTGTACTGGATACCATGAACCTGTGGATCAATACAACACGAACTGCTTTAGATCAAGTTTTGGAGCATACCACAATTTTGCTGTTGAACGAAAGTGAAGCTGAATTATTAACAGGAATATCCAATCCTGAAAAAGCAGGACAAAAACTCATGGAATATGGAATGGAACAAATTGTTGTTAAACTAGGCAGCCATGGGGCAATATTGCTTGATTCAGAAAATCAAATTCGAATTGGCGTTTATCCGGTAAAAAATGTAGTTGATCCTACAGGAGCTGGAGATGTTTTTGCGGGTGCGTTTGCGGGTGTATTGAATTCCAATGGCAATCCAAGGGAAGCTTTAGTTCAGGCTTCTGCGTTAGCATCTATTTGTGTTGAAGGGTTCGGTGTTGAAAAATTATTTGAATTTGATGACAATGAAATCGCTAAAAGAATATCCTATCTTGAAAAAACCCTAGACCTTTGAAAAGCGTTACATACTGGTTATTTTCTGATTCTAATTTTTTACGAAAATTATTAAAGAGGATTTATGTTACGAAAAAGACAAAATAATTTAATAGTATCAATGGTGTGTGCTCTGTTGTTCTGGGGCTGTCCCAGTGAGGAATACACTTCAGCAAAATTATATCTACAGCAAAAAGATTTTGAAAAAGCAGAAGAATTTCTGGTTAAGGCTATGGCAATTGAAATCGATAATCCGGAAATACCATTTCAATTAGGGCACCATATTTACGGTAAAGATGGCCGTTGGGCTGAAATGAACGAAGTGTTTGACAAAGCATTGGCCATTGACCCTGAACGTAAGATACTTGATGGCAGTACAGTTCAGGAAATGGTGGATATATCAAAGTATGGCTATTGGAGCGATGTTTATAATAAAGCTGTAAGAGTATATAATTCATCAAAGGAATTGGATGACCAGGATCGTAAAGCAACAGTTCGTGATGCTATAAATGCATTTCAAACAGCTACAGAAATTAAAGCTGATGAAAGTATCACCTACACCATGTTGGCAACATGCTACTTTGATTTGGGAGAAGTAGAAACATCAACTTTATTTATTGTCAAAGCTGTAGAAATGGCCCCGGAAGATTTCAATGCGAATATGGCAGCAGGACAGATCTTTGCCCGGAATAATCAACCAGAGTATGCTTTGCCCTATCTTCAAAAAGCTGTTGAACTGGAACCTGATAACAGTCCAGCGATACGTAATCTGGCTCAAGCATATTATGATACAGGCAATATTGAGGAATCTATTGCCACATACATAAAAGCAATACGTACCACATTAGAAATGAAAGCTAAAGCAGATTTATACTTTAACTTAGGTGTTCTGTATAATCAGGCTGGAGATTTTGATGCAGCCGAAGATCATTTTATTACAGCTCTTGACCTAAACCCTGAAGATGTGGAAGCAATATTGGGCATGGCCCAAACATTTGAAAGTAATGAAAAATGGCGCAAAGCTGAAAAATTTTACAAGGAACTCATTTATCTTGAGCCGGAAAATGCTGCTCATTACCGTGGTATAGCAAGGGTTCTTTTGCAGCAAGGAAAACAGGATCAAGCACAAAGATATTTTGAAAAATCAAAGAAGTACAAATAAAAAACAGATTGTATTAATTTTTATTAATTCCTCTTGAAAAAAGAAGATTTATTTAACCCAACTTTTGGCGTTTGTTGAGATAACTGTTTAATGCTATATCCAAACTTTGATCTGTAAATAAAGGAACATAATCGATCAATTGCTCGCGACATTGTTTTTTATACTTATCCTGTAAGTGAAGTATGCGTTCTTTATAAGCCTTTTTAATATGCCATGGTTCCGTTGTGAGCTGTGATCCACTCTCCATATCTTTGAAGCGAGTGCGTGTATTGAAATCAAAATCCAATTCTTTTCTATCCAATATATGGAAGAGAATGACCTCTTGCTTATTATGTCTAAAGTGTTTTAATCCGCTTAAGATCGATTCCTGATCATCCATTAGATCGGAAATAAGAATGACCAGGCCTCTTTTCTTAATACGTTCAGCCATTTCATGAAGTACCATGCTAATTGCTGTATCAGAACCAATTTCAGGTTTTTCCAAATGGAGTAAAACTGTATTCAAATGACTGGATGTCGATCGCGGTGGAATAAACTTTCTGATCTTTTCATCGAATAGAATAAGCCCAATACCATCATGTTGGTTCAACATTAGATAGGAAAGAGCTGCGGATAAATATGAGCCATAATCCAGTTTTGTAACCTTACCGCTGGTATATTTCATAGACCGGCTTGTGTCCAAAAGGATATAGGCTTTGAGATTTGTTTCTTCTTCATACTGTTTTACATAATACCGATCTGTTTTACCATATAGTTTCCAATCAATATGGCGGATCTCATCTCCGGGGCCATAAGCTCTGTGTTCAGCAAATTCTACACTAAATCCATGATAGGGACTCTTATGTTGACCGATGATATAGCCTTCAACGACCAGTCGGGCTCGGAGCGCCATATTATCCAGTTTGGCAACAGTCTCCGGGAGTAAATATTTTTTATTATCTATCATTTAATTTGTAAAATTTGCCATAAAGTCACTAAGACGCAAAGAAAAAAAGGAATAAGTGAATACAAATACAAAAGTAAATAGAGGGATTTTTATCATTTAAATATCTTCTCGACTTTTTGCCTTGGTGGCAATCAAATTAATCAATGAGTTTTAAAATAATATCATCCACATTAACACCTTCTGCTTCAGCGTTAAAATTGGTGATTAGTCGATGGCGCAGCACTGGCAGGGCGAGTTTCTTTACATCATTTATATCAGGTGTTGGACGTCCGTCTAATACCGCTCGTCCTTTCGCTCCCAGAATCAAGTATTGTGAAGCCCGTGGCCCTGCCCCCCAATCGATCCATTCCTGGATAAAATCTGGTGCATTTTCAGCTTTATTGCGTGTTTTTCCTACAAGGTCAACAGCATATTCTACCACATTCTCTGCCACCGGCACGCGCCGTACTAATTGCTGATATGCCAATAGTTGAGCTTTCGGAATTATGGATTTTAAAGCAGCTTCATTTCCGCTTGTAGTTGTTTGAACAATGGACACTTCTTCATCACGGCTGGGATAATCAATTTTAATATTGAACATAAAACGATCCAACTGCGCTTCAGGCAGGGGATAAGTACCTTCCTGTTCTATGGGGTTTTGTGTGGCCAAGACAAAAAATGGTTCATCCAGTGCATAGGTTTGTCCCCCAGTTGTAACATTATACTCCTGCATAGCTTGCAGAAGCGCAGATTGTGTTTTGGGAGGTGTTCGATTAATCTCATCCGCCAGGATGATATTTCCAAATACAGGGCCCTGAAAAAACCTGAATTCCCTTTTTCCGGTTGCATGATCTTCTTCAATTACTTCTGTCCCGGTAATATCGCTGGGCATAAGGTCAGGAGTGAATTGGATCCGGCTGAATTTAAGATCCAGCAATTCTGCCATGGATTTGATCAGCAGGGTTTTTGCCAGTCCGGGAACACCAACCAAAAGTGTATGGCCTTTACAGATCAATGCTATAAGAAAATGGTCCAGAATATCCTGCTGACCAATGATGACCTTTCCGATCTCTGACAGGAATGTTGAGCGGAATTCTGCCAAATCATTTACAAGTTTTGCGTCATTTTGTGTCGACATATCTTCTTCCTGAATAGATTAATAATTAAGGGTCCGAACTTAATGGTGAGTCCAAACTGAAACAAATCTTAAAGTCTTGCGCCTGCTTTACAGATAATCGAAATTCTGTCTCTATGCAATCAATTTCTGAGCAAAAACCGGCACTCATTGGCCTGCCTCTAGCTGAACTGGAAACCATTCTTTCAGACTTGGGTGAACCATCATATCGTGCAGATCAAATCTTTGATTGGCTGTACCGCAGCCAAATAGAATCATTTTCCAAGATGGGCAATATACCGACTGAATTGCGAAAGAGACTTGCAGATTTGTTTGTTATCCATCCTTTACAAATAATTCACGTTACCGGTTCATCGTCTGAACCAACACAAAAGTTCCTCTTTCAATTGCAAACCGGTGAAATGATCGAATCAGTTTTGATGCGCGAAGAAGGTAGAACTACAATTTGCGTTTCTTCACAAGCGGGCTGTGCTGTGGATTGCGATTTTTGCGCTACGGCTTCCATGGGTTTTCAAAAAAATCTTTCAGTTGGTGAAATTGTTGATCAATTTCTGCAAGTGTGTAAAGCAGCTGATAGTAAAATCACAAATGTTGTTTTTATGGGCATGGGCGAACCGTTTCTGAATTATGAAAAAGTAATTGCAGCAGCGGACCTCATGAATAATAAAGATGGTATTAAACTTGGTTCCAGGCGGATCACCATTTCCACAGTTGGGATTGTCCCCAAGATCAACCGCTATGCTGAAGAAAAGCATCGTTATAAATTAGCCATTAGCTTAAACGGTTCTTCGCAGGAAAGCCGTTTACAAACAATGCCCATCGCGAAGAAATATCCATTAACTGATTTGTTGACTGCCATTGATTATTTTTCATCACGATCCAGGTACCCTGTAACTTTGGAGTATGTACTTATGGCTGGAGTTACCGATGGCATAGAAGATGCCCATAAGTTGATTGCCATGCTTGCCGGGAGACGCTGTAAGCTGAATGTGATCCCCTATAATGAAATCGGTGGAAAATATAAGCGCCCTACAGATGATGTAATTGAATCGTTTATTAATACATTAAGAAAAGTACCTTTTCCTGTTACAGTGCGCTGGAGTAATGGAACGGACATTTCGGCAGGATGCGGACAGCTGGCAGTTATAGAATCAACAGTATAAAAATATCTATATTACACGTATAAATAACTCATATAATGAAGATAAACATACGTTCAGAAATTAAATCAATTGCAGACGATATTATCGCAGCACGCAGAGATATCCACCAGCATCCCGAACTGGGTTTTGATGTCCATCGTACAGCGGGAATAGCGGCAGAAAAACTTACAGGACTGGGCATGGATGTACGAACAGCCATTGGCAAAACAGGTGTTGTGGGTGATTTAATATGCGGAGACGGACCCACCATCGCCCTGCGGGCGGATATGGATGCCCTGCCCATCCAGGAAACGGGAGAGATAGATTATATATCCCAAAATGATGGTGTGATGCACGCCTGCGGCCACGATGGCCATACAGCCATGTTATTAGGCGCCGCGGAAGTATTAGCCGATATGAGGGAGGAAATACACGGCACAGTTCGATTTTTATTTCAGCCTGCAGAAGAAGGTGCCGGCGGTGCCCGTTATATGATCGAAGATGGCTGTCTCGAAGGAGTGGATGAAGCTTATGGCGTCCACTTATGGAATTATCAGAAATACGGAGAAGTGGGGGTGAAAGCAGGCCCCATTTTAGCTGCGGCCGATGAATTTGAGATTACCATAAGGGGTAAAGGAGGACATGGCGCGGCTCCCCAGGGATCAGTGGATGCAGTAGTGGTTTCGGCGTATCTGATAACTGCAATGCAAACGATTGTCAGCCGTAATACAAATCCACTGGAAAGCACAGTTGTTTCTATTGGGATGATCAATGGTGGTTATAATTTCAATATTATTGCCGATGAAATTGTACTAAAAGGAACAGCCAGGGCATATACAGAAGACAACCGACAGTTGATAATAAAACGTATGGAGGAAATTATTGATGGAATAGGCCAAACATTTGGAGCTTCCATTGAATTTGATTATCGGGATGGCTACCCACCAACAATCAATGATGAAAAAGCGTTTAAAAAGTTATTGGCCTCTGCACAAAAGATTGTAGGAGATGGAGCAGATTACCCTTATTTATCCATGGGTGGAGAGGATTTCAGCTATTATGCGCAAAAAGTCCCGGGCTGTTTCTTTTTTGTTGGCTCTGCACCGGAAAACCAACCGTTTCGCAGTGTGCCCCACCATTGTTCCCATTTTGATATTGATGAACGGGCACTGCTGGTAGGATCGTCTATATTTGTGCAATTGATCGAAGACCAGCTGATGGTATGAAAAAATTATTTTTTATTTTTGTTAGCTCGTTTCTGTCTGCCCAAATAAACATAAATGATCTGATGAGCAGAATGGATCTTGATGGTACGGAACGGAAATATCATCTGAAAGACGTGGAACCATATACAGGAAAAGTGTTTTTCAATTATGAAAATGGTAACAAAGAATTTGAAGGATTTTTGAAGGACGGTTTACAAAATGGCCATTGGATTTGGTATTTTAAAAATGGCGTAAAACAACAGGAAGGTGTATTCAAAAACCTTCAACAAGACAGTTTATGGACTACATGGTATGAGAGTGGACAAATGAAGGAGGAAGGTGAATATGTAAACGGGAAGAAACAGGGTACCTGGTCCCTTTGGTATGAAAACGGCGTTGTATCATCCGCAGAACCCTATCGCAATGGGCGACTTCATGGTAAATTAATTTTGTGGTATGATTTTGGAAATAAAGAAGGTGAAGCGTTATATGTTCATGGATTAAAAGATAGCTATGACCGCGGCTGGTATGATAATGGTGCACCCCAATGGGAATTTTATTGGAAAAGTAATTTAAAAGATAGTGTCCATACTCGCTGGTATATTAATGGACAGAATTTATATGTTCACAACTATAGGAATGGAACGCCCCACGGTTTACAGCAGGAATGGTATCCGGATGGTTTAAAAAGTATTAATGGAGAATTCCATAATGGTTTATACACTGGCCATTGGACGTGGTGGTATCCTGATGGAGCAGTTGCACTTGAAGGAGAATTTGCTCTGGGGAATCCTAGAGATAATTGGATTTGGATTACTCCGGAAGGAGACGTAGAAGAGTCTGAATTTCCTGCGTT
>CAZORD010000023.1:0-6470 GCA_964582455.1 uncultured bacterium | reverse complement strand
ATTGGATTTGGATTACTCCGGAAGGAGACGTAGAAGAGTCTGAATTTCCTGCGTTGAAATGGGTGGAAAACAGAATTCAGGTTTGGGAAACGTCAGTTCGCCAAAGGGCGAATCAGTAGCCCACAGCCGAGTTTTCTCCTCTGGTGTCCGCAGCACCAAAATATCCATATTCATTTATTAGAATTGCGTTCATTTCACCAATTTTAGTCCATTTATAAGGCTCAATTATATGGCCTTTACTCTTTAGTGATTCTTCTACATCTTTAATTATACTGTATGGTTCAGCCATAATTACATCAGGCAACCATTGGGAATGTATTCTAGGTGCCGATACAGCTTCCTGTATACCCATATTGTGAACTGTGACGTTCAATATCGTTTGTAATACAGTTGTTATAATTGTTGCACCACCGGGTGATCCAAGAATGATAAATGGTTTATCATCTTTCAGTATTATAGTAGGGGTCATAGAACTTAAGGGACGTTTCCCGGGTTCGATGGCATTGGCATCATTGCCAACCAATCCAAAGGCATTGGGCACACCGGGTTTTGCAGAAAAATCATCCATTTCATTATTCAGGAAAAAGCCGCCACCTTTGACCAAAAAACCACCACCGTAACTCAAATTGATAGTTGTAGTACCTGATACTGCATTGCCATCTTTATCCACCACGGAAAAATGGGTTGTTTCCCGGCTTTCATAAACACTTGGGTCACCGGCAAAAATGTCTTTGCTGGGCGTCGTGTGATCTGGTGAAAAATCACTGATACGATCTTTAGCATATTCTTTATTTATTAGCATGAATAATGGAGGTTCCCAGTAATCTGAATCACCAAGATGTTCGGCGCGGTCTGCATAGGCCCGGCGTTCAACTTCAGTTAAAAGATGGATATAATCTGATGAATTCCAACCCAGTTCATACAGGGAAAAATTTTCCAGCATGTTGAGCATTTCAACCAGGATAGTTCCGCCGGAGCTGGGCAATCCCATGGATAGCAAATCAATATCTTTGAAGGAGCCCATAACAGGTTCACGGTATTTAGATTTGTAATTCAGCAGATCCTCATAGGAGATCAAACCTATTCCCCTATTCATTTCTGCTACAATAAGGTCAGCTGTTTTACCAGTATAAAATCCATCCCGGCCCTCCCGGGCAATTCGTTTTAGTGTTTTGGCCAAGTTCTTCTGGACAAATTTGTCACCAGCTTTCCACGGACGGCCATCCTTGCGAATGAACACAGCCGCACTTGCTTCATTTTTTGTAAATAGCTCTTTGAAACTATTGAACCGACTAGCTTCGTAATGACTTAATTCAAACCCCTTTTCTGCCAAGGCGATGGCAGGTGCCAGTAATTCTCTCCTGGAAATATTTCCTGATCCGTGATCTTCCCAAACTTTTAATAGACCGTCCACAGTACCGGGAACGCCGGAAGCAGCTCTTGTGCGTAAAGACATGTTTTCAATGACATCCCCATTGGCATCAAGATACATATCTCGATGGGCAGCAGCAGGCGCTATTTCTCGATAATCAAGCGTAAATGTAGTCCCATTCGCCAAATGGACAACCATAAACCCGCCTCCGCCAATATTTCCATTTGAAGAGGAAGTAACTGCCAAGGCAAATCCGGTTACAACTGCAGCATCCACAGCATTACCGCCTTTTTTCATGATCTGTATGCCTGCTTCGGAAGCCTGGCTGCTTGTGGAAACAACCATACCATTTTGAGAAAATACGGGTTGCGGGCTTGCACCATTAAGAGTGGTGAAAAAAAATATAATTATCAGATAGTTATTCTTCATGTTAATTATTAATCCAGTTAAGAATGTTTTCAATTCCTTGTTTTACCAAATTTACATTATCTCCAAGATCTGCAATAGTGAGGTCTTTATCATTGGCAATCCCTCTACTGGTGGATAGAGCATCACCACCATCAAAGTTGACATATGCCAAACGGGCATTTAATTCTTCTGCAGTGCTTCCAAACGCTAACCCAGGCAACAGAGCTACACCAGTATCTTGCAATAATTGTTCACACATATCAGTAGAATTAAATATTTCTTTATTTGATAATGAATTACTAAATGGCTCAAAATCAAGATATAGATAATATGCACCGGCAGGTGCTTTAACATTTATTCCAGAATCCGTTAAAGTATTTGCACAGAAATTTCCTATGATGGAAAGGGTACGCCGGCAATGAAACAAATATTCATCAACGGTTTCTTTATCTTTATATGCAACCACTGCAGCATGTTGAATAGGCGCAGCGACACAGGAATAGGTTTCGCTGGCAATAGATGCCATGGCGTCTTTGAGCCAATAAAGTTTTTTTGGAAATGCAAAATGTCCCAATCTCCACCCGCCTGCACCACACCATTTAGAGAGGCCTGAGCTCACGATAGTTCCTTCTGGATAATAACGTGCCATAGACACGTGCTTACCTTTATGATGAAGCCGGCCATAGATCTCATCAGATAAAATAAGTACATTATATTTTCTGGCGACTTTGGCTAATGCTTCCAATTCTTCTGCAGAATACGTACCGCCGTCCGGATTTCCTGGATAATTTAGAATTAGTAAATGGGGACCTGAAGTATTTCGTATGGCAGTTTCTAATTGATCAGGCAATAACCGCCAATTGTCATCAAAACGTGTTTGAATATATTGATTAAAACGTTGCACCAGGTTTGCTTGGGGAACATAAGATACCCAACAAGGGGATGGAATGAGAGTAGAGCCTGCAATGGCCATTTGCAGAGTAAACATAAGTTCCTTTGAACCAGGGCCTACCAACACGCCTTCAGGTTCAATATTAATCTGATCTACTTCCTGGTGAAATTCAGCTATTGCTTCTCGCAATTCTAATAATCCCTCAACTGGCAGATAATTTTTACGGAAGGCATTATCCTGCAGGGCAGCAACGATTGAATCCGGAACAGGGAAGGGTGATTGGCCAAAACCAAAACGATAAATTGTTTGACCAGCAGCGGCCATTTCAACACTACGCTCATTGATGGCCAAGGTAGCAGATTTTTCCACTTGACCAAGGTGTGGGTGGAGCTTATGATTCATAAAAGGCCAGCGAAATTAACAGATTTTGTTATTTGCATTAAATAAAAAAGACTGTTAAAAAACTTTCGATGTTCATAAGATTCTATATTAGTATTGTTGATACCAAAAGAAAAATTAATGAAAAAGATTTTACTAGTCGGGGTAGGAAATGTTGGCTCGCATATACTGGAATTTGCTGCCAGGGATAATAGCGATCTGGAATGGATAGTGGGGGATATAGATGAGGAAAGAGCCAGACTGACGTGTAATAATGCTGAGATTGGGGCTGCTCATCACGGAAAGCATCCAATTTTTCGACCCATGAATATAGATCTTTTTGATTTTGATAAAACAACTGATTTGATCCAAAAGGAAGAACCGAATGCAGTCATAAATTGTACAGTTTTACATACATGGCATTTGATTCGCCAACTTCCGAAAGATTTGTATGCTAAAATCAGTTCGGCAGGTTTGGGCGCTTGGTTACCCTGTCAATTGACATTGGGGATGAATCTTGCGAAAGCCATAAAAGATTCAGGAGAATCTCCCTATTACATCAACACCTCATTATCCTGTTTAACAAATCCAGTCATGGGCAAGATAGGCCTTGCGCCCACAATCGGAATAGGAAATGTGGACCTAATCGCTCCGGCCGTAATAACGTATTTAAGTCAACAAACAGGTGTACATAGGTCTAAAATTGATATTAGACTGGTCTGCCATCATCAGCATTGGGTATATCCGCGGGAAGCAGGATATCGACCGGGGGCGCCCTATTTCTTAAAGATCATGATCGATGGGGAGGACGTAACAAGCAATTTCGATACAGATAAGGTCATGTATGATTCTGTAAAGCTGTATCCTGAAGGGATCTCTTTTACCACTGTTTCAGCATCATCTACGATCAAGAATGTTAAAGCAATGATTTTTGACGAAGGACTTCAGACTCATTCTCCGGGGCCCAATGGTCTTCCGGGAGGTTATCCAGTGAAATTAGATGCCAATGGTGCAAAGGTGAATCTTCCTGATGAGATAACATTAGAAGAGGCGATCAGGATGAATGAAGAATCGGGAAAATTGGATTCAATAGAAGAAATTCAGGATGATGGCACAGTGGTCTTTACGGATTATGCATATGAGATCATGAAGGAAACTCTGGGATTTGACTGTCGTTCATTCAAGCCAAGAGAATCAAAAGATCTTGCTTTCGAACAAATAGCTAGGTTCAAGAAATTAGCAGCCAAATATCTTAACTGAACACATCAACATACTTCGTACCCCCGCCCGTGATGAAAAGGACGATCCGCTCATCTTTTTGGATCAATCCTTTACCAAGTAATTTGGTTAATACAGCAATGGTTGTTCCAGCTTCAGGGGCTGCAAAAATACCTTCCGTTCTTCCAAGGGTGAAAACACCATCCAATAATTCTTTATCACTGACAGCAAGGGCATGACCATTACTTTCTCTGATTGCATTGAGCATTAGGAAATCACCAATTGCCCCTGGAACGCGAAGACCATACGCAAGGGTATGAGCATTTTCAAACATATCTGCATGGTCTTTATTCTCTTCAAATGCTTTAACGATTGGCGCACATCCTTCGGTTTGAACTGAAATCATCCGTGGCCTTTCAGGTCCTATCCATCCCATTGCTTCCATTTCATTAAAAGCTTTCCATATTCCGATCAATCCCGTTCCGCCGCCCGTAGGATAAATGATCACATCAGGTAATGTCCATTCAAACTGTTCTGCTAATTCATAGCCCATGGTCTTTTTACCTTCCACACGATAGGGTTCCTTTAACGTTGAAATATCAAACCAACCTTCCGTTTCTTTTCGGTCAGCAACGATCTTACTGCAGTCGCTGATCAACCCATCTACCTTTTCAACCCGTGCACCATGCTGTTCACATTCAACCTGGAAAGCTATAGGAGTATCGGACGGCATAAAAATATGTGCTTCCATCCCGGCTTTTGCTGCATACGCAGCCGTAGCTCCGCCTGCATTACCGGCTGTTGGAATGGCAATCTTTTGCACACCTTTTTCTTTTGCTTGCGAAATGGCGGCGCTCATTCCTCTGGCTTTAAAAGAACCGGTGGGATTCAATGACTCATCTTTAAGGTATAGATGTTTAAAACCAAATTCTGAACCCAATCTTTTAGCGTGGACCAGGGGCGTCCATCCTTCACCTAATGAAACAATATGGTCCTCATTTTCCACAGGCATGACCTCACGGTATCTCCACATGGTTGATTCACGAAATCGCAATTGATCTTTAGGCATACGTAAAGCAGCTTTTTTGAGGTCATAGTGAGCGAATAAAGGTTTTCCGCAGTCCAAGCATACATTGATGAGTGTTTCCTTTGTATAAGTCTTACCGCAGTAAGTACACTCTAGATAGGTGAAAGTGGATTCAGTCATTTCTTAAACTGGTAGGAGAAGAGGCCAATATCAATTCTTTGGCCAAGACCGTTGTGGCATCGATCAGTGGGATCCCGTTATACTCATTATCCGTAATGGCCAATGGGATCTCCGTACATCCCAAAATAATGACTTTAGCCCCCGAATCGATCAATTGTTCTATAGCTTGACCTAGGCCTTCCTTTGCTTTTTCTGTGACCGGATTCGATTGTGCCTTGATCCCGTAGGATTCATTATAGATCGCCTCATCCACAACACTCGATTGGATCTCCTCATCGACGTGAATTCCGTTTAGTCCCCTTTTTTCAAGAAAGTGAGGATAGACATTGGTCTTAGCAGTACCTGAAGTACAAAGAATACCGATAGTTTTTGCTGTAGAATGATGTGATAAAATATGTTCAGTTACTTTTTTGATCATATGTATGATGGTTACATCAGATGGAATACGTTTTTTGATCTCATTGAAGATGGGTTCAGTATGGGCAGTATTACACGGCATACCAATGATTGTTGCTCCCTGTTCACACAGAGATTGGATTACTTCAGAAATGGCTACGCCCGGATTTGCCTTTGTTAGACCATGAAGAAAAGCAGATCTGTCCGTTATGGCATGAGGCATAGATAACAAACTGACAGGCAAATGATCCTGATCTGATGATGCGTCTGTAAGGTCAAAGATTTTTTGTATAAGATCAATTCCGGCATAGGGGCCCATTCCCCCAACGACACCGATCATTGCTTTATTTGGTTTACTCATCGTGTGAAATTAATTGTTAAATAAACATTGAGAAATAAAAAAGGCGGTGAGAAAACTCACCGCCTTTTTAACTATAATTGCTTCAGCAATTTTAGAAGTCGTACATTAATCTAATGTAAGTCATACCACCGTGATAGCCGAGAGGTGAACGACGTGGGTAAGGCATACCTTGAGATGCACGTGTATCAATCTCATTTGGATATGCATTGGTCACATTATTAGCACCAAAGACTACATT
>CAZORD010000022.1:0-29479 GCA_964582455.1 uncultured bacterium | reverse complement strand
ACCCCCACTCCACCGGACGGCTAAACTTGGGCGGTGAATTTGAAGATTTGGATACAAAATGAAGATTTATGAAGTAACTAAAATTAGTGGAATGAATTCGCCCGCCAGCTGGCGGGTGAGTTTATTCGTTAGCCGTCAAATATGAGTAATTTGAACGATACAAAGATAAATCCGGACCTAATTCTTGTTTGGCCACTTTATGAAAAACGTCCGGAAATTGTGCCCATTGAAGGATATACAGTTAATTATTTATCAAAAAATAATGATTCATGGTGGATAGATATTCATAAGCAGGCGGTTCCATCTTTTAGTAAATCAAAACTGGAAAATTGGTTGAGTCATTATAGATCGCTTTCACTAACAAAAGGTATTTTAGTGGCAACGCATAATGAAAAGCAAACACCAGTCGCAACAGCCGGAAGCCTTGCTAATTCAAAACAAGGTATGTTTCCGGATGGTGGACAACTTGGATGGGTTGCGACAATACCAGATCATCGTGGACAAGGTTTGGCACAATGGTTAAGTGCTCTCGCTACAAAACGTTTAATTGATGAAGATTTTAAAAATATTTTTTTATGCACCGGAATAGATATGTTACCAGCTATTAGAGTATATTTAAATCTTGGCTATGTTCCTTGTTTATGTGATGATAATCAAAAGGATCGCTGGGAGTTTATCAGCAAAGAATTAAATGATCGATCAGTTATAGAAAAATGGATTGGTTTAAAAGAGTATTTGAAAGGCTAACCCCCGCTGCTACGGATCCTGACACTTTGTGTGCGGGACCGCAGAGCTCAGCCGTTAAACGTCCAGACTGACAATTTTTTCAAAATACTGTTTT
Source organism: uncultured bacterium (assembly GCA_964582455.1). GTDB lineage: Bacteria > Fidelibacterota > Marinisomatia > Marinisomatales > TCS55 > UBA2126. Next base: position 28,638 of record CAZORD010000022.1, on the reverse strand, counting down.
CGAACATATTTTTCCCTTTTTAAAAAACTTGATATTTATATACATCTATATTCAATATAGGATTTTTGAGGATTAGGCAACACCTAAACAAAATAATAACCATACATAATTGAACGAATGAATTCTGACAATTCAACATCCCACGAGATTCCCTTCATTGACATCTCTCCATTAGTAAAGGATTCAGCAACTCATCCTGAAATGCGATCAGATGAGCGTGTAGAGATAAATCATGATCAAATCAAAAAGGTTGCGGATCTTATTTCTGGATTAGAAGAAGAACACCCTTTCGATTTCCTTTCCTCTTCCCTACCTCCAAAAGACCATCCCCTGACTGTGGATTATTTTTTTGTCACCACTCTCCAGCAATTCAGCTTCTGGAACATAAAAGAGGATCATTACCATTTACCGTTGATCGAAACCATTGGTGGTGAAAGACTCAAAGGAGCTTTTTATTTATTCAAAGCTTATACCATAAAATTAGAAAACGATCCCGATTATTTCACACCCGAGCGGCAAGCAAGCCAATCCTTGAAAGAAATGATGGAGCTGTTTCGTGCTGATGGCGGACAGGATGTGATGCCCGCTGTTGAAATGCATTTGGCAGCGGCACAAAGCTACGGAAAAACAATGATAAATTTGGGTTGGACACCGCAATATATCCTAAATAGAGCGATGGCATCCGACGAACCGTTAAAAACATTTATGGTGATGCTGGAACGTGTCGGTGGTTACAAAGAAGATCCTCTGCGAAAGAAAAATTCTTTATTGGCGATGATCCTGAATAACCGTCCCGAACAGTTTTTGGTATTTGGTGAAAACGAATCACTACCCCCAATCATAGATTATCATTGCATGCGATCAAACCTGCGCATGGGGCTAATCGATGTTGTGGATGATGATTTAAAGAAGAAATTAACTGACAGAAAAGTGGTAGATGCAAAAGATGAATGGGCCGTGCGCTCTGCTGCCTACCAGGCAGTGGAAAAATTAACTGAAATATCCGGACGCTCCATGGCAACGGTAGATCAATATTTCTTCTTTTCACGAAAACGCTGCCCGGAAATGACCGAACCGGACTGTACCTCCTGCAGTGCAGATCCAGTATGTGCTCACCGCAAAGAATTGTTTCAGCCTGTATTCAGAACGGATCATTATTAATTTTTAAACCATGGTTCAAAGTAAAGCACAATCAGTATCTGAGTATTTGGAAGAATTACCTGACGATCGGAAAGAGATCATTTCCACAATTCGTAAAAAGATCCTCGCCAATCTTCCTGATGGATATGTTGAAACTATGAATTGGGGTATGATCTGCTACGAGATCCCACTGGAGACCTATCCGGATACATATAATAAACAACCATTAGGAATCGCATCAATAGCATCTCAAAAGAATCATTTTTCTATTTATATGATGGGCTGTTATATGGTGCCGGAACAAACCAAAAAACTTATGTTGGCTTATAAAAAAATGGGAGTTAAACCCAATATGGGCAAATCATGTATTCGCTTTACAAAACTGGAAAAGATACCATTAGATACAATCGTTGAATTAATTCGGGATTTCCCGGTAAAAGATTTTATCAAGCATTACGAAGCGATTAAGAAAAAATAGATTTAAGTACGTTCGAAACGCTTATCCATTTCTTCCAAAGAAAGCTGGACAATGATGGGACGTCCGTGCGGACAGTAATAGGGATGCTCGGTTGAAAACAATCGATTAACCAACGCCTGCATTTCCTGAGTAGTCAAGGAATCCCCGGCTTTTACTGCAGCATGACATGCATACGAAGCAGCTAAACCCTCCTGCCAGGAACTGTATTTTTTCTTATTCTCCAAGAATGAATCTATAATATCTTTTAAGATAGCTTTTTCATTTCCCCAGCCCATTTCAGAAGGTATGGCTTCAATAAGTACAGTATCTTTGCCAAATTCTTTCATACGAAATCCTATCTGGTTCAAGCTGGGCAATATTTCCAATAATACAGAAAATTCATCTGCAGAAAATTCCAACGTTTCGGGGAATAATAATGTCTGGGCACTTAAGGGTGCAGCATCAAATGCTAGTAATGCTTCTTCAAATAATACACGCTCGTGAGCTACATGCTGATCTATGATCACCAACCCGCTGCTGATCTGGGATACGATATATTTCTCATGGATCTGCCACATTTTCCCGCTGCTGACATCTTCTTCAGCGCCTTTCCTATCCGGCATGGAATCCACATAAGTCTTGGCCCTGGCCAAGTTCTGCTGGATCGTTGTTTCAACGTTCGGTAAGGTCAGTTTCTCTTGAAATTCATCAGAACTGAAATCCGGATAAAAGTCTAAAGTTTTTTTAAAATCCGGGATTGTCTCTAAAATAGAGCTCAAAGCATCTACCACCGCTGATTTTAAAACGTGATATAAGCGCCATTCATCCTTAAATCGAACTTCGATCTTCATGGGATGTACATTCACATCAATTTGGTCCGGCGGTTGAACAAGGTTCAATATATAGAATGGATATTCTCCTCTCTTCAGCAATGAACGATAGGCACCATAGACTGCATTATTAAGCAAGCGATGTTTGATGAAACGTCTATTTAGAAAAATGTACTGCTCCCCTGGACGGGATCGCAGGAGATTCAGGTTTCCGATAAATCCACTAACGGCAAAATCGCCTTTTACAATATTAACTTCAAGTACATTACTGCTGTAAGTGGGATCCAGCACATTGTCAATGCGCTCTTTAAGGCTTTCACTCTGGAGATTAAGTATATCTTTTTCATCGTGCACCAATTTGAAAGCAACTTCCGGATAAGCCAACGCATAGCGTCTGATCATTTGCACTATCTGGCGGAATTCTACACGTTGTGATTTCAAGAATTTTTTGCGTGCTGGAATATTGTAAAATAAATTACGAACATCAATCCGGGTTCCGGGTATTGGTTCTGCTGGTTTCATTTCTCCGGCTTCACCATTGTTGATCCCGATTGCAAAACCACCATCACCATTAGCACAGGAAACCAATTCCATTTCTGATACCGAAGCGATACTTGCCAAGGCTTCCCCGCGGAATCCCAATGAATTAATATTAAAAAGATCATCCACCGTTTCGATCTTACTGGTGGAATAACGCTGAACAGCCAGAGCCATATCTTCAGGAGTAATGCCACCGCCATTATCTGTAACCTGGATCAGCTGATGACCACCCTTTTCAATAATGATGGACACTTCTGACGACCCGGCATCCACACTGTTCTCGATCAATTCTTTGACGACTGATGCAGGTCTTTCAACCACTTCACCGGCAGCGATTTTATTGCGCAGGTCTTGGGATAAGATGTGAATTGAAGCCATTATCTTTCTATTATCTTTATGGTTTGACGATAAACACCCCGCTCAAGTTTTTGCGCTTCAACCAATAATTCATCCACCTGTATTTTCTTTCTGTTAGTATAGCGTTTATCTTTTACTCCGGGTAAATTGATCAAAACGTTCATGCATGCACCACGAACTCCGGCTAAAGCAACTTCTCCTGCTACACCCACATCACTTACAGAGTTCGGATTCCCTTTTTTCACTAATTCACTGGCTATGTCTAAAACCGAATATGAAAGTTCTGCAGCTTCCAATGGAATTGCAATGGCATATTTATTTGCGGCTAGGACTGCTTTTCGTTTAGCAATTTTTTCTTCATCCGAATTGGAAGGTAGTCTATTCGCCTCCATGACTGCATTAAAGGCATTTGTATCTTCATCCACAAGAAATGATAACCTGTCTTTGATCTCTTGAGCTTTATTGCCAAGAGTGTCCATTTCGTCTTGCGAAGTTTCAAACCCTTTCTTTTCATGGGTCAATGCCGCCACCATGGACACCAGTGCAGCGCCTAAACTTCCGGCTAATGCTGCCACACTCCCTCCTCCGGGTGCCGGGGAATTAGACGAAAGTTCATCTACAAATTCTTCAGACGTCATTCCCATGAGGTCCCTTTTTGGATTCCCGACAGCAAATTCAATAATTTTTTCTTCCGGCTTGAATGGATATAGATCATTAAGTCCTAAAGACTGCAGTGCACATTCAATAATATCTGCTTCAGGAACGGCAGTCGTGCGGCGCTGCTTCTTAAGATAATGACGCCCGGCTATTAATAAAGCTTCTTTGGGAATAAGCCCCACCAATTCACTGCCGGTTACGCGTATCCCCCGCTCTACAGCCAATGCACATGCTTTATCAAATACATCATGAATGGTGGATACTTTATAATTATTGAAATTGATGGAAATCTGTGCACGTTTGAATTCATCAATATACCATCCAACAGCTTTTACATCTTTGAACAAACCTGGAATTTTTACAGCCTTACCATTTTTATCGCGTTCAATTTCTCCATCCAAAAGATTCGGAGAATCTGGGTTAGATATGCGTTTACTTCTACCCTTTTCCCGTAATTCAAAGGCAATGTCCGTGGCCAGGCGCTGATCTCGTGTATTGAGGTTAATATTATACGCAATAAGAAATTCACGGCAGCCCATAATAGTGGCTCCGCTTTTGGCATTAAATGTTGCTGGTCCGTAGTCCGGAGCCCAATCTGGATCTTGCAGTTTTTTGGCTAAACCTTCATATTCCCCTGAACGTATAATGGGTAAACTTTTGCGTTCTTCTTTTTGTGCTGATTCTTCATAAAGATACACCGGAATGGACAGTTCCTTACCCACTCGGTTCGCAACACGTTTGGATAGCTCTACACAATCTTTGATGCTCACACCGCTCACGGGAATAAATGGACATACATCTGTCGCACCCATTCGAGCATGGGCTCCTGAATGATTGCGCATATCGATCACGTCTGATGCTTTGGCAATGGCTTGGAAAGCGGCTTCTTCAACCTTGGCAATGGAACCGACAAACGTGACCACAGTTCTGTTTGTATCCCGTCCGGGATCTATATCTAATAAGGTAATACCATCTACAGATTCAATAGCATCTGTGATCTGTTTGATCTTATCAAGATCACGGCCTTCAGAAAAATTCGGTACGCATTCAACTAATTGATTCATCATCCAGCCTGTACAATTTTGCTTAAGTAATAAATGACAAAAAGGACGATTGCTAAAAGGCCAATGGTCCAGCCCAACGATCTTACCGGCTTGCGCCGATCGATGTAGCGCTTGAAATAATGGTGTTCATTTTCCCGTATCATAACCCAGCAAACAAAAATAAGAAAAAATTAACAAAGGGGCTCATGATTATCCAAAGTGGTGATATTTTGGTGAAATAGCCAACCATGATTAAACCCAACAAAATTTGGGGGCCGTACATTTGCAGCTTGTGCACCAATTCAGGATTCCTGCGCATCATGATCCCGGAGAATATCTGTGATCCATCCAATGGTGGAATGGGGATCATATTGAACACGGCCAGCATAATGTTGATCTGGGTAAACAAATAGAGCATCATTGTTATAGACTCACCCATAAAACCGATCCTTAAGATTGTTCCGCCAATAAAAGCCAACAACAGGTTTGCTGCAGGTCCGGCAAAGGCGATCTTCATCATATCCAATCGGGGATTGGATAAATAACGAGAATCCACAGGCACCGGCTTGGCCCAGCCAAAGCCAACAAAAAGGATCATCAGCGAACCAAATGGATCCAGATGCGCTAACGGATTGAGCGTGAGCCTTCCAGAATACCGAGCTGTGGGATCGCCGAGTTTATTGGCTACCCAGGCGTGGGAATATTCATGAAAGACCAAGGCGAACAGCAGCACCGGAATTAATAGTACTAAAATTTCTATAGGTACTCTAAATAACATATATTACCACCGGGGATGAAATGTGCGGTGAACCTCCTTTAAATGTTCTTTATCCAGATGGGTATAAATTTGCGTGGAAGAAATATCTGCGTGGCCTAGCATTTCCTGGACAGCCCGGAGATCCGCCCCGCCTTCAAGTAAATGTGTAGCAAATGAATGGCGTAATGTGTGCGGGCTGACCTTTTTTGTAATTCCTGCAGCCCGGCTCCACTTTCTTAAAATATTATAGATCGTCATGCGTGTGAGGGACTTTCCATTACGACTTAAGAAAACGATCCCTTTTGTTTCCCCTTTCCGGGATAATGCTGGCCTTATATGGCGTAAATAAAGATTTAATCTATCCAACGCTTGCTTGCCCACAGGAACCAGCCTCTCCTTATCCCCTTTACCCGTCACTCGAATCATTTCAGAGTCTAAAAGCATTCCCGTCAAGTTAAGATCACATAATTCTGAAACGCGCAGGCCAGCGGAATATAGTACTTCCAATAACGCCAAATCCCGTAACGCCAGAGCAGCTGATTCATCGACAGCATCCAAAATATCATCCACTTCCTGCACGGTCAGCACTTCCGGCAGTTTACGGGGTAGTTTGGGCGCTTCCAATAGTTGCGATGGATTATTTTCCACCCAATGTTCTGCATTTAAAAATGCATGATAGGAACGGATGGATGAAAAAACCCGCGAAATACTGGCTGCTGACAAATGGATATCTGCCAATTCGCGTATAAATCCGCGAATATGTTTTTGCTTAATGCTCTTGACGCTATCCAAGCCTTTTGCTTCTAAATATGAAACGTAATGTTTTAAATCACGTCTGTAAGCATCGATAGTATTCAGTGCAAGATTGCGTTCTACACGGAGCATGGTGATATAATCGTGGAGGTGAGCTTCCAATATTATTACCCCTCTTTCCTGCCTGCTCGCCGAAGGAACGTAGGTGGGTAATAGGGGAATAACAAAGCCTGCCTGTTGTATCGAAAGTGGAAACATGGGGTTTGGTAAATAAATAACATTTTTTATCCTGTGACTGATTTTTCTACCATTTCACAAAGAATGTGCTCGGCTAAAAGATGGCCCTCTTGGATGCGTTGGGTATCAGCACTGGGAATGGAAATGGTCACATCTCCCAGTTCTTTTAATACACCTCCGGTTTTGCCGGTCAACACAATGACAGAAATCCCTTTTTCCCTACACGCCTCCACAGCTTTAACCACATTCTTTGAATTGCCACTGGTGGAAATGGCAACCAACACATCCCCTTCATTACCCAGTCCTTCGATCTGTCTTGAAAAAATAGATTCATAATCGGTATCATTTGACCATGCTGTAATAAATGACGTATCCGTTGTCAATGCAATGGATGCTATCGCTGGACGATCATGGCTGCGGAGACCGCCCATGAGTTCTGCCGCCATATGCTGGGCATCCGCTGCGCTGCCGCCGTTTCCGCACCAGAGGATTTTGTTTCCATTTTGAACCGCATTCAACATCACTTCCGCCGCTTTTTCAATATCTTTCACGCAAGCAATGATCATGGTATTCTTCACATCCGAACTTTCCCTGATCTGGTTTATGATATTTTGTCGATCGATCATGATTGTCCTCCATGGATCGCGTTTGCAAATGCTTTCATTAAGCCGCCATCGCTCTTTTCTTCCAAGACCGTTCCCGTCACAATAAATGAGGCCCCGGCGGCCACACGTTCAGCAGCAGATTCAGGGGTACGGATGCCGCCGCCAACAATCAACGGAACGGATACTTGGGCTGCCACAGCTTTGATCACATCCACCGGGATAGAGTTGATGGCGCCGCTCCCGGCCTCCAAATAGACCAGTTTCTTCCCGAGATATTCCGATGCCAGGGCGTGGGCAATTGCCAGATCGGGACGGTTCAACGGTAATGGAGTGGTGCCACTGATGACCTCTACCGAGGAATTGGCACCGCCATTAAATAATAAATAGGAAGTTGGAATTACTTCGATGCCCATGTCTTTCACGATTGGTGCTGATATCACCTGTTCACCAATTAGATATTGGGGATTTCGGCCGGACAGCAAGGACATGAACAACATGGCATCATAATGGCGATTCAGATGGCTCACGCCGCCGGGAAAAAAGATGACCGGTATATCAGACAGTTTCTTGATCTTAGCCACACGGTCGTGGTGACTGCCGTCCATCATCAAGCTGCCGCCCACAAATAAAACATCGACACCTGAAACATTTGCTGTTTCAACTTGTTGATTCAATTTCTCTTCATTCTTCTTATCCGGATCAATGAGCACGATGTAGCCTGCGCCTTTTTCGGCTTTTATATCAAGGAGGTGTTGGAATACAGACGCCATGGTCAGCCTATAATATCCTCATACGCTTTTGGTGACATGAGTTCATCTGCATCATCCGGGTTGGCTATTTGGATCTTGATAATCCAGCCTTCACCGTAAGGGTCTGAATTTACTTTGGCCGGATCATTATCTAACTCTTCATTAATTTCTGTAATTTCACCACTTACTGGCATAAACAGGTCTGCGACAGTTTTCACTGCTTCAATTGTACCAAAAGTTTCGCCGGTTTCAAAACTATCCTCTATTTCCGGGAATTCTAGAAAAACGATATCGCCCAATTCTCCCTGGGCAAAATCTGTAATTCCTATAGTGGCCACACCGTCTTCAATACTGACCCATTCATGGTCAGTTGTGTATTTCAAATGTGAAGGAATATTCATTTATTCTCCATTATCGATCTGTTCAAATTTGAAGGTTTCTAAAAAACTTGTGTCAAAATCCCCTGCCCTGAATTTTTCATCTTTCATGATGGCTTGATGAAACGGTATCGTCGTTTTTGGCCCTTCAATAATAGTCTCTTCCAATGCACGCTGCATGCGGTTAATAGCCCTTTCGCGGTTGCTGGCAAACACAATTAATTTACCAATCATGGAATCGTAATGTGTGGGAATTTCATAACCGGCATAAACGTGAGAATCTATCCGAATACCTTTTCCTCCAGGAAAATGCAGACTGGTGATCGTCCCCGGGAAAGGCATAAAATTATTTTCCGGGTCTTCTGCATTAATACGGCACTCGATGGCATGTCCCCGCATTTTAAAATTCTTGAAATTTTCCGGATAATGCTTTCCGGCATGCATGCGGATTTGCTGTTTAATTAAATCAACGCCTGTCACCATTTCCGTAATGGTATGCTCAACCTGGATACGTGTATTCATCTCCATGAAATAAAAATCGTTATTCTTATCCAACAAGTATTCAATTGTACCGACACCCACGTAATTTACTGCTTTGGCTCCGCGAACAGCCATATCACCCATATTTTGTCGAATATCTTCAGAAACAGCAGGAGAAGGTGATTCTTCCACCAGTTTTTGGTGACGGCGCTGGATGGAGCATTCCCGCTCGCCTAAATGGATACAATTGCCATGTTCATCAGCCAGGATCTGTACCTCAATATGCCGGGGGTTTTCCACAAACTTTTCAATATACATTTCTCTATTATTGAATGCTTTCAGCGCCTCGTTACTTGCTGTAGTATACATTTTTTCCAGATCATTGAATTCACGAACAAGACGCATCCCTTTTCCACCGCCACCGGCAGTTGCTTTCAGCATGACAGGCAAACCCATTTCTTTAGCCTTTTCCATTGCTTCTTCGGGACCGCTTAAGATACCGTCACTACCGGGGATCACCGGCACACCGGCGGCTTTCATTGTAGTTTTTGCATTGGCTTTATCGCCCATGGCATTGATGATCTCCGGGGCTGGGCCAATAAACGTAAAGCCGTTTTCTGTGCATATCCGGGAAAAATCAGCATTTTCAGCTAAAAAACCATAGCCGGGATGGATACCGTCCGCTGCCGTTATTTCGGCCGCCGCCAAAATGCGTGGAATATTAAGATAACTTTCAGTACTGGCAGGCGGACCGATACAAACAGCTTCATCAGCAAATCTGACATGGAGTGAATATTCATCTGCCGCTGAATAAACAGCCACTGTCTTGATTCCTAATTCATGGCAGGCGCGGATGATGCGCAGAGCAATCTCACCGCGATTGGCGATCAGGATCTTTTTGAACATGTGTTAACCGTTGGGATCTAAAATAAAAAGAGGCTGGTTATACTCGACGGGGTCACCATTACTTACGAGAATTTTGCGCACAACTCCACCTTCTTCTGCCTCGATTTCATTCATGATCTTCATGGCTTCGATGATACATAATGTATCCCCTTTATTGACCTCATCACCTTCTTTCACGAAAACATCCTCTTCCGGGTTGGGTGAATTATAAAAAGTACCGGGCATGGGTGAAAGTACTTCATTCCCTGAAACTGAATCATCTCCGGCAGGTGCAATCGGTTCGGTAGAACTAGACGTAACAGCAGCTGTCGAAACCATTGAATCCGTAGATGCCTCTGTGTCTGTAGCTGCACTTTGAGCTTTTACCACACGAAATCGTCGACCTAGAAATGTTAGATCAATCTCATTCACATCACTGTGTTCTAAAATATAAATGATCTCTTTCAGTTTATCCTGCCACATGGTTTCCTCTAATGGTTAATAATTTTTTGCTCTTTCAATATAATCACCAGTTCGTGTATCTAATCTTAATACATCGCCAATGTTGATAAATAACGGCACATTTACCACAATGCCGGATTCCAGGGTAGCCGGTTTGGAGGCTCCTGTTGCAGTATTTCCTTTCATACCGGGTTCGGTATGAGTGACTTCCAGGTTCACATGGGCTGGAAATCGGACATCCAGTACTTCACTGCCGTCAAACAAAAGGTCCACGTTTAACCCTGCTTTCAAAAACCCTTTCCCATTACCCAGAACAGAATCATGCACATTGGTCTGTTCATAGGTTTGGTTATCCATGAAAATATACTGATCTCCATCTTCATACAAGTACTGCATTTTTTTTGCTTCCACCTTGATAAATTGTAGTTTTGCACCGGAATTGAACGTTTCATCGATAATTTTTCCGGATTTAATATCCTTTAATTTCGTGCGGACAAAGGCGGGACCTTTTCCCGGTTTGACGTGCAGAAATTCCACAACCTTCATCCGTTTATTTTTATGCAGGATGACAGCACCGTTTTTAATATTTGCAGTCGTTGCCATTCATTTCCATTAATTAGAACTTATAATTTACAGATTACTGGAAGAATTCTCAAATGCGCATAAAGGATTATGCTCTGGGCGTTTCAACCTGTTTCCAATAAGGAATTGTTGACCGAACGAACAATTCTGCAGTAATGATGTCATCATCACATGATCGCTGCTGGGGAAGCATTTTTGCATACTTGGTCAAGTCAGCCCGTTCCAGCAGATCAAGCCAGCCATTTATTTCTTCTTCAGAATAGGGCAGCTCATCTCTGGATAACCGAATATCTTCTGTGGTCATTTCCAATGTCTTTACAAATAAGCTGTGTTCTACATATTCCCGCAATATATAGGATATTTCAACATAGAAGTCTTTAATTTCTAAATCGTTCTCCATCTTTTCCCGCAATAATTTCAATTTTTCTTCAGCCACTTTATCCGGCAGTTTAAGAACATTTTCTGGAGAGTTATATAGTCTTTCTTGCTTGTATTTCCAGCTCAACCAGGCCATGACCAGCAACGGAATCAGGATCAGCATAAATAATATGATCATTTTCATCGGTAGCGGCCTAAAAACCGGAAGCGGATCCTTGACAGGCTTCATAGTCCCTGCTGAAGTCGGATCTGTCGATGAAACGATAACAATATTCTGTGGATCAGTCTGCAGAGTCAGTTTTTCTGAAGAGTCTGTATTTAAAAAGACCACATCCAATGCAGGAATCAAAAATGTGCCCGTATCCCAATAAACAAATTCCAAATGGATCGATTTATCATCCTGTACAGTTTGACGGCGAATTTCCATTACATCCGGTTTTTCAAAATCATTTATGGTGATGGGGTCTGTTCCTGAGCCCGTTGTTTTGATGGAGAAATGGAGAACATCGCCGATGGTGGCCATGGTTGTATCCAAATCAGCTTGGATCGAAATACCTTCCGGTACTTTTTCTGATGAACAACCTGCAAGAATTACTAAAATGAAAATTATATTAAATGCGTTTTTCACGTTTCTTGAAATAGGTCATTAAGGGTTCTACAAAATCCTTATCCGTAGAAATGGGAATCAGGTCAAAACCAATCTTGTCGCATCGTTTAATAAATGCCTCATCTTGTTCTGAAATCGCTTCTTCAAATTGTTTTCGATCAACAACATTTCCTGTATCAATCCAGCTGGAATGGTCCGTTTCCGGATCATGGACTTTCATCAAGCCAATATCCGGGATTGACGTTTCAAATGGGTCAGTCATTTTCAATCCGATAAGGTCGTGTTTGCGATTCGCCATCTTCAAGCTTGTCCAGTAATTCTCATCCAGAAAATCAGATAATAAGAAGACCACACTGCGCCGCTTGGCCACATTCAATAAGAATTCCAATGCAGTTTGAATTGACGTGCCTTTCCCCTTTGGTTCATGATATAATAATTCCCGCACAACACGCAAAACATGGGACCGGCCTTTTTTCGGTGCGATATATTGTTCTACATCATCGCTGAACAATATCAGTCCGACCTTGTCATTATTTTTGATGGCTGAAAAACCAAGGACGGCCGCGATCTCTGCCGCCATTTCACTTTTGAATTGAGAGATTGTACCAAAATGCCCCGACCGGCTCACATCCACCAATAAATACACAGTCAGTTCACGTTCTTCTTCAAATATCTTTACAAATGGAGAACCGGAACGGGCGGTCACATTCCAGTCAATGAGTCGAATATCATCGCCGGGCTGGTATTCACGCACTTCGGAAAAGGTCATGCCTCGCCCTTTAAATACGGAATGGTATTCACCGCCAAATAGATCGTTGACCAGTCCTTTTGTTCGGATTTCGATCTGGCGAACCTTTTTGAGTATTTCTTTTGGAATCATGACGTTAAGGAAAAAGGGGAAAGGAAGAAGTAAAAATTTTACACATAGTTGTGTTTACCAAAATTTTTCTTCCTTTTTACTTTTTCCTGTTTCCTTAACTAGGGAATTTCGATGCTGTCAAAGAGACGCTGGAGTACATCCTCAGAAGTAAGCTCTTCCGCTTCTGCTTCGTAGGTAAGGATTACCCGATGCCGTAATACATCTCTACCGACATAACGGATATCTTCAGGAGTGACATAACCGCGATGCTGTATAAATGCCCTGGCTTTTGCAGCCAAAATCAAATTGATCGTGGCTCGAGGTGAAGCCCCGTAATCTATGAGGTTTTCCATGTCACCTAAATTATACTTTTGGGGATCACGAGTTGCAAATACAAGGTCGAGGACATAGTCTTCTACTTTTTCATCCACATAAATGTCGTTGATCACTGCTTGAGCATTTAAAATGTGTTCCGCATTAACAACAGGACTGACGCTGTCTGATTGTTGAGTTTTGGCCATCCGTTTCAATATAGCTCGTTCTTCATCCTTGCTGGGATAATCCACCCGCAGTTTCAGCATGAACCGATCTACTTGCGCTTCCGGTAATGGATATGTTCCTTCCTGTTCAATTGGGTTTTGTGTGGCCATAACAAGAAAAGGTGCTTTAAGCTTAAACGTTTCATCACCAATCGTTATTTGCCGTTCCTGCATTGCTTCAAGCAGCGCGCTTTGAACTTTTGCTGGCGAACGGTTGATTTCATCTGCAAGAATAACATTTGCAAAAATGGGGCCTTTTCTAGTTTCGAAAGAGCCGTTTTTTTGATTATAGATAAGTGTGCCTATTAAATCAGCTGGCAGCATATCCGGAGTGAACTGAATACGCTGAAATTGTGTATTTATCAATTGCGCCAGTGATTTGACTATCAGCGTTTTTGCAAGTCCGGGTACACCTTCCAGTAAAATGTGGCCATTGGCTAATAGTCCAATAAGTATACGGTTTATGAGGTCATCTTGGCCAACAATGACTTTTCCGAGAGCCTTTTTAAGATCATCAACGAATGTGGATTCCCTGGCAATACGTTCGTTGATCTCGGTTAAACTGAATTCACTCATGTTTAAAATGGAATTATGAGGAGATATGTTTTAAAACGGGGATATCATTTATATCTTTACCCAGATTGTCCATTTCGAATTTGACGGATGGCGCCAATTCATGATCTGGGAATTTATCTAAAAATAAATTATAAGTAGCGGTGGCCTGTTCAAAATCATTCAAAATATTTGCCTGCACATAGCCAACCATAAATTGTGCCTGGGCTTCATGTGTAGAACCGGTAAAGTTATCTACAACTTTCTTATAAGAGACAATTGCGTTGTCAAAATCACGAAGATCATTCATATAAATATCACCAATGAGATATTGAGCCTGCGACGCCAATGAATGTTCAGGATATTTTTTGATCAAGTTCTCCAAATTTTCAAGAGATAATTTAATATTTTTTGCATTTCTCTCAACTTCAGCAGCAGAATAATATTCATCGGCTGTCATTGTTCCTTCACAACCAATAAAAATAATACTAACTAAAGAAAGCCCTATGATAAGTTGTTTCATTTTTCTTGTTTACCTCAATTTTTGGACGCCGAATTTACATCAGCGATCATATTCAACAACATGTAACTGAATGCCTTATACTTCAATTATAAAAAACGGTTCCCTAAAAGGCGTAGAGTACATCAAGAAGAACTTCCCAAGAATCCTGTTCATACGGATTATCTAATTTATAAGCAAAATCCAGTCTTACGGGCCCCAACGGTGATGTATATGTTAATCCAGCGCCTACATTCCAGCTTAAATCACTCAAACTGATTTTCGAAGAATTGTCCCATATTTGACCTCCGTCGGTAAAAATTTCAGCACCTATAGGACCGAACATAGGAAAACGCAATTCATAACTTGTTAAAAAACGAATTTCTTTTCCATTTTTATGTATATTACTGTTTCTTTCTTCCGGGTACTGCAAGGCATTCCAGCCGCGTAATGATTTTGTACCACCTAAATAAAATTTTTCAAACAAAATTTCTTCATAATTATCATATGATTCTTCCCAGTTAAAAATCATTCCGTATTGAATACGGGCAGCAAACACCATTTTGCGAGGTAAAGGAATATATGATCTTATTCCTCCATCCACTTTTTGATAATCACGAGTACCTCCTAAGGGTCCGCCAACACTATAAATATCTCCCGTAACAACTACACCTTGTGTTGGAAATAATGGATGATCTGAATAATCTAATTTTGATCTTATTGATATCATTCTCTGTTCAACGTCAGATCCACCTCCCTCCTGTTGGCTAAATTTTTCCCAGTGAACTCCTAACTCAACGAATGACGTTTCTGTAATTCGATTAACGGAGGACCAGTTAAACCCATAGCGTTGTATAAAGGGGCTATCACTGGAACCATATTTTTTGTATAGTTCATATAATGTTTGAACTTTCGTTGGAAAACGCAGATTCAATAACCATTGATTCTCTAGATTGAAATCAATTTTAAATCGTGGATACTGAAGATCATACTCAGTAGGAATATCAATTGATGATTTGGCTGATAATCGAGTGGTTGTCCCAAACAAACTGCGGTTCTTCCATTGCAGAAATGCTCCAGGGCCCGAAAGCAGCAGTCCGCCAAACTCAATTGGAACAAAACCCCCTTCAGAACTGATCTCCCTTTTGGGAAAATACTTAACCTCTATTACCATGTTGACCATTGTATCGCTTTGAGCGTGTTTTACAGGATAGATATTTGTAAGCGAAAATTGCCCCGTTTCCAATAATCTTCGTTGGGATAATAAAATTCTGTCTAAATCGTATAGATCACCCATTTTAAAATACAAATCTCTGTTAACAGCATATAGCTTACTCGAATCCGATCCCTCAATAAATATCTTATTGATATAGACATCCGGTCCTTCATTAATAATAATCTTAATATTAACAGAATCCTCAACTTCTGTATTTACATCAATTACAGAAAACAATTTACCAATTTGATGATATGCTTCTTCAATTGAGGCTATATTTGTATTTAAAGCAACAGGATTAAAAGCCCTATTTTTTCTTAATCCCAACTTTTTCAAAATAGATCGAGTGGTTATTTTTTTATTTCCTTCAACGATGATATTATTAATAAAACTTTGCTTTCCTTCATCGATCAAAAAATAAATATCAACGATATTATCATTTGTTACGAATGAATCGCTAACTGCAGCATTCAAATAGCCATTTGTTTTATATCGATTTTTTATGGTGATGGCATCTAGTTTTAGAATCCGGCGGTCAAATTCTGTTTTTGAAAAAAGGAAAGAACTTTTAAGGTTTACAATTTTCGATAAATTTCTATCGGGAATAGCATTATTGCCAACAAAGTATACTTCATTTACAAAAAGTATTTTATCATGTTGTGCATAGAGTATCCCCAAAAAGAAGATACTAATTCCCCAGTATCTGAATATGCGCATATGTATGTGTGTTTTTAGTAGGAGTAACGCAGGCGGTATTTTACGTGCATATTACCCGTTTCATCAACATTTCCAACCAACGAAACATAACGGTTTAATTTGAGCTCTACACCGACTTTATTTGTTGTTGGATTTGAGAGGGAAAAGGAACGATGATATGAATAATTTAATGTTAGGTTATCTGAAAGTTGACGTTCAGCACTGATGGTAAATTCTTCCGTTCCGGTCGGATCAATAAGTCCAGTTGTTCCAGATATGCTTACATTATCAATTAATCCGGCTTGTTCCAGTCCTGTAACCTTTAAAATATTTTTCTCTAATTGACGTTCAAGATATGCTCCTAGAATGTTTTGTGCTCGATTTCCAAAACCAGTAGCTGAAATTTCCTGGTCTTCAAAACGACTGCGTATTGTCAATAATTCGATTATATCACTATCAGAAAAACCACTGGAAGATTCCAGTACCAATTGCGGGTTATCAAGTCGGCCAACCAGTTGAATGTATATCAGCTCATGATTTATCTTTGTTTGTGCTGATATATCGAGATAAGGATTGAATCCTTTTTTATCCAAAACCATATACCCATCTGAAATATTGAACACATCACCATAATAATAAAACTTGCCATCTCTTACATAAAGTTCACCACCAAAATCAGAGGTCTTATTGCCAAACTTGGTCATGCTCAACTCTCCTGATAAAAGTGCATCAATTTGAGAATTACGCAATGCAAAATCGCCAGTGATGGGAAAATTCAATTTGTAATTGATAATCGTACTTCCTTCTTCCTCCATATTCTCCACATCAGAATCTGCAGTAAACTCCTGATACATCACCGCATCAACTGGCTCAATTACTCCGGAAATATCAATTGTATCTCTACCAGTTAATTCAAGGTCAATATTTACAATACCATCCATATCCCCTAACAATGTCCTGAAATGAATTTCCTTACCTTTGATCTTCAATTCATATATGGGATCAAAGAAGTGTGTCATCTCCATTGTTCCAGATAAAAAAATGTTCTGTTTTTTCTTTGCTGAAGGATCTTTTACCATGCTTCCTTTAAATGATTTCCATTCAAAATTATTTGCAAGCAACTCGCCATGACTGTCAACATTATATATTGGATCGTCTAATTGTGTTGAGTAGATCGTTGCATCTTCACTAATTAAATGACCATTGCGAATCAAGTTATTTCGAGGCCCATGTACTTCCAATAAAATATCAAAATCTCCTTTAATTGAATCAAGATTGGTTATATATGCAGTCATGAATTCAAGGTCATTTGTCTTACCATTTACTTGGACCCACATTGAATCATCAGGAAAATATTCACCATAATTTTCAGAAGCTATATTGTAGTCAATGGGTAAATATGCCGCTCCTGAAAGTTCTGATCCTTGATAACTGGATGTATATTTATTGAAGTATATACGCTCACCATCAAACAATCCTTCAGTAGCTACAGTACCCAAAGGTAATCTATCCCAAACAGCATCAGCTATTTCCAGGTCAAAATTGAACAGTGTTTTTTTTGTGCTGCCGCCCAAATGATATCCGCCGGAAATTTTTCCATCCATATATGTTGAAGACTGGCTGAATTGAGATAATAGCGATATATCCAATTCATCAAAAATGATGTAAAAATCAAATTCACGATCGCCGTCATCCATTTTACCAAGAGGCACGAATCCTGAAACAGAAATGCGTTTTCTATCTTCAGCAATTAATGATATTTCCTCAATATTTAACAGCGACTTGTAAAGTGAACCCTTCAAATTCATTTCAGAAAAATTCTGTCTGGCTGCTATACCATTCTTAAGGGTTAGATCTAACTTTACTTCAAGGTTATCATCGCGATCAGCAATAGAAATATCTCCAAAGCTTGTTCCGGATATATGATAGCGTATATCATCAGTGAATAATTTCATGATATCCGCATTCACATTGCTTAAATGAAAATTCCCTCTAATTTCGTCTTTAATGGTCATTTGTCCTTCAGCAATACCGTCATCTACATGAATCTCAAATGGAAAAATTTCTATTTTTTCTGGATTAAACTCAATCACCAGTGGTTTGGAATTAATAAAATAATGATCCTCAAAAGCCAACTGCATGCGATCTAATGTTAGCATACTATCAGGGGTTAAAAGTCCGGAAATCTGTAAATAATTTTTAGATTGTTTGAATTCTGCACTTTGTATATCGATTCCGTTTTGAGAGAAAGCAATATCAACCAAACCGTTATCAAAAGCGTATTTCCTCCAGGAACCCCGACCAATTTTCCCTCGAAAATAACCATCGCCTCCGTTCTGTTGTGGAATCCAATGGGCATTCATTGTTATTTGATCCAGAAATGTTTCATGATATCCCAAATTTTTGCACTCCAATTCAGCCCGAATTGATGGATTTTCAATGCTTCCAGATACTCGTAAATCACCTGTGGCTGACCCACTATTTAATGAATCACTCCAAAAATTATTTATCAAGAAAATACTGGCATCATTGAGCCTCATATCCATATCCAGTGTTTTATCCTGAAGATTTGTGAATCCCTTAAGTGTAATAGAACTGGGACCAACCGCAAAGGATAATGGCGAATCAATCGAGAATAATTGATTATTGTACGAAAAGGTTCCCGAAATAGAAATATTCCTATCACCGTAAAGTTCAGATTCGTTCACTTCCATCGTTACCGAAATATCATTGATATTATTATTTTGAATTGTGCCTTCAAGCATAACAGTGCCGTTGACATTCGTAGACTGTTGATTAGTGATCCATTTACTCAAATCAAATTGAGTTAATAATACATTTCCACTTACACGACCATTATCTTCATAGATACCGGAAAAAGATAAATTGGTATCTTCACTGTCCAACCCTAATCGATTTAATGAAAAATATCCATCATGACGTGTTAATGAAAGTTCACCTTTCATAAAAAGCCCCAATGGATTCTTGACAGTCACATCGCCAAAATAATGAACCAAGTCAGATTCAAAATGAATAAATGTTTCCAAAGATGAAAATTTGGGTTTTAATGGCAGATTTTCAAAGATTCGCTCTGGAAATTCATAATGTTCTATATGAATGTCACCTGTCAAATCTGGTAATACCGTCCAGTCATAATGGATCTCGCCCTCAAAAGGGAGTCCATTTACTACACCGCTCGCAGGTGAAAAATGTGCACTGGATTCTAATAATGTAAGCGATGTATTTCTTAATATTGCATATCCCGATGTATCATTTAGTGTAAATGAGAATTCATTTATATAAAATTCCTTTTGTTCAGGATTTACTTCCAGACGGCTGTTCAATTGTAATTGTACTGTTTTTACATTTTCATTAATGGGAATTTCAATAATCCCACCTAATCGCAAGTCCTCGATTATAAAATTCAAATCAGCAAACACATCTATTTTGAAACTATCAGAATCTGTATCAAACTGTAACGAATCAGTTATTATTACTGGCGATACAAAGATGTCTTCAACTTTTAAGAGAGATAATGTTGGTTTAGAAATTATGCTTCGCAAGTAGTTCACTTTAATTGCAAAATCACCAAAAATGACAATTGAACCATTCTTATGGCTGAACTTCATTCCCTTCCCTTGAACTGTCCCTAATAAATTACCTTCTAATACTGGAATACTTACATGCCATCCAGCATCATCATCTAACATTTTATTCACGTAAATCTCAATAGGTTGACGCCAGGAAGCAGACTGTAAAAAGATATTTACAGCCACTATAATCAGGAAAATAACCCCAAGGATAATGGATTGAGTGCGTGTCATGTTTTTAGAGTCGGATACCCGACAATACGAATATACGGGTATAGGGTTCCAAATACAAAAAAAGCGTTCCAACCGGAACGCTTTTTTTAGATATAATTGTTGAAGTGTATTAGTCTACAACTTCAAAGTCAGCGTCTTCGATCTCGCCTTCTTCTTTTTTCTTCTTTGCAGCGCCATTTGGAGGAGATTCAGTATCTGTCTGTTCAGCATCTTTACTGGCTTCATACATTTTAGACGCCAGATTATTCCACTCACTGTTCAAAGCATCCATGGCTCCCTGAATATCATCTTTATTGGAACCGGAATTAGCAGTTTTAAGATTTTCAATCGCATCTGTTAATTTTTTCTTCTCATCATCAGAAAGCTTTTCACCAAATTCATCTATATTTTTTTCAGTCTGATACACAAGTTGTTCGGCCTGGTTGTGCTGGTCTACCATTTCACGTTGCTCTTTATCTTCAGATTCGTGTTTCTTGGCATCATTGACCATTTTGTCAATTTCCGATTCACTTAAGCCACTTGATGCTTCAATGCGAATACTTTGTTCTTTACCCGTTGCTTTATCTTTAGCGTTTACATTCAGAATACCATTCGCGTCTATATCAAATGATACTTCGATCTGCGGTACGCCTCGCGGAGCTGACGGAATTCCATCTAAATGAAAACGACCGATAGTTTTATTATCGATTGCCATTTCACGTTCACCCTGGAGTACATGTATTTCAACAGTTGTTTGATTATCTGCTGCGGTGCTGAAGACTTGGGACTTGCGAGTAGGAATAGTCGTATTCCGCTCGATGAGTTTAGTAGCCACACTGCCCAATGTTTCAATACCCAATGACAAGGGCGTAACATCCAGCAAAAGAATATCATCCACATCGCCAGCTAATACACCACCTTGAATAGCTGCACCAAGGGCAACAACTTCATCAGGATTTACACTTTTGTTGGGTTCTTTACCAAAGATTTCTTTCACTTTTTCCTGGATCTTGGGCATACGCGTAGAGCCACCAACAAGAATGACTTCATCAATTTCTGAAGCAGATAATCCAGCATCCTGAATTGCTTTTTTACAAGGTTCAATTGTTCTTTCAACAAGATCAGCAACCAATTCTTCAAATTTTGCACGTGTTAATGACAAATTCAGATGTTTTGGACCAGACGCATCGGCAGTAACAAACGGCAGATTGATTTCAGTTTGTTTTGAACTGGACAATTCCTTTTTAGCGTTTTCGGCTGCTTCTCTCAACCGTTGTAACGCCATGGGATCTTTTCGCAGGTCAATACCATCACTTTTGTTGAACTCATCCGCAATCCAATTAATGACCTTTTGATCAAAGTCATCACCTCCCAAGTGTGTATCACCATTGGTTGATTTTACTTCAAATACGCCATCACCCAATTCAAGGACAGAAATATCGAATGTACCTCCACCTAAATCAAAAACAGCAATTTTTTCATCTTTCTTTCTATCCAATCCATAGGCAAGTGAAGCTGCAGTTGGTTCATTAATGATCCGGCGAACATTCAATCCAGCGATTTTACCGGCATCTTTGGTGGCCTGGCGTTGGGAATCATTAAAATATGCAGGCACGGTGATAACTGCGTCCGTCACAGTCGTACCCAAATGTTCTTCTGCCATTTGTTTGAGTTTTTGTAAAATCATAGCACTGATTTCTGGGGGTGAATATTTTTTATTATCCACCTCTACTCCAACAACGCCACCTTTTCTTTTAACAACCGGGTATGGTACTTCCTCAATTTCTGTACTCACTTCATCGTACATGCGGCCCATGAAGCGTTTGATAGAAAAAATTGTTTTTTGGGGATTTGTTACTGCCTGGCGTTTGGCAGGTTGTCCAACCAAGCGTTCATCATTTTTTGTAAAGGCGACAACAGAAGGTGTTGTTCTACCACCCTCAGGATTATTGATTACAACTGGCTCACCGCCTTCAAGGACAGCGACACAGGAGTTCGTTGTTCCCAAGTCAATTCCGATAATTTTACTCATGATTTATTTCTCCATAATTTCTTTATATTAATGTCATCGTAAGCTAATAGCGCACAAACCAAAATGGTTGTTGGTAATAATTTTTCACTGGTCGGTCTACTATCCGGGTATAAACCCATCCTGCCAGCCAAAGGGCTAAAATCACAGGGAGTATAAGATTAAGTAGTATTGAAAATATACCGATCACAAAAATCAAAGTAAAAGGTAGAATAAAAGTAATGCTGATATATGGATGATTGAGCATGAATGCTTGTATTTTTTTCATAATTTTTCCTTAATCTTATGTGAATTTTTGCAATGCTATTAAATCTGCTCTAAATATTACAATTATTATACCAGTATAATATATTAACCTATATGGCAATAATATTGTTAATTATCGCCCTATATGGCAGAATTTAGGAAGATTTTACTTCTTCAGTGGAATCGACTGAAGTTGAGGATTTTGTTCTTTTAACTGGTGTTTTTGTATAAAGGAGTACGTCTTTTTTAGCATTTACTTTAATAGTATCACCTTCGACGAATTTTTCTTCCAGCAGCATTTCAGATATGGGATTTTCCAAACTATTTTGGATTTCCCGTCGTAAATGACGGGCACCGTATTCTGGATTGAATCCATTCTTAACGAGTAATTTCACAGCCGATTTTGTCAATTTAATCTTTATCCCTTTACGTTTTAAATTGGTTCGCAGGTCATCTAATTGCAAATCAATAATATGCAAAACATGCTCTTCAGCTAAAGAATGAAATACAATTGTTTCGTCTATCCTATTTAGAAATTCAGGATTGAATGTTGATTTCACTCTTTCCAATAGTTTGTCACGCATCGCTTCATATGATTTGTCTGGCGATTGCTCTACAAAACCAAGGGTACTGCCTTTCACTATTTCTTTTGTGCCTACATTGGACGTCATAATAATAATTGTATTTTTAAAATCAACTTTACGGCTCAAACTGTCAGTCAATACACCTTCATCATAGAGTTGCAACAAGAGATTAAATACGTCCGGATGTGCTTTTTCCATTTCATCAAAAAGGACAACTGAATAGGGATTGCGCCTTACTTTTTCAGTCAATTCTCCACCCTCCTCATATCCTATATATCCAGGCGGTGCTCCGATTAGACGCGATACAGAGAAGCGTTCACCAAATTCGGACATATCAATTTTTATAAGTGATACTGTGTTGCTAAATAAATAATTCGCCAATACTTTTGCTAATTCTGTTTTACCTACTCCCGTTGGCCCTAAAAATAGAAATACACCGATTGGACGATTCGGATTTTTTAATCCTGCTCGAGCCCGTTGAATAGATTTGGTAATACTATTGATCGCTTGTTCCTGGCCAATAATATTCAGCTTCAGGGTATCTTCCATTTTAAGAAGTTTATTCGATTCAGACTCTGCAACTTTATTTACTGGAATTCCTGATACAAGAGCAACGACATCAGCGATTGTTTCATCAGTAATTAATTCAGGTTTAGAATGTTCGTTTTTCTGCCAGTCCTGTTGGACTTTGGATAATTTAGCTAACATTTTTTGTTCTTTATCACGTAATCTTGCTGCTTCTTCAAATTTTTGGGTAGCAACCACATCTTCCTTTTTAGACCTGATATGATCAATTTCTTTTTCAAGATCTAAAATTTCCTGGGGAACACTGATATTATGTAAGTGTGCTCTGGAACCTGCTTCGTCCATGATATCGATGGCTTTATCCGGTAAATGCTTATCTGTTATATAACGGTCTGATAAATATACACATGCCTCAATTGCACTATCATCATAACTTACATTATGATGGTCTTCATAAGCTTCCTTTAGTCCCGCAAGAATTTTAATGGTTTCATCCTGGCTGGGAGGATTAACCATGATCTTCTGAAAGCGGCGCTCCAAGGCACCATCCTTTTCTATGTGTTTTCGAAACTCATCCAACGTAGTAGCACCAATGCAGTGAATATCTCCCCTGGCTAAAGCTGGTTTAAACATATTCGATGCATCCAATGAACCGGAAGCACCGCCAGCGCCAACCAGTGTATGCAGTTCATCAATAAATAAAATAAGCTTGTCAGTATTTTCAAGTTCAACCATGATCGTTTTCATGCGTTCTTCGAACTGACCACGGTATTTAGTACCGGCTACGATGGCTGCCAGATCAAGGGATAAAATGCGTTTATTGTGTAGTAAGCGGGGTGCAGTTTTCTCATTAATACGTTGTGCAAGTCCTTCTATGATGGCGGTCTTACCCACACCAGGTTCACCAATCAATACTGGATTATTCTTTTTACGCCGCGTTAAGATCTGAGCGACACGCTCTATTTCGTCAGCTCGTCCGATGACCGGATCAAGTTTTCCTTTCCTGGCTAAATCAGTTATGTCTCTCGAAAAGTGGTCTAATGCTGGAGTTTTGGACTTTTTACTGCTTTTTTCTTTTTGCATGATGGGCAGTGCTGGATCTTCTTCATCAGCTTCATCAGTTGAGTCATCATTCAATAATTCCAATACACCATCAAAATCGAGGTTATAAGAATTCAATACTTCAAAAGCAATACCTTCTGTTTCCTTGAGCATAGCCAATAGTAAATGTTCGTCATCAGCAACGGCTGCACCAATAGCAGCAGCTTCATTGTAAGCATTGCGCAAAATGCGTTCTGCCCGGCGTGTGAGCGGTAAATGACCAAGAGTCATGGTACCACCGGAAGATTTGATCATATCCTCGATCATGGCCCGCATATCAGCAAGGTCACAATCATATATATCCAATATTTTTACACCCAACCCTGCTTCAAGCCGTATCATGCCCAGCAATAAATGTTCTGATCCAACATAACTATGTCCAAGACGGACAGCTTCCTCCTTGGCATGTTTCATGATCATTTGAACTCTCTTTGAAAAATTCTCTTTCATAAACGCCCTAAATTAAGCAGTCATAACTCGCATTCAAATACTATCTATTTTGTTTAATTTTTCATTTTCTAAAACATAACGACGATTTCCAATATCAGCAACCTTTGGATTATGTGTTGTAATCACAAACGCCTGATCAAAATCATTATTGATTTTTTGAAATAGGTATAATAAGCGACCCGCATTATACTCATCTAAATTACCTGTTGGTTCATCTGCAAAAACAACATCTGGGGCCAAAATCAGCGCTCGTAATACAGCTACCCGCAACCTTTCACCGCCTGAAAGCTGTGCAGGATAATGTGATTTTCGCTCATTCATTTTTACGTAATCAAATAATTCATCGGCTTTTTCTTTAGCCGTTTGCTCATTTCCCGCAATTAAAGCCGGCATTAATACATTCTCCATTGCTGTAAATTCTGGGAGCAAGTGATGAAATTGGAATACAAACCCAATATGCTTGTTGCGCAAAGCTGATAGCTCTTCTTCAGTAAGTACAATAATATTTTCACCATTGATGGAAACAGATCCACTATCAGGTTGATCCAATGTTCCTAAGATATTCAACAAAGTTGTTTTACCGGCACCTGATTGGCCCATAATCGTAACAATTTCACCATATTCAAGTTGCAGGTCTACATTTCGCAGAACATGGAGTTCTTTCTCACCATTGTGATAGGATTTGCTAATCTGTTTTGCGTCTAATATCATTTTTCTAAATAGACTGCTTCCCTGGGGTTGATTTTAAGAGTGCGGCTGGATGCCACGGCTGATGAAATAATAATAAACACGCATGAAATACATAAAACTGCCATCAAGTCAATTGGTTGAAATACCATGGGTAATTTATCAATAAAATAGATTTCTTCAGGCAGGGGAAATAAACCAAATTGGTTTTGAGCTGCTACCAGCGACAAACTGACTATTATTCCAAGCAAAGCACCAATACTGCCGATCATGACACCCTGTATTAAAATAATGCCCTGTATTCGACGTGATGTTGTTCCCAGCGTTCTTAAAATACCTATTTCTCTGATTTTTTGAAATGTGATCAGAACCAATGTTGACATAAGGTTAAAACATGCTACTAATACAATGAGACTCAACACTGCCATAGTTCCGATTCTTTCCATATGCATGGCATTAAATAATCCAGAATGGAGATCAGCCCAGCTTTTGATGGATAATCCCCCAGGCAATACTCGCCTGAAATATCGCTTTAGATCATCTGCAGAATCAGGATCATTGAGTCTTATATCAATTCCATCAAATCCCTTTTTTCTAAGAAATATTTGTTTGCCCAGAGTCAAGGGGATAAATACAATACGATCATCAACATCCAGAACTTCTGCATGAAAAATACCTTCAACAATACCCGAAAAACGTCTAGGCAAGCCAATATTACCACTATAATCTATCGGACTCATTAATGTGACTGCATCACCAATTCTAACGTTCAATCTTCCGGCAAGTACTTGACCTATATAAATTGACGATTCATCAATTTGAATGGGCGGTGCATCCATGCGAATATTATAAAAGTCAGTGAATTTTTCAATTGGGATTGCTTTTAATGTGACTAATCGTTGTTCTTGCTGTTGTGAAGAAACTAATCCTTTTCGCTCTTGAAATGGTAAGGCATCATTCACATATTTATCACGTAAAACTTCATCTAATACTTTTGAAAGATGCACATCATCATCTACTGCTGTAATTCGTAGATCCCCTTCAAATCCCATGATCCTGTTAGTCACACGTTCTTCAAATCCATTCAATACAGCTAAAGAAACAATCAACGCAAATGTTCCCGCAGCCAGTCCTATAATTGAGATCCATCCTGTCAAACGGCTTGGTCCAGCGCCCTTGCCGCCCAGCATAAAGCGTCGCGCAATAGTAAAAACAAATTTCATTCGTACCTCAAAGCCATTGCAGGTTCGATGGAAGATGCTCTGCGGGTCGGCCATAGTGCTGCAAAAATTGAACTAATAAATCCACAAAAAACAATAATGCTGATCGTAATCCAGTCAAACAGGACAGGCACGTGACTCATAAAATAAATTTCTTCAGCAATGGATAGGGGCTTGAACCATATCTGGATACCAGCCAAAACCAGCGCCAAAACTAAACCGGCAAAAGAACCCACAACACCTATATAAATTCCTTTGACCAGAAAAATACGGCGGATTGTTTTCTTATCCATACCCATAGCAATAAGCGTGCCTATGGAGCGTACTTTTTCCAAGACGATCATGGTTAGGGCTGAAACAATATTTACTACACCCACCAAAGCAATCATACCAAAAATAATTAAAATGGGCCATTTCTGGAGTTTTAGCCAATTAAAAAGTGTGCTGTGTTTTTCCTTCCATGTTATTGCATAATAAGGATAGCCAAGCGCTTCTTCAATTTTTTCAGCTAAAATACCCGCATGTTTATGCTGTGTAATACTTATGGAATAACCTGATACTTTTTCATCATATTGAAATAGTGATTGAGCATCTTTGATTGGCATATAAACTACTGTTTTATCATATTCCTGTAATCCGGATTTAAAAATACCACCAATAACAGCCTGTTTAATTCGTTGATTGGATGATATAGTCGCCATGGATTTCATATCTACCAAAACGAGTTTATCCCCTACTTTAACTTTTAGAGCACTGGCAAGCTCGCTACCGATAATTATATTGCCGGCTTCTAAATAAGCAGAGCCTTTTTTCATTAATTGATTCATACTCTTCGGAAGTGTTTGATCACCGTGTCCAATAATTAATACACCTTCTGCTTTACGCCCTTTACGTATCATGGCAGCTTCCTGAATGTACGCTACAGTAGAAAATATTGAATTGTTTGCATTTAATACACTATCCAGTTTGGTTTTATAAGGAGTGACCGGTTTGAATAAAAAATGCTGAACTCGAATATGTCCATCGAACCCTGCGATTTTACTTGAAATAGTTTCTTCAAAACCATTCAGTACTGACGATGTTAAAACCAATGCGCACACACCCAATCCCAACCCAATCATGGCTGCGATGCTGGCAAACGATGTAAAACTGCCTTGGTGTTTAAATCCTAAATGACGAAAAGCAATACGCAGCGCTGTCTTCATTCATCGACAGTCCGCATGGCGGGAAAGAGAATCACATCTTTAATGGTGTGCTGCTCGGTGAGCAGCATGGTGAGACGGTCAATTCCCAAGCCAACACCGCCTGTTGGCGGCATACCGCTTTCCATTGCCCGGATGAAATTCTCATCCACCGGCTGGGCTTCTTCATCACCCAATTCACGTAATTTAGCCTGGGATTCCAATCGCTCACGCTGATCCACAGGATCATTCAGTTCAGTAAACGAATTGGCAAACTCCGCACCACCAATAAATAATTCATATCTTTCAACCAGGTTAGGATCGCCATTGCGATGAGCCTTGGCCAACGGCGAAATGGCTTTGGGATAATCAGTGACAAACGTGGGTTGTATCAGGTTAGGTATAACCAGTGCATCCAAGAGTTCATCAAGCATCTGGCCGTAGTTGGCATTGTCTTCAACATCAATGTTATGTGATTTGCAGACATTTTTCATTTTGTCATCTACTGCTGCCCCAAATATCCAATCTTGACTATGTATAATTGCATCTATTTCA
>CAZORD010000021.1:0-32649 GCA_964582455.1 uncultured bacterium | reverse complement strand
GATGATAAGATCCTTTCATAATAATTCCATTAGGCAAAGTATAAGTCACATCATGTCCAAAAGGATGATCTTTCATTTTCAGATCATAAAACTGCCGGAAATATTTCATACAGCCGTCAAAAGCAATTTTTCCAAGAGCCAGTATCACTTTTACATTTTTCAGCAGTTCCAGCTCACGGCTGAAATAGTCAGCACAATTGCGCAATTCTTCCGCTGTGGGTTTATCCTGGGGCGGCACACACTTTAAAACTGGAGTCATGAATGTATTAATTAGTTCTAGACCATCGTCCAACGAATCCGAATTGGGTTGATTAGCCAATCCTGCTTCATGGAGGCACATGACCAGGAAATCAGCAGATTTATCGCCCGTAAAAACACGAGCAGTGCGGTTGCCGCCGTGGGCTGCAGGTGCCAAGCCAACCAATAACAATTCTGCATTGGGATCACCATATCCCGGGACACCTCGGCCCCAGTATGTCCAATCCATAAATTGTTTACGCTTTTCATTGGCGATCTTTGTGCGAAAATCTACTATTCGCGGACAGTGCGTACATGCAACAACTTCACGGTATAATGCATTTAATTCACCACTTCCCTGCAATAATGGATGGGCGCCAGGTGTAGGGTTTTTACTGTTCATCTACCGCTAAAAGTACCTTACCAAAGTTGCGGCGATCCATAATATATTGGTGAGCATCCTGGACTTTACTTAAAGGAAAAATGCGATCTACATGAGGATTAATATCGCCATTCTGCAAATAAGACATTAATTTTTCAATGCACTCCTGCATCAATTCCCTGCGATCCATGACCATTCCCAAATGACACCCAAAAACACCCTTATTATGGCTCATCAGTTTAACAGGGCTGAATTTTGGCGTCTTGGTATATTCTTTCAACAGATGCAGTATTCTTCGGCGGGGGCCGTCGGCTGATTTTGAAAATCCGAATGCAACCAAGCGTCCAAAGGTCCCCAGCGCTTTATAACTTTTTTTCAGGTTATCCCCGCCGATGGGATCAATGATCACATCTACACCCTGCCCTTCTGTTATGTCTTTTACACGGGCAACAAAATCTTCAGTATTGTAATCAATTAATTGATGAATGCCCTTTTCGACCAAGCGGTCGTGTTTACCGGCAGATGCAGTACCAATAATATTTGCACCGATGATCCGGCTCAAGTCAACAGCTGCCAACCCCACGCCACCACCGATATTATGGATCAATACCCATTCATCTTTTTGTAAGTGTGCCTGGAGAAATAGCATTACATAAGACGTCAAATATACCACAGGCATGGCGGCCATTTGTGCCAAATCCATACCATCAGGAAGAGCGATCAAGCGGTCTTTTTTAACAGCAACTTTAGATGCATAGCCTCCAAAGTTTGTTAACGCTGCAACAGGTTTACCGAGCAAATCATTATTTTCTGTAGAGCCGACTTTAGAAATGATACCGCTAACTTCGTATCCCGGAGTAAAAGGCGGTTTTGGTGCAGACGGATACAACCCCATACGCATAAGTATATCGGCAAAATTGATACCGCTGTATTTTACATCGATCAAAACATCACCGGATTTTAATTGTGGTTCAGCTGTTTCACGAACGTGCAATACTTCCGGCCCGCCATGACGCGTTATAACGATTTGCTGCACAGCAAAGTTTACTGCACTATAATTCATGTCGGTAGTGCTTTGTTTCCTTTCATAAGAAAATTAAATTTGCCCGCTTTGTCTGAAACAATTCAGGCTTTTTTATTACATCATAAAGATTAATACAGGAAAATTATGCCTTTAATGACTTCCATGCGGGAACGGATGCATTTCGTCTTGTGGACGCTGCTGATACTGTTCCTTTTAAGTATGACCATCGGCGGAATGGTCGGCGGTGCAAATATCATAGACCAGATCTTCGGAAGAGTGAACCCCATAGATGCTATAGGAGTTGTGGATGGAACACGAATCACTCCAGATGAATTTACTCGTGCTGTGAATGTGCGCATTGAACAATACCGCTCAAACGGACAAGATCCCGATGAACGACAGATGCACAATATACGAAATGAAGTTTGGGACAATTATATTCAGGATATTCTCGTTTATCAAAAAATTGATGAACTTGAGTTAATAGCCTCCAATGATGAAGTTCTCTATCATTTAAGAAATAATCCACCCCAGTTTTTAATACAAGACCCCTCATTTTTAACTGATGGAGTTTTTGACCAGACAAAATATTTACAGGCAGTTAATAATCCCCAGGGTGATGAATGGGTGCAGATTGAACAATTCATGAAAAACACTTATATCCCCAATTATAAACTTCAGCAATACATAGCTTCCGGTGTTGTGGTCACGAATGATGATGTTAGTAAAAAATACATTAAAGACAATATTGAATACACAATCGAGGGGATTCATATAATTAGTCAGAAATTGAGAGATGAAATAGACGAAACCACCGAAGAAGAGCTGTTTGCAGCGTATACTGCTGATCTGGAATCATTTGCTAAAGAGGAAACACGAAATATTCGTTATGTGAGTTGGAAAAAAGCCCCGGGAAAATTGGATACTTCCAGAGTGTTTGAAGATGCTTTGGAAATAATGAATGAGGCTCAATCCGGAATTGACTTTGCCCAACTTGCTGACCAATTTACCGAAGATCCTGGAAACCAGGTAACCCCTGATTCCGGTCGTGGTGGAAGTTTAGGGTGGTTTGGAAAAGGTCAAATGGTAGCGTCATTTGAAGAAGCAGCTTTTGCTGCTGATGTTGGTACTGTGATTGGACCTGTTTTAAGCCGTATTGGATACCATATTATCAAAATTCATGATAAACGCCTGAAAGATGAAAAGGAAGAATTAAATGCTTCCCATATTTTGTTAAAAATTAACATTGGTTCACAAACACGTGAAATTTTACGACGCCAGGCAACCCGATTCAGCTATGATGCCCAGGATTATGGTTTTGAAGCAGCATTGGATACTCACCAGGTAACAGCACTCGAAGCAAATAATCTGGAAGCATTGTCAATTTCAGTCCGTGGACTTGGTTTTATCCGTGATATGGTGCAGTTTGCTTTTAATGACCAGACTGAAAAGGGAACTGTGTCTAACCGTTTAGAAAATGATAATTTTTATGTTGTGGCAGTTTTGGATTCCATTATTCCTGCTGGCTCAATGCCTTTTGAAGATGTTAAAATACAATTATCCAGGAATATTACAGTTGAAAAACAAAAATCAGCTGCACTCATTTTAGCTAATACAGTAAAAGCAAAAATCGATGAGGGAACGTCTATAACGGATCTTGTTTCAGATGACAGCAGGCTTGAACTGGTTGCCACAGATAAGAAAAATTTATCCCGTGGTTTTAATTCTATTGGCCGCAGCTATGCGGTCATTGGCGCATTATTTAATAGTGAAATTGATGATGTAATGGGGCCGCTGGAAACGGCAAGGGGTTATACGATTGTCAGGCTGTTGGCAGTTTCAGCCTTCGATTCAACTGATTTTCAAAATAAAGAAATAGATATTTATTCTTCATTGACCAATACTGCCCAACAAGAAGCATTCGATACATGGCTTTCAGAATTGAGGGAAAATGCGGAAGTGATCGATAATCGTAGATACTACTATTGATATTATTGCAATGAATGCATAAAGAAGGGCGCACCTGGCGCCCTTTTTTATTTCTTGGTATTAATGCCTGAAAAAAGCAAATTTGACCCATGGGATTTTATTTATATTTTGAGAGGTACATATAATGAGTTACGAAACAATACATTGTAACATCAATGATCAGGTAGCTGATGTTGAATTGAGTCGCCCTGATGTCCGCAATGCTATGAATTCTGTAATGATCCAGGAATTAACAGATGTTTTTTCTGATCTGCATAAAAACCCTGATGTACGTATTATTGTTCTTTCCGGAAAAGGACAATCATTCTGTGCCGGTGTAGACTTGGAAAATATGCGCGAATTAGGACAAATGAATTGGCATGAAAATGTAGCTGCCAGTACTAAACTGGAGGAAATGTATCATGCTTTGGATCATTGTTCAAAGCCTGTCATCGGCAAAGTTCATGGCCATGCTTACGGCGGCGGATTCGGGCTGTGTACTGTATGCGATATTGTAGTTGCCGCCGATGATACATCTTTTTGTTTAAGCGAAATATTGATTGGTATTGTCCCGGCTGTCATTGGGCCATTTTCAGTAAAGAAAATTGGTATGTCCTTCTACCGGGCACTTGGTATTTCCGGGGAAAAGTTTGATGGATCATTTGCAGAGAAAATTGGCCTTGCCCATTTTGCAGTCAAAGAAAACGAAGTAGATGAATCAACAACAGCAATAGTTAACCAAGTACTAAAAGCCAGTCCTCAAGCCATTTCCCGTTTTAAAGAATATTGCCGAAATATGGATACGACTAATTCTGCTGAATTACTTGCTGATTTACGTTCTTCTACAGAAGGCCAGGAAGGATTAACTGCATTTTTGGAAAAACGGCCTCCATCTTGGGCAAAATAAAATGAACTCGCTCCCTGCTGCAGTCCGAATCGTGGAAGTGGGACCCCGGGACGGATTGCAAAGTATTAAGCAAACGATTCCCACTGATACCAAGATCCAATTCATTAACACCCTTTCTCTAGCCAATTTGCCAGAGATCGAAGTGACCAGTTTTGTCTCTCCGAAATGGATACCCCAATTAGCTGACGCCCAGGAAGTTTCTTCAGCCATTAAACGTGAGCAGAATATTCAATACACAGCTCTGGTACCAAATCTTAAAGGATTACAAGGTGCCTTGGATGCCAATTATTCATCGGTTGCTATTTTTACAGCTGCCAGTGAAACATTCTCCCGAAAAAATACAAATTGCAGTATTAATGAAAGTTTAGATCGTTTTAAAGAAATGAAACCAACATGCGTAGAAAATAATCTGCGAATTCGCGGTTACATTTCTACCGTTTGGGTGTGCCCATACGAAGGAACAATCAGCACTGAAAAACTGATGAGGGTCATTAATGCTTTATTTGATCTCGGTGTTGAAGAAATTTCATTGGGAGATACCATAGGCAAAGCTGAAACGGATGATGTACAAAAAACACTTGATACCATACTTACACATCATGACGCAAATCGGTTTGCATTACATTTCCATGATACCTACAATCATGCCCTTGATAATATCAAAGTTGGCTTGGAATACGGTATAACCACATATGATTCCAGCGCCGGTGGTGTGGGCGGATGCCCTTACGCTCCCGGGGCTGCCGGAAATGTCAGTACAGATGCCGTAGTAAATCTTTGCAATGAACTAAATATCAGCACAGGAATTGATGAAAAAATGCTGCAAAAAGCTGCAAATGTTATACAACCCTATATGAACTAAAACATGAGTGTTATAAATACAAAGATCGATACGAATTCAGAACGCTATAAAGAGCGGTATATTTTCCATAAAGGATTATCAGATGACCTTACTTCAGTATTAGCTGAAATTAATAAAATGGGCCCACTCCAGCGCATTGAAAAGCATCAAAAGCGCGGAAAACTCACAGCGCGGAAACGGATCGATCTGTTAAAAGATAAAGATACACATTTCCTGGAATTTTCTGCACTGGCAGCCCATGAAGTCTACGCTGACCATGTACCAGCTGCCGGAATCATTACGGGTATAATATCAATCCATGGAAGACAATGTATGGTTGTGGCTAACGATGCCACGGTAAAAGGCGGAACCTATTATCCCCTAACTGTCAAAAAACATTTACGCGCCCAGGAGATCGCCCAGGAAAACCATCTGCCCTGCATCTACCTCGTGGACAGCGGCGGTGCGTTTCTCCCCAAACAAGATGAAGTATTTCCGGACCGGGACCATTTCGGGCGAATATTTTATAACCAGGCCCAGTTGAGCGCAGCCGGTATTCCGCAAATTGCATCCGTCATGGGCTCGTGTACAGCCGGCGGCGCATATGTACCGGCTATGAGCGATGAAGCGATCATTGTGAATAAAACTGGGACGATTTTTCTTGGAGGCCCCCCGCTGGTCAAAGCTGCCATCGGCCAGGATGCGACTCCTGAAGAATTAGGGGGCGCTAAAATGCATACGCGTATCAGCGGAGTGGCGGATCATTTTGCCGAAGACGATGAAGAAGCATTGTCCATTTGCCGGAAGATTATTGATCATTTACCAAATAAAGAGTCAAAGGATCATGGGGATTTTGCTGATCCAAAATATGATGCGGATGAAATATTAGGCATTTTGACAAAAGATCATCGCACTACATTTGATGTCCGCGAAATCATTGCCCGCTTGGTAGATGGTTCAGAATTCCAGGAATTCAAAGCTGACTACGGTAAAACACTTGTCACCGGATTTGCTAAAGTTCATGGCATGCCGTTAGGGATCATTGCTAATAATGGTGTACTTTTCAGCGAAACATCGTTGAAAGGAGCCCATTTCGTTGAATTGTGCTGTCAACGGAAACTACCGTTATTATTCCTGCAAAATATTACTGGATTCATGGTAGGAAAAAGTGCCGAACAAGGCGGCATAGCCAAGGATGGGGCAAAACTGGTTCAGGCAGTCGCCACAGCAAATGTGCCGAAACTAACTGTCATCATTGGCGGTAGTTTTGGTGCCGGGAATTATGCCATGTCCGGTCGAGCCTATCAACCCCGCTTTCTGTGGATGTGGCCCAATGCCCGCATATCCGTTATGGGTGGAGACCAAGCCGCAGATGTATTAGCTACTGTGAAAAAGGATCAATTGAAGTCTGAAGGCAAAGAAATGTCAAGTGAACAATGGGATGAATTAAGAAAACCTATTTTGGAAAAATATGAAAAAGAAGGTCATCCCTATTATGCCAGCGCTCGACTTTGGGATGATGGTGTCATCAGTCCTTTAGACACACGACCCGTAATTGCCGCAGCATTAAATGCAGTCTCAAATGCACCCATACCCGATCACAATTTTCCTGTTTTCAGGATGTGATTCTCCTCTTTATAATTAATGAACCCCAGTAATACCAAACTTTATATTGTCACCATAATCGCTATGGTCACTTGGGGACTCTCCTGGACCAATGCCAAAATCCTGGGTATGTATGGTGACGCACCGCTAATGACGTTCTGGAGGTTCACTTTTGCCACCCTATCATTCGCACCGATTGTTTACTTTACAAAAAATAGTTTTTCTATCAATATCAAGAGTTTACGATTCATCGCCTTAAATGCAGTATTTATGACTTCATATAATTATTTCTATTTCAAAGGCACTCAAGTTGGATTGGCCGGTGCCGGCGGTGTTCTTGTTACTACACTCAATCCTATCAATACAGCTATCTTGGCTGCGCTAATATTTAATATTCCACTTTATAAAAAAGATATCGCTGGTATGATCTTTGGTTTCATCGGTGGTGGTTTGATTATCGAAATATGGCGCATGGATTTAACATCTCTTTTTCAAAGTGGAAATGTCCATTTTATTTTGGCTTCTTTATCTTGGGCTACAGTCACATTAATTACGTCTCGGTCTAAAGATATAATACCATTCATTCCATATAGTTTTTGGTGTTTTTTAATGGCAAGTTTTATGAGTTTAGGTATTGCATATGATCAACCGTTATTATCTGTTTTTGATTTTGATTGGGTTTTTTGGCTCAATATGATGTTTTTAGCCGTGGGTGCAATGGCATTTGGCACTTCCATTTATTTCCTGGCTACAACTAGGTTGGGTGCTCAAAAAGCCAGTGCATTTATTTTCACAGTTCCAGTTACAACCATGATATTTGCTATCATTTTCTTAAATGAAGAATTAACCATTTCCATAGCAATTGGGAGTTTACTAGCAATGTTTGCAGTATACTTAATAAATAAGCCATCATAATGAATCACGATAGCGATCACGATCATAATATACCTATTTGGGATGACAAGAATGCAGAATGGTATGCAGCAGAATACGGAGATCATATTTCTAACGCCTTGACCATTGAGCATGCTGGATTAAAAATAGATGATGATCTCTTAGATATTGGCTGCGGCAGCGGAACAGCCTGCAGGGAAGCAGAAAAAATTATTACTAATGGAACAATCATAGGTATGGACCCCACTGCTGCTATGATACGGATTGCAAATGAAAAAACATCCACTGAAAAAATACAATTCATTGAAGGAAGCGTTGAAAATATTCCAATGAACGATAAATCAATTACCATTTGTACAGCCATCAATTCGCTGCATCATTGGAGCGACTATAAAAAGGGTTTTGCAGAAGTTTTAAGAATTCTGAAACAACAAGGACGATTTATTATAAGTGATGAAATAGTTGCAGGTGATTCCTGTGGTCATGGTGATGGGCCATTAGCAAAAACAGAAAATGTGCAAATCGAAATGAAAAGCGCTGGTTTTGTAAATGTATCATTAGAGATACACGAAGAAAACGGTGAAGGGATATATTTATTTAATGCAGAAAAAAACTAAAAATAATTTTTCATTACTCGTTGGAATGATTTCGGCGGACGCTTGACATTACCATCGTGATCAGTAAATCCATGAATTGTATAGCCTGAAGCCAGTAGATCATTATCTTTTAATACATCATAATTTATTCTCAACCTGGCTTTTGGTAATTCGTTGATAGTAGACCTGATTATAATTTCATCTTCAAAATTGGCACCTTGCTTATAATCACAGTGCGCTGAAACAACCGGCAGGAAAAAGCCCTCATTTTCAATATCAGTAACAATAAGCCCCATCGCTTTAAGCATTTCCGTACGGGCGGCTTCGAAATATTCCAGGTAGCGAGTGTAATATACTACACCCATCTGGTCGATATCTTTATAATATACTTTAGTATTATAGTCGTGAGTGATCACGATGATTGTGTAAACACACCCATGGCATCATAACGTGCAATACGCTGATCCAAGAATGATTCGGCATCCGTTTGCTGAAGATCATTTAATTCTTCCAAGATGACAGAACGCAATGATTCTACCATTGCATCAGATTGTCGATGTGCTCCACCAAGGGGTTCTTCAATCACACGGTCACAAATTCCCAATCCCAGCAGGTCTTTTGGAGTTACTTTCATCGCATCAGCTGCATCAGATGCCAACGCTGCATCACGCCATAGAATTGATGCGCACCCTTCCGGGCTGATGACAGAGTACCACGTATTTTCAAGCATGAGCATGCGGTCACAGACTCCTATGCCCAACGCCCCACCACTGGCACCTTCCCCAATCACTATTGCCAAAATAGGGACTTTCAACCGAGACATTTCCAAAAGGTTTTTGGCAATGGCTTCACCTTGACCTCTTTCTTCTGCACCCAGACCGGGGTACGCTCCAGGTGTATCAATCAATGAAACAACCGGTACATTGAATTTTTCAGCCAGTTTCATTAATCTTAATGCTTTGCGATACCCTTCCGGGTGCATCATCCCAAAATTACGAAACAGGTTCTCATTCGTATTGCGGCCTTTTTGCTGGCCAATAAATAAAATCGACTGCCCATCGATAGAACCAAATCCACCAACTAAAGAAGGATCGTCAGCAAAATGCCTATCACCATGGAGTTCTACAAAATCCGGAGCCATTTTATTGATATAATCCAGGCTGAAAGGCCGTTGTGGATGGCGGGCCAATTGGACACGCTGCCACCGGGACAATCCCGAAAATATCGTTTCTAATTCCGTACTTCTTTTCTGTTTCAATTCCTCTATTTCTGTACGGTGAATATCTGGTTCATCGCTTGTTTCCAGTTCAATGATCTTTTCATCGATCATTTTCAATGGTTTTTCGAATTCTAAATAATAATCTGCCATTATCCGTTAAAAACTGTTTTGACTATAATTTCAATATCAAAAGATAGGCTTTGGTTTTGAACATAATAATGATCCAATAAGCGCCTGTCCTGTTCCGTGAATTTAACATTCCTTAATCGTTCCAACCCAGTCAGTCCCGGCATACAGATCAATTCAGGATCATGTTCATTTGTAGGAATCAGTGATGAACCTACTAAACTCATTTTTCCTGTTAAAATTGCCCACAACAAAGGTAAGTCTCTTAAAAATCCATTTTTACTTTCAAAAATTCGCCCGTGAAATTGACGACTATCCTGGCCCCAAAATTTCATTTTCTTTGGTAGTCCACCCATACATCTTAACAGTATGATGGGCGAAAATACAATCAGCAGCACTGATGCAGTCAGTGTATCAAATATGCGTTTGGTTATTGTATGCAGACGATTAAAAAGGGTGTATTCTATATTAACGAATGAGTATTCACCGATCTCTTCGATGGATGCCTTGCCCAGCAAAATGTCTTGATGTCGAGGAACCATCCTATACGTCAAGCGTAATTCTTTCGTTGTATCCATGATATTGAGAATTTCTTCATTCGTAAATGCTGTATTAGAAAAAATCAATTCACGAATCGCATTTGTTTTTACAATACCTTGAAGATCATCCAAACTGCCTAAAAATGGTAATGGTAAATCGTCCTGCCTGGGATGAGAATCTGCAAAACCAACAATATCCAAGCCGGTATTAAAGCGTTTCAAAATGTGATTCGCAATGCGCACCCCTTCCCCATCTGAACCGATGACCATAGTTTTCCTGGTGAATAGAATATTATGACGTTCTTTGATTGGCCGTAAAAATCCCCGGGACATGAGGTAATGAACAAGTACACGCCAGCCGGGAATGAAAATAGTAATAATTACAGTAGCCAAAATGATCACTAATCGTGAAAATGCGAATTGCTTGAAAAAATAAGTAAAAGCAACTGCCAGGAAAAATCCAGTCAAAGATGAAAGAATCGCTCGTGTATATGATAAAATATAGCGGGAATAAAGTTGGAATAATGATCCCACAGCAATCCAGAAAAGAATGTAAACAACAGGAACCAAGCCGCGACTCAATACGATCGGTTCAAAATGATCAAACCTGTAAGGAATGGCGATCAAAAATGCTCCTGTAACAACAACTGCATCCAGTATTACAGAAAGTATTTGCGAACGCAGTTCACCAATTTGGGTAAAGAATTTTCTAATGACAATGCCACTGCGAATAGCCAACTTGGTCATGAAACCCTGCCCAGTAGAAAAATGCTTTTCCGCAAATAATATCATGGCATTATAAAAAGCATTAATGCTGTCATAGGGTGCTGTTTTTACAGATTCACCTTGGTAATGGATAATCTGTGTTGTGGGTACATAATGAACTTCCTTGCCAGTCTGCCAAATTCGAAAACAAAGATCAAGGTCTTCACCAAACATGAAAAATTGCTCATCAAACCCGCCAAGCTCATGAAACAGATCCTTACTTAAAAACATGCACGACCCGCTTATGGCATCTACAGAATTAATCTGGTCTGGGTCCAAATAAGTCAAATTATATTTTCCGGCCCATTTTGACTTTGGAAACAACTTGTCCAAACCAAGCAATTTAGGTATCGCTACTCTCAATGTGGGGAAAGACCGCTTACACGCTGGTTGCAGTGTACCATCAGAATTGAGAATTTTGGGACCAATCATGCCCACTTCTTCATGATCTTGAATATATTGAGTCAATGTGGAAACTGTATTTTCCTGCACAACTGTATCAGGATTTAAGATTAAATAATAATCTCCTTTAGCGTGTGCAGCAGCTTGGTTCACCGCTCGCCCAAATCCAACATTATCCTGGTTAGCAATGATCTTTACATCTGGATAAGAAGTTTGAATATGCTCTACAGTACTATCAAAAGAATGATTATCAACAACAATGATTTCCAACTCATCCAAATTGGATTTCAGCAATGAATCGATGGCATGGGCCACATATTCCTTGACGTTATAACTAACGATGAGTACTGAAACTTTTTTCGTCATCTCACATCTTCCATGTTACATGTACCATCTTCTATTTTCCATATTCCAGACATCACTTATGCCAGCCAAATAATTTCCAGATTCGCAATCGCCATACCATAAAAATAGCTTCAATCATAATGGCTTTGGACATTTTTGACTCTCCAACTGTACGATCGATGAAAATGATAGGATGTTCACCAATTGCGTATCCCTTTTGCCAAGCCCTGAAGTTCATCTCAATCTGGAAGGAATATCCCTCAGAACGCACAGAATCAAGGTCAAT
The DNA here is from genome assembly GCA_964582455.1 of uncultured bacterium. Taxonomy (GTDB): domain Bacteria; phylum Fidelibacterota; class Marinisomatia; order Marinisomatales; family TCS55; genus UBA2126. The sequence continues at coordinate 20,513 of CAZORD010000021.1, read as the reverse complement.
ACTTTCGAGTACTGATCTTTTCCATGCTTTGAATCCGCCAGTCGCATCCTTGATTGGCATTCCGGTAACGATCTTGGAATACATATTAGCACTATAGCTCAAAATCAACCTGCGAATAGGCCAATTCACAACACTTACTCCCTGGACATAACGGCTGCCAATTACTACATCATCAACTTCCAAGCCATGCACCATAACCGGAATTTCTTTGGCGTTATGAGATCCATCAGCGTCCATTTGAACAATTGCTTCGTAATCATGCTCTAGTGCCCACTTGAAACCGTATTTGTATGCTGTTCCGAGCCCAGCTTTTCCGGGACGGCGTGCTAAATGGAGATTAGGATACCGTTGTTGAAATGATTCCACCAGGTCACTCGTCCCGTCTGGAGAATTATCATCCACAATTAATAAATGATAGTTCTCATCCAATGTGAATACATGCTCGATCAGATCAGCAATATTCTTGCGCTCGTTATACGTCGGTGATACGATCAGTGTTTTCATGAATTTCGTGCTGCCAATTTTTCTATATCATTGCGTAAAACAGAAGGTGTAATACCAAAATCTCGTTCGATCTTTTCTGTTTTCAGTCCACTTTTTAACGGTCGTTGTGCCGGTTGGTTCAATTCTTCAGTCTTAATTGGTTTAATCAGCTTTTCGTCTAGATCATAAATGTTAGCAATAAGCCGGGCAAAATCATAACGATTTAATATTTCAGAGCTGCCGTAATGATATAAGCCCTGCCCATCCTGTTTCAGCAGTTCGTTGATCACTCGTCCAAGGTCTCCAGTCTGGGTTGGATTATTCCATTGATCCGTAACTATATTGACCTGTTTGCCCTGGGACAATTGTTCAACTAACCAATCCGCAAAACTTGCTTTATAATTTCCGCCGATATTCCAGATAACATTCGTTCGCAGGATGAGCCAATCGCTTGCACCTGCTTTTACTGCTTCTTCAGCCGCCAACTTGGTTTTACCGTATGTATTGATAGGATTAACATCGTCTGCTTCGCTATATGGGCCATTTGCACCATCAAACACATAATCGGTAGAAAGGAAAATAAATTTTCCCTCAAATGGCTCGAGTAGATTTGCTGTGCCATTTACATTGATTTCATGTGCTCTTTCAGGTTCAAGTTCGCACCCATCTACATTGGTCATGGCTGCTAAATGAAGTATAACATCCGGATCGAATTTTGAAAGAACAGTTTGGACTTGCCTCTTATCAGTTATGTCCAGCAAGGCATCAAATTCAAATCCTTCCAAATGCTTTCTTCCAGTTTTAAATACTGCACACTCATCCAGTTTCAAGGATAGTCCCAGTTGTCCCCCTCCGCCTGTGACAAATACTTTTTTCAAGATCCATCCTCCACGTAAAATGTTTTGGCAATAATATCTAGCTGCCGCAACAATAAATATTTATCGTCACCGGGATAATAGATCAGCGCATGGATATAATAGGTTCTATCAGTGACGCCATCATAAAAAGTGTACGCGATAAATGGACCGCCCTGGGATTCTTCCAATGACTCCCAAAGTCCAGTGATGCGCCAACCTGACCATTCATTGAACATAGTTGGATGAATATCAAACTTGTAATCAATATAGTGAATATGTTCAAAAATACGATTTGGAATAGCGCGTGAAAATCGTTCGGCATCTGCAATATTTTCAATTGCCATTCCATCCTGCCAGTGGAATACCAGCCAGCGGAATGGTTCCTCTTTTCCGATCCAGAAAATATTCAATTCTGCGCTGTCCTGGACCACAGTAAAACCCCAGGGTATCATCAGGCTAAAACCATGTTTTTCTAATACTTCTTTCTCTAAATCTTTTTTCCTGGCTTTCTTAAACATAAACCTGCTTTGCCGTTTTGAAAATTGATCCTCGAACTGATTGTAAATATTATTACCGTATTTTTCTACCGCAGACAAAATCGATTCTGTTGAACTGCCATTGATCACCAGCATGGTCTGCATTTTTGAATAAGGTTCTTTTGTGAGAATGAAGGGATTACCATTTTTAGAACTTGCATATGTCTCCTTTGGAAGCATACTCTTTACCAACCGTGTACCCGGGTTCGTCAAATCATCATTTATAGAAATAGCGATAATATTGGGATGATGACGCACGCTTTCCATTTCCTCCGGCTTAACCAGCTTTGCTTTATAATAGGGTTCCGGTGCGGGTGTGAATAGTGTATCGCTGAAGATCCTGGTCAAAATGCTGCGCGCAGCAGACCTGTCTTCTACAGCAGTTAGAACGATCAATTCATCATCCGCTCCCTTGGACATAGGTTTCCCGCAACTGCACACGTAAAGAATTGTGAATACACCGAGTATGTATTGTAATCGTCTCATTTCGTCAATCTAACAGGCTTGTAAATTTAACATGAACTTTTCCCCCTGGAAAAGCCTCATCCACGGGCCAGCCAAAACTGACTTCCATGAAAGAATTTGTTGTATGTTGGCGTAGACCGAAGCCCAAAGACATGGGGATAATTGGAATGGATTTATCGCCAAATGCAAATAATTGCAAATGTTCACTGGGTGTAAATAACATATCAAGGCTGATAATGTTTATATTAACACTGGCAAAAATATCTTCTTGGTAACCACGAAATGTATTGTTTCCCCCATAACGAATTTTCTGGCCTATGTGTATTTCCTTATCTTTATCCCAAACAATTCCATTCCAAAACTTGAATCGTAAAGCCGTTCTTTTGGAAAGAGATAGAAATTCTTCAATATGGAGTTGCAGTCGAATAACTAAATTATCTTTTTGGTTGGATTCATTTACCAATCCAATATGCGTTTTCATATTCAAGAAAAAGCCTTTTGTGGGTAGCCACCTGTCATTCCTGCCATCACTAAAATACTCCATATTGAATGTTTGTGCTTTCAATGATTCAATCCCAAGCGAATCACCATAAGCAGTCGGTTTGATCGACTCTTTTCCTCCGCCAAAATACCATTTACCTCCCCGTCCGAATTGCAGTGCAAACGCACCAATTGAATTTGTATACACATACTCCCTGTTTCTCAAATCCTGTACAAACTCAACCTTTGTTCCAAATGGTAAGCCGTATATATACGGTTCCTCATGTTTGAAGAGAATATATTGTGATTCCTTTCCATTGCGCTTCCATACCAAATCAGTCATATTTGCAGTGCGCCATGTATTCTCCAGGTGAATGTCAATTTCTCCGGTAATGTCCCACCCTTGGTCAGCTTGACGCCCAGCACCGGCGATGCCTGAAAAATGACTGTTGAACTCCGGATTAAAATCGACCAAGACACCCAACTTGTCATTATCCATTAACCCGTAATTAAGATGGACATCACTGGGAATAAAAGGATAGCCGGTACGCAATTCATTGACAATCGTTTGGGCAGATTCAACCGAATGAGCTTGTGTTAAATTTGAAAACATTTGTTGTAAAACAGGCGTATTTACATCCGTTTCTTTTTGAAATAATATTTCATCTATGGTTTTTTGTTCATCGTGACTTTCATAATTAAACAACACACTTGGTGACGATTCATGTTCAATCAACACCAATTTTCCGCCAAATTCGCCATTTCCCACAAGTATCGAATCAAACTGTGATATAATGGAAGATCGCTCGTAAATGGGGATCTTTTCGCCATCAACTGTTATCGCAGTATCCTGGCTAAAGACCCAACTTGCAGCTATAATAAGTATGAATTTAGAAATACGCACGCACTTCTCCATTAAACGTCAGAAAATTATCATAGCGCTGATCAGAAATATAATTCATGGAAAGATTCAATGAAAAACCCCTGCCGATCATCCACTGGCCCTGTATATTTGAGCGCAACGTAATTCCCTGGGCTAAGCCATTCAGCGATTCCGGCGGCAGATGATCCAGTTGATCGGATACTTCAGTATGATACCATTCAAAGCGGGATTGAATACGGCCGCGATTTCCGACAAATTTTAAAACATCAGCACTTAAACTAATCGCGTCAGCGTCAAATTCCTGCTCACGCATAAAACCATGATCAATACCATATTTCATGCCCAAATCAAATTGCCACTGGTCAAACCTGACTTTTGCCGTTCCTTCAATCCAATGTCCATTCACGCTGCGCTCGCGCAATTCAGAAACAGTCGATTCTATTTTGTCATTATGATACTTCCAACGGTATTCCACAGTAAAATTATCGAATATAGTTTTTCTGTATTCTATGCCGGCTTCATCATACAGTTTTAGATCCTGTCCCCTGCTGTCCAATCCATCGAGGTTTCTGAATTTCTTATGCCACACTTTGATCATATTTTTTATTTTTAGCGGTTTATATATCAATTCATTGCGCAATGACCATTTGGACTTTGAAATTGATGTATCGTCCAAATCGGGGTTAATGAATGAATTCCCTGACCAAACGTGCCCTTCTATTGTCGATCTCAATTCTGATCTTAATGAGAAACTTTTGAGTGAATTATACTGTGTTTTATTAAAATCAATTTCAAATAATTGCAGGCCATCCAGCTTTGTTGTCGGATGACGATCTCCGGTAAAGATCGTATAGGCAATATATTCGCCATTGGGATCGCTGATGTATTCATTGAATTGTTCGTCATAACGAAAATCGCCTAAACCGATGCCGACTGAATCGTAAACTAATGCCCGTGTTTCTGTAAATGTCTCTTCAATGGTTACTTTCATATCCCATCGGATTGGATGAGACTGCCGGCGGAATGATGAGCGCAGCCTTGCCAATGTAAAATTGTAATCATTACTATTCAGAATGTCATTTTTAATGCGCCGGCGTATAACAATCTCTTGTGACCAACCGCTTTTCGTATTTCCGTTGATGTCCAGAGAACCAAAAACACCCTCGGACGATAATTCTAAACCATCTGTCAACGTATCAGATTCTAAATAGTCAAACCGTTCCCCTACCCCAAGTGCAGTTTCCCAGCGGTCTTTGGCATATTTTATCCCAATAGTTTGATGATCAAAACGATGATGATCTTCCTGCTCTTCATGATCATATTTATAAAAAGGATGTAGATTGCCCGGTAAAAGATCAAACATCAATGTTCGCTGTCTAAAATATCCTCTATTTGCAGAAATGTCATTAAGCACAACGCTTACAGATGGTATATAACCTCGGCCTCCGGTAAAAACACTATTGATGCGGTTATATGCATTATGACCATAATTATAGCGAGAAGCAGTCACTGTGCCGGTACCCAAATTTTCTACGTCTACACTCGCTTCAATGGCATGATGATTTTCGGCTACATTGAGCAGCGGCTGCACATTCCAATCCTGGTAAAACATAGCCGATCGATCACGCTGCATACCTTCGAAGCGATCATCCTGCTGCCAACTGGATAATGAATACCGCATTTTCAATTTCTCTGAAATATTGATTTTATTATTCGATAAAGCGAAGGAATACGCCAAACCTGTATTGTCATTATCATTTTTTGAAGACAATCGATTCTGATCAACGCCGGAAACCGCTGTGGAATAATCCAGTATTGTATTTTCAGATAATTGATAATCTCCGGATATTTCGAAAAGCTGATGGCCTTTTGGACTGATCATCTGGCGCATTGAACTATAAAGATCATCGTATTGATCCCTGTCTATTAATTGAACAAATTCATAATAGATTTCGCCAGTACTTGTAATTAATCGTTGGTATTCCCCCGTTTCACTATCATTGGTGAATGTAATGGAATATCTATCACCAGGGATCGTTTTATCAGGTGTGAATTCGTAATATTCCCTGCCCACATATATATAATCTCCGTCAGCATCAGCAACGGCTCCAGAAATAAGTGCAGTATTATCCCCCGATGAATTCAATATCTCAATTTCATCATCAGATAAATTCAATATAGAATTTTGAGTCTGATCAGCTTCATTCAACCACGAAAATGAAATGGCTCCTTTCTCTCCAATATTTCGTTCCATGGTCCCACCGGCAACAGATTGTGAATACTGAAAATCTGAATACTGGTATTCGATTAAAATATCGGTATCTGAATGAATTAAATGAGCTGGGGTAAAATGTACTTCTGCAGTAGAATAGTCAATAGTATAATCATGGTTTTCTCCTCGAGTCAGCTTTTTTCCATTGAGCCATACCCGTTCCGTTCCGGCTTGGACAACTATATTCCTGTTGCTGGATTTCGAATCGAGAAAATACGGACCTTGTTTGCCCTCACTCCCTTTGAGTTCAATTTGTCTATAATGTCCTTTTGAATTTGCATAAACAGCAGATCCAGTCCATTTTCCAATATTAAAGTTATTCTTTAAACCAATCAATCTTTTGCTGATATTCATATATTTACCATGTTGGTAATTCAATTCAATATCACCGGCATTCATTTGAAATTGGGGATGGGATATTTGCAGATAAACCTGGTCAATCTCTTCCAATGATTGCGTATTGCCTTTCGGCTGGAGCGGCGACGATTCATCAGTCAAAACTCCACTCACCTGCATTTGTTCGCTCAATTGTCCCTGTATCTGCATTTGCAGTCCCCCGGTCAATTCTGATCCACCAAAAGGAGACATGATAAATGATCGATATACAGATCCTGTTGACAGTACTGGTTCATGCAAATTTTGATAAATTGGTTTTGTTTTATACAGGACTGACTTGTCATCTTTGGCAATCAATAGTGAATCCATAGGGGGAAAGCGAGTATACAGCGGGCCAAATGTTCTGGGCAATTCCACAGCATCATTGATACCAAGTGTATCGCTCGACTGGCTGTTGGCTAGAGCGGCCAAGAATATCAATATTATCAGCACTCTGCGCATATTTACTTTAGTACAAGAATGCGTGAGTTCGTCAAAAGTATCACATGCTGAAAATGTGTATCTGCAGCAATGATTTCTTCACCTTCTTCTAATAGAAACGTCGACAAGCTATTCGAGATTGATTGCACATCCCCAACTTTATTCAAGACTATCCAATCATTTATACCACTCAATACAATGAAAGGATCGGTGATGTCTACTGCTATTGTGCTCAATTTTCTGCCAAAGCGATTAAACCGGAGCAATTCATCATTGCAGTCTAATAAAGCAATATTACCCTTTTTATCCGAGGTTAGATCAATAATACATTCACCAGAAATACCATATTGATTCAAATCAACAACAGGTATGTTTTGCTTTTCTACGTTAAGTAATATTCCATATTCTTTTGAAAATACTAATTCGCTGCCAAAAGGATCGGGAATAATCAAATCCGGGAAGAATGGCTCATATTTCCCTTGGTCGATCTGTTCAGTCCCAAGATAATTGAGTTGATGATCGAAGCGCTTGACAGAATTGTTATAGCGATCGCACACGCGTACCTGCAGTTTATGATTGATTAAATCAACAGGGTCCGCGAATGAATCTTCTCCCAGACCAAATCCTCCAATTCGATTTATAAGCTTTGATCCTTTAAGTAAGATCAATTCATTATTGGAACGATCCAGCAAAACAAACTGATCAATATTCAGGGCAACCAGTTGATCAGCGGAGAGTCTTTTGTCAATTTGATCCAGCTCGATCTCATTTAGGACGACAAGAGGTTCCTGGGCTAAACTAATAGAAAGCAACCCAAGAAAGGCTAAAAAGCAACGGAGCAACAGTTTAGTTCGTTTTTTTTGGAGGGGAAACAGGATTGAGAAGACCAACGGTACCAATGATGATCATGATTATCGATATGAGCTGTGAACTGGTAAGGTCAAAAAAATAATGCTCGTTTGTACGAATGAATTCAATGAAGAAACGTTCTAATCCGGCCAATACCAGGTAAGTAAAGAACAAACTACCCATAACCTTAACATGGGTTCGCCTATTCCATAAAAATGCGAAAATGGCTACTCCCACGGCCACTTCATATAATTGTGTCGGATGCACTGTAAGCAATCCGGGTTCGAAACCAGTTAAGTCGATCCAGGGATAATATAGATCAAAAACACGATATGTGGATGGCGGTAGTCCATTTTCAAATGATAAACCCCATGGCATATGAGTTGGGACACCATAATCATCCCCTACAAGAAAACAACCTATCCTGCCAATGGCATATCCTAAAATCAACAATGGAGCAACAATATCGGCAAATTTTATCCATGGTAGATCTTGTTTTCTTAACACCAAGGTTACACCCAATGTTCCGCCAATGAGTCCGCCTAGAAAAACCAATCCCGAACCGCTGAAAATCATGCCAAAAGGATCATCAATAACGCGATCAAAATTCTCAATCAAATAGTAAAACTTGGACCCTAAAATCCCTCCTACTGCGGCGGCAAAAACCATATCGGATGCCAGTTTTACATCATATCCCAGCCGTTTCAAATCTTTGGATAAAAGAAAATAGCAGCTGTAAAACGCGACTACCATCATGAATCCGAATGAATAAATTTTTATGGGGCCCAGCTCAAATAATACAGGAATCATGAACTTTTTTCTCCACAGTTAGCACAAAATTTGTCATTTGATTTTAAAGGTTGCGCACATGATGAACATACAGTTTCCGCTTGACTCTTTTCGATTTTTTGATTTTGATAATACATCACACCAATAATGCTAAATAGAACACCCAGGATCACCAAGGGTTCCCAGAGCAGCAGTTTATGTCGTTTGGGTATTTCCTGTTCCACGATCTGCGGCCTTACGTCATTTTGCGGCTGCTCCAGCTGAGAGCGCAAATTCTCCATTGTGGTTAAGCCCGTTATATTCATATAAGATACGGCGACGGTTTCTATATCATTAGCTGGAATATCACCCAAATGGATCTTTTTAAATAAGATCCCATGCTGATCTCTTTCTTCTGACTCAACATCAACAGACAAAGTATACTTCTCCGCCATTGAAGGCACTTGCACAGCTATATGCACATTCTTCATTGCCACATTGGATCCCACAGGCCATTGGAGATTACGATCATGTCCATTTGAAAATGGATTATAAAATACAAAAAGCCTGAATTGAGGTTCGGATATTTCAAATGCAACGGATTTAAAAGGGTCGCCAGCGATGATCATAAGGGGGTGTACGTCACTATTGGGGCCCGGGATACCTTTAACCAAAAAAACAGAATCAGCTTCTGCAGGTAGTATAATGGATATTGAAACTGGTTTTAAATCTGCTTCCACAATAGCTTCCATTTCCACCATGACACCGGCATAATAATATTCCGGGTAAATATTGATCTGGATCGCATCAAGATGCTGGCCGGTGATAAATGAAAGCAATGAGCAAATGAAAACTAATTTTTTCATGTCATACTTTCATTTGTAGTGATCATGGTCAATACAACCAAATCATATATTGCGTGGGTATATGCTGCAATTCCAAACCCTCTCATTGCATATACAAATCCAAGTAGTATCCCTGCAATTAATCGAATAAAAAACAGGTTAAGGGAAAAGACATCGCCATAATCACCGACAAAATGGAAAATGGAAAAGATCGCAGCTGCCGCGAGAACAGCTCCGGTATAACGTGCTGTTTGTTGCCATTGAAATATCAAGCCTAATAAAGCTGCAATACCTGTAATCATTACGACCCTGAAAACAAATTCTTCATAAATACCAGCACCCAATGAAAGTACGATCTGCTGGAACAGGAGTTTCGAAGTTGGCGACATTAACATGGTTTGAAAAAAACCGAGTAAAACAAATAGTAATGCACTATATAAAACACTCTCAAAGAACATTGTTAACAAGTATTCACCGCGGATTACCATGGTTTTTAAATGTTTCTTCTGTCGAATAAATGCGATGCTAAAGCCCACCATAAAAGTGGCGCTGAATCCATAGACTCCATAAATACCAAATAAGCCCATCACCTGCCGCATGAGCACATCGGCACCATTACGTAATACTATGATATCTTCTGCAGACAGTAAAACTATTCCAATTTCGTAAAGGATAAATAACGGCAATGTGAATATAAAACTGTATAATGGGGAATGTGTCTCGGACCAATAGGTTGCGGATTGATTAGGCATAAACGATTGAATGGCTGAATGATTGCCTGCCTAAATTCCTGCGGCAGACGAGAATGATTGAAATTTTCTTTAACACTTGAAAACTATAACGCTTAAACACTTTTTAATCATTAACAATTTGTAATACGGCTAACAGCGCTTCCTGGGGAATTTCCACTTTTCCGATCCTTTTCATGCGCTTTTTCCCTTCTTTCTGTTTTTCCCACAGTTTGCGTTTTCTGGTTATATCACCGCCATAACATTTGGCAGTCACATTTTTCCGCAATGCTCTAACTGTCGCACGTGAAATGATCTTCGTCCCCAATGATGCCTGGATTGCCACTTCGAACAATTGCTGTGGAATCAATTCTTTTAATTTTGAACACAAAGCTTGCCCTTGATAGAATGCATTATCCGCATGGGTGATAATGGATAGCGCATCCACAGGTTCCCCAGCGATAAGAATATCCAATTTCTTCAGATTACCTGCGCGGTATTCTTTAAATGAATAATCCAATGACGCATAACCGCGGGAAACGGATTTCAGTTTATCAAAAAAATCAAAGATGATTTCTGCAAGCGGCAGTTCATAATGGAGCTGTGCTTTATCCTTGGTAAGATAATCAGTGTTGACGTAATGACCCCGTTTCTTTTGGCACAATTTCATCAGGTTTCCAATGTATTCTTTCGGGGTGATTATTTCCGCAGTAACATAAGGCTCCTTGATTTCCATAATCCGCCCCGTCAGCGGCATGTCTGCCGGTGTATTGACCTCGATCTCTGTACCATCTTTGATCGTGACCAAATAACTCACATTCGGTGAAGTAGTAACCAGCGCCAAGTCAAATTCCCGCTCCAGCCTTTCCTGGATGATCTCCATATGCAGAAGTCCTAAAAATCCGCAGCGAAATCCAAACCCCAGCGCTTCACTTGTTTCAGGCTCATATACCAGAGAGGCATCATTCAAACTCAATTTATCAAGAGCAGAACGCAGTTGTTCGTAGTCATCACTATCAGATGGATATAGCCCAGAAAAGACCATGGGTTTCATTAGTTTGTAGCCCGGTAAAGGATCGCTAGCCAAATTCTCTTTGCACGTTATAGTATCCCCGGGGCGTACATCATCCACATCACGAATACTGGCCAGGATATACCCCACATCCCCGGATCGTAATTCTTTTGCCTTCACTTGGTTTAAAACAAAGTGGCCAACTTCTGTAATGTCATATTCTGTGTTATGGGCAAAGAATTTGGCTCTCGCTCCCGGACTCATTATACCGTCCACCACACGAACATACGGAATAGCGCCTTTGTAATTATCATATACTGAATCAAAGATCAACGCTCGCAGCGGTGCGTCATCATTATGTTTTGGCGGCGGTATCCGATCAATGATCGATTGAAAGATATCGTCCACACCACTGCCGTCTTTGGCGCTGACTTTGATCACTTCTTCAGGATCACAGCCAATGAGTTCTACCAACTGATCGGATACTTCATCAATGCGAGCGCTGGGTAGATCGATCTTGTTAATAACCGGAATCAGAGCTAGATCATTATCAATCGCCAGATACGTATTACTCACCGTTTGCGCTTCCACGCCCTGGGCGGCATCCACCAGCAGCAATGCTCCTTCGCACGCGGCCAACGAACGGCTGACCTCATAGGAAAAATCCACGTGCCCGGGAGTATCGATCAAATTGAAAATGTATTCCTGGCCATCGCTGTGATCATAATGCATCTGGATGGGATGGCTTTTGATGGTAATGCCTCGCTCGCGTTCAAGGTCCATACTGTCCAATACTTGAGCCTTCATCTGCTTTTTGGAGAGAGTGTGCGTTTCTTCTAAAAGACGATCTGCAAGGGTGGACTTGCCGTGATCAATGTGGGCGATAATACAAAAATTGCGTATATGGGCTGTGGACATGGTCGAGAAATTACAGAGTTTTGGATTAGGAGTTTAGATTAAGATTAGGAAAAGAGCATTTAGAAATAGAAAATTATTTTCACGTCTTTTCAATTTTTCATTTTATAGTTTTTTTCAATTTTTTAACAACATATTTATTCAAGCTATCGCCTTCTGAAATGGCTCTTATTGCCAATGCTTTATGCAGTTCCTGTCCTGTTCTTAAAATAAATTTTCCGGAATATTTTTTGTTAGTTGATTTCGGAAGCGGCCTTCCATCTTCTTTATAAATTTCTATCCATTCATCTACAACTTGGCATAACTCTTTATACACTTTTTCTTCATTTTCTCCATGGCAACAATTACCTATCCAACCGGGCACTGATCCAATATAACAGTTGTCTTTTTCCGACCATTCTACAATTTTTAAGTACTTATCTCGTAATTTCATTTTTTTGACTCTTTTATTTTTTCTTTAACTAATTTTTCCTGATAATGTTTAGCATCAGAACCTAATTTGCCAGAAAGTGTTAAAACAGTACCATTTGGATGTAAATAATTTCGGTGGCTACCTTTCCCACCACGATTCTTGAAGCCTGCTTTTTCAAGTTCTTTTATTAATTGGCGTAACTTTCTCGGCATAATTTATGATATCAAAATGATACTAAACAATTTATAAGTGAAATCCGAGAACAACAATATTTTTCTCCGTATCTTTATCCTAATCCTTATTCTTGTCTTATTAATATTTCCTTTGCGCTTTAATGAGATATAGATTGGCTTTTTTATCTTTGTCATCCTGGACCATGGACACGATGCGAATTGCTTCTATAACAGGAATATTAGCATTATCCGAATTGGAATAAAAGGCGTCCATTGCCTTGGAAATAATATCGATATGCCCCTTAACATTTGTTGAAATATGCTCATCAACAATTTCGTAATAGCGATCGATAAAATATGGCCGCACCCAACTATCATTTCCCACATACTGTTCTTTCACTTGATGCTGGTGGTGGAGCTTCATGGCTGACGTGGCAGAATATGCGCCGTTTACAAACGACACTTTTTCTATTTCTTCCATGCCGTACCAGAAATCTGCCGGCGTTCTTTCTTGAGCATGCATGGTAAAAACCAAAATGAGAAGAATGATTTTTTTCATGAATTCTTTCCTCGATAATGATTAACAATGGGCATACGCCTTCCCGTGCCGAAAGCTTTTTTCGTAACCCGCAATCCCGGGGCAGCCTGACGGCGCTTGTATTCATTGATCCGTATCCGTTGATATAGATTTTCCACTAATTCTTTTTCATGTCCTTCAGCTGCTAATTGTCCTGGCGATTTCCGTTCTTCCACGATGGCATCCACCAACGGGCTGACTACATCATAATCAAATGGATCTACCTGGCCCGGAGCCAACTCTGCCGACGGCGGTTTAGAAATACAATTTTCGGGAATGCGTTCAGAACCGACATGTTTATTCACCCAACGTGATAAGTCATAAACATCCGTTTTGGAGAGATCCGATATTACTGCCAGACCCCCGTTCATATCTCCGTAAAGTGTGCAATATCCCAGCGCCAGTTCGGTCTTGTTCCCAGTGGATAAAACCAGCCAATGGTATTTATTGGCCATGGCCATCAGCAGCGTTCCCCGCACACGAGCCTGGATATTTTCTTCAGCCACATTCCTATCCTGACCTTCAAAATGGGAATCAAGTGACGATTCAAAATGATCCACCACATCATGGATGGAAATGGAGCGGTAGTCGATTCCCAGGTTTTGAGCTAATTGTTCAGCATCATTTTTACTATGTTCACTGGAAAAAACCGACGGCATGGACAAACCATGTACGTTTTCTGCTCCTAATGCATCCACGGCAATACAGGCCACCAGCGAAGAATCGATACCACCACTTAAACCAATGACTGCTTCTTTATGTTCTGTTTTTCTGAAATAATCTTTTACTCCCAAAACAAGGGCATTATACATTTCCCCTTGACGATCTTCCCCGGGGAGTTCTATAATAGTCGATGATTCAGAATCCACATAAATAATTTCTTCTGAAAAAATAGTACCCAAGCCGATCACATCACCGCTGCCATTTACAGCTAATGACTGGCCATCAAAAATGAGTTCATCCTGGGCGCCGACGAGATTACAATAATAATACGGGATTTCATTTTTATTGACCTTTTCCAGAACCAACTGTAATCGCTCTTGCAGTCGGAAATCGTGGTAAGGTGAAGCTGAAATATTGATGATGCAATCTGCTCCAGCATCTTTCAGTTCTGAAGATACTTTTTGATCATAATCCTCATCCCAAAGATCCTCACAGATTTCCAAACCGATCTTGACTGTTTTCCCATCTATCTCAACATCACACAAACCTAATTCTATACCGGCGTTAAAATATCGATCCTCGTCAAATACATCGTAGGTTGGGAGCAATATTTTATCGTAACGATAGATCTGTTCCCCATTTGCACACACAGCTGCAGAATTATATAATTTCCTATTTTTTCCTTGGATATAACCCAGAATCAAGGGAATTGTACTCTTTTCAGAGATGTCATCCAGAACAGCCATATTCTGATCGATAAACCCATCTTCGTACAAAAGGTCAGCAACTGGATAACCGGTGATCACCATTTCCGGGAAAACCACCAAGTCAGCGCCATTATCTATAGCTTCGCTATATTTTGAAAAAATGAGCTCTTTATTGGCTTGAAATGCACCAACAGTAGGATTGACTTGACACAGGGCAAACTTCATCAGAATCTCATTTCAAATTGTGCAAATGTACTCTTTGGTTCAATCCATTCAACATCTACATTTTCTACATGAGAATTTGGCGAACCAACGTGCAGCCATTGTTCCAAAACTTTCAATTTATTTTCATCACCTTCTGCTTCCAAATATACTGTTCCATCGGGCATATTTTTCACCCAACCCATAACATTAAGTTTGCGTGCTTCCTGTAGCGTGGAATCACGAAACCACACACCTTGAACTTTACCCATCACTGTAGCTTTGAAGGCTTTCATTATATAATGTTTTACTTTATGTATTCTCTTTAAGAAATTGTATAACTTCATGTGGACTTTCAACATTATCTAAGCCGACAATGTCCCAGCTGTGCAGGCCGATGATGGGTTTTTTCAGCTGTTTGACATAGGCGATCTCGGACAATGTACCATAATGACCGCTAACAGCCACCGCCGCATCGCAGTTATACGCCAGCAGCGCATTGCGAGTGATGCCCATATTGGTTGCCAGGGGGATATGGACATATTCATTCATTTCATCCAATGTCTGCCCTTTAAGTATACCCACACACGTTCCGCCTGCTTCATATACTCCTTTGGACACCGCTTCCATGACACCATTCCCTCCGCCGCAATAGACGAGATAACCTTCTTTTGCCAAGAGTTTCCCCAATTCATAAGCATCGTTATAAATGCCGTCGGTAATGTCCCGGCCGCCAAAAACGGAAATGCGTGTTTTATTAAACATTATGGCTCCAGCCTCGCCAAAGTCCGTGGAAACGGAATGGTCTCCCGAATATGTTTGCTGCCAGTGATCCAGGCTACAGTGCGTTCAATGCCCAAGCCAAAACCAGAATGGGGTACGGAACCGTATTTTCTTAAGTCCAAATACCAGCCAAAGTCCTTCATATCCAATTCGTGTTCTTTGATGCGGCTTTCCAATATAGCCAAATCGTCTTCACGCTGACCGCCGCCGATAATTTCGCCATAACCCTCCGGTGCCAGCATATCCACACCGAGAGCCAGGTTGTCGTTATCGGCATCGCGCTTCATGTAGAACGCCTTCGTTTCCGCTGGCCAGCGGTGGACCATAACCGGTCGATCGAATTGCTCGGAAATGATGGTCTCGTCAGTACCGCCAAAATCAGAGCCGTAGGTAAAATCCGCTCCGTTATCTTTTAGGATTTTTGCCGCTTCATCATAAGTGATCCGAGGAAAGGGCGCTTGCACATTTTCCAATTTGGATGTATCCCGTTCAAGGATTTCTAATTCGTCTTTGCACTGTTCTAAACACCACTGGACAATGTATTCCACAAACTGCTCCGCAAGGTCCATATTTTCATCAAGGTTGCAATAGGCCATTTCCGGCTCGCACATCCAGAATTCAGTCAGGTGCCGGCGGGTTTTGGATTTTTCCGCCCGAAATGTGGGACCGAAACAATACACCTTCCCCAGGGCCGCCGCAGTGGCTTCGGAATAAAGTTGGCCGCTCTGGGTTAAAAAAGCTGATCGCTCAAAATAATCCACGGCAAAAAGGTTGGATGTACCTTCGCAAGCGTTGGGGGTGAAAATGGGCGTATCCACCAATGTAAAGCCATTATTGTCATAAAAATCACGGCAGGCTTTGATCACCTGATGGCGGATCTTCAAAATGGCAGTTTGACGCTTGGAACGAAGCCAAAGGTGGCGATTGTCCATCAAAAAGGATGTGCCGTGCTCTTTGGGCGAAATAGGATATTCTTCAGCGACTTGGTGCACCTCCACGTTTGTTACACCAATCTCGTAGCCGCCTACAGAACGAGGTTCTTCTTTGACTAATCCTGTAACGGACACAGACGATTCTTGCGTAAGAGACTGCTCTAAATCGAAAATGTCATCATCAACTTCCCCATTCACCACGACGCATTGGGCCTTACCGCTGCCGTCGCGAAGTATCAGAAACCATACCTTGCCTATAGAGCGCTTGTTATAGACCCAGCCGTTGAGTGTCACTTCCTCGCCAATGTGGCCTTTCAGATTTTTGATATTTACGTTGCTCATAATGTCCTTTCTACCATGATGTCAAAATGTCGTTTAAAACATCTTCTGCAATTTTTTCTACCGCCACTTTTGTGGCGAATTCCCGGGGATCGCCGATCTCATCTATATCATCCCCATCGATAGCACCGTCACCGTCATTGTCAATCCCATCGGCGCTGATGTCGCCGCTTAAACCGTAAGCGCCCCAGCCTGAGTACTGTTTGGTGAACAGAACTTCATCCTTGGCTACATCCAGCCATTCCAGTTTCATGCTCACGGTGAAGCGGTATTCCGTCACCGCCTCCTGCTTGCTGTAAGTATACGGCCCATCATTCACTTTCATGATAGTGCCGTTCAAAATCGAATCCGCCCGTTTTTCGTCCGTCACGCGTAATATATTCTCTTCTGTAAACTTGGAGACCAGATTGTCCGTCACCGTCTCCGCCATGGCAAATTCTGCCGTCTGGTTTTCCACCAATGGAATAGCGATGCTTTTGATATGCGGCGGAATAGAACCGGCCATCGAATAAAAAACACAACCCGTAAGAAGTAATAAGGAAGAAGTAATAAGGAAGAAGAAACGGGATTTTGATTTTTTTATCATATTAACCATTGTTTCCATTAGACCGTTTAATTTTTCTTCCCAAGTTGAATTGATCAATTTTCCGATAAAGTGTCCGTTCACTCATCCCCAATGATTTCGCTGCGGCCCTGCGATTATTATTAAAATGCTGAAGTGTGCGGGAAATGGCTTCTTTCTCCAGTTCTTCCAGGTTCATATCGCCAATGGCAGTATTGCGAATGCTGTGCTGACTATTTTCATGAATTTGCATTTCTTTGGGTACATCACTCACATCACCGCCATGATAAAATGGAACGGGCTGAACAGCAGTTCCACCCTGCCCCATCATGGCCTTGATTGTTTCTACATCCTGACGTAATAACAAAAGTTGGCGCAGGATCAATTCACGTTCAGCCTGCTCTGGTGTTTGCTGAATGAGCATGGGCAGATTCTGGTTTTGACTTATGGGTTGAGACATGCCCAATTTATATTCCACCATGCCCACTGTAATGCGTTCGCCTTTTTCCATGACTAAAATACTTTCCACGAAATTTTTCAATTCCCGGACATTTCCCGGCCAATCGTATTGTTTCATGCGGCGAATGGCTTCCGGCATAAATCCTCGATAGGGAATATCATTACTGCGGGTGAATTCCAGTGCAAAGCGTTCCACCAAAATCGATAAATCTTCGATTCGCTGGCGCAACGGCGGCATATTCACCGTTACCGTTTTTAATCGAAAATACAAGTCTTGGCGGAATTTTCCCTGCTGAACCAATTCACTTAAATCTTTATTCGTCGCCGCTAAAATACGCACATCCGTTCGCCGTGTTTGGGAATCCCCAACACGCATAAATTCCCCAGACTCCAATACGCGGAGCAGCTTCACCTGTGTTTCCATGGGCGTTTCACCAATTTCATCCAAGAAAATGGTTCCTTTGTCCGCGGTTTCGAAATAACCTTTTCGGTCATCACCGGCACCGGTGTACGCACCCTTTTTATGTCCGAATAATTCACTTTCAATAATGCCGGCGGGAATGGCGCCGCAATTCACGGTAACCATCTCTTGTTGGGCTCGTTTGCTAAATTTATGGAGCCCTTTGGCAACCATTTCCTTTCCGGTGCCGGACTCGCCCGTGACCAACACAGAAATATCCACAGGAGCCACTTGACCCATCATTTCCAACGCTTGTTTTATAGCATCAGAATTCCCTATAATGCCCGTTGTTTTTTGTAATCGATCCAGATCAATCATGTTTATCCTCCGGATTGTATACGTTCCACATTATGTTTAATTCCATTTATCATTATTTCAGCAAAACTATTTTTTTCGTTTCCACAAAAGTTTTATCGCTTTCAAGGGATTCAGCGGTTAAGGTATAAATGTAGATTCCCGAAGGAACTTTTGTACCGTGAATATTATACCCTCCCCATTGTATAGAATGCCAACCGGCGACTGCTATACCGCTTTTTAAATTAACTATTTCTCTGCCAAGTAAATCATATACTACAAGTTGAATATGACTTTTTTCTGGTAGTCCAAACTTAATTCTCGTAACAGGGTTGAAGGGATTTGGAAAAGCTTCGTTTAAGCTAAATTGTGCGGGAAAAATTGATTCATCTAAAATAGTTTTAAATGGATTATATGATACCCATTTATGAGGTGAATTTTCAGATTCATTTTGATTATTATCAAAAGCAGTGACATAATAATACGCCTGCGCAGGTGTAAATCGTGCAATTGTAACTTGATGATCGGTATAAGAAGTTGAATTTGCAGGTAGCGTGGCTAATAATGAAAAATCTGATTGTCCATCTAACTTTCTATATAATTTATAACCAGCTAAATCCGGTTCATTGTTTTGTGTCCATCTAGGTTTAGCTTTTTGTCCTATTCTGCCAGTAATTCTAAAATTAGATGGAGTTTTAGGAGGTGCATTTAAATTAAATTCAACAATCAAATTATTTCCAGTTTGTTGCTTTAATTCTATTAAAATATCAGTAAAATTATCAAACCACGAGTGCGAATTTGGGTTTGACCATGGTGAAAAAAGAGTATTATAATCCAAATTAAAAGCATCTTTTTCATCACCATGTAATTCAACTGGTTCATTAGGACATAGCCAAATTGATTCTGATTTATATCTTTTATTATTTATATAAATCCAATCTAACCCATCAAATCCATTTAAACTATTATGTGAATCCTTAAAAATTTTGTCATCACTTTGATCTTGTGTAGAATTACCTTCACATAAATTCCAATTCCAACGACCATCAGCACATTCTATATCAATATTATTACTCTTAATATGCGAAATAATTAAACCTGAATTATATGGCCTGTCATAAATACTAATTTGTTGTCTGTTTTCAACAGTGAAATATTCATTATTTTGCCCTGGAACTGGAACTCTATAAGCTACTCCTGTTGTTAAATAATCACTTATTGTTGCTATACCGCTGTTCTCTACTTCTGTAAAATATATATAACCCAATCTTTCACGTTCATACGAATGCATTCCTAGGTTTCCCATCCAACCCGGGCCTCCATACATAATACCATTTCCACCTAATGATCCTCTATGACCTGATCCAAATAAATAATGACCATACTCATGAGCAGATATTCCAATTGAATACTGTAAATATTCTCCAAGGTAACCACCTTGTATTGTTACACCTGATCCTGGAAAATAATCTAATATAATATCCACACCATCATTGGTTTGTAAATTATCAGTTCCAGAAGGTCCAAGAACAGCAATATTAGATTGTAATCCAAATGAGTTTGGAGCTATTTGTTCATCTATGAATCTATATATCATAAATATCATATCTACTTTGCCATCAGGATTATTTATATTATTGTATGCTCCATTATTTTCCCAGTTATCATAGAGAGAATAATCAATAACTGGATCCAATGATTCAAGAATTTCATAATTTATTTCACCATAATTGTAGTTGTTATCCTCATACCATTGTTGTGAATGAGGTGGTATTACTAGCACAGGGTACACTTCCCCGATGACATGATATAATCCACTAGACATTTCAAAAAAATAATCGCTTAAACTATAATTTCTATAACTATCACCTGTTGCATCAACATCAGAAGAAATGAAATCTAATCCGAAAGGATATTGTGGTAATTCACCTAATGACCATGGGTTATTATCTACTAAATTATCATCTGAAAATTGTATATATAAAACTAGTGCTCGAACAACTCCGGTTGAATTTATATATTTACCCCCAACTTGAGTTAAT
>CAZORD010000020.1:0-35344 GCA_964582455.1 uncultured bacterium | reverse complement strand
GGGTGAGCGATGGGACTTGAACCCACGGCCTCCTGGGCCACAACCAGGTGCTCTAACCAGCTGAGCTACGCCCACCATATGCTGAAAATTATTCTATTTAAAGCGGGCGAAATTACTGGCGTTTAATGACTCCTCCAAATGCAATTCACGCTGCTACACCGTGCATTATTCATCTGAACGTCCGTAAGTTCACACATGCGTCTTTTGCCCCGCTATATCGCTCGAGAACTTGTTTTGCCGTTCATTTTTTCCCTAGGCATCATTGTCTTCATCCTCTTTATCAACTTTTTTTTACGAGCAGTGGACCGCTTCCTGGGTAAAGGCCTCGATCTGTTTACGATCCTGGAATATCTTTTTCTCAACTTAGCGTGGATCGTTGCCCTGGCTGTGCCCATGGCGGTACTGATTGCCTCGCTCATGGCTTTTGGCCGACTATCAGAGGACAACGAGATCAATGCCCTGCGTTCTTCCGGGATCAGTTTTCTCACTATCCTGATCCCTGCCTTGGCATTTGGTGCTGTCGTATGCCTGCTGCTGATATTTTTTAATACAAAGATACTCCCGGAAATGAATTTTAATGCCCGCTTGCTGGCGGGGGATATTCGCAAAATGCGCCCGGGGCTGGATATTGAACCGGGCCATTTCATAGATAACATCCCCGATTACTCCATGATTATCCGCGGTAAGGATGGCAATCTCCTGGAAGATGTGCGCATCTTCAGCAAAGGCAGCAAAGAAGTTCAAACCAGCATTTATTCTGAAACGGGTGAACTTTCAACATTGGATGATGCCATAATCCTGACCCTTTTTGATGGGGAGATTCATGAGCTGGACCTTGATAATTATAACAATTACCGGCGCATCAATTTTGAAAAACATGTTATTATCATCCCGGCTGATGACCTGATGCTGAACCGCCGCGATACGGC
The DNA here is from genome assembly GCA_964582455.1 of uncultured bacterium. Classification (GTDB taxonomy): domain Bacteria; phylum Fidelibacterota; class Marinisomatia; order Marinisomatales; family TCS55; genus UBA2126. The sequence goes on along the minus strand of CAZORD010000020.1, from coordinate 34,415 downwards.
CAACCGTTCCGATCGGGAAATGACGGTGGGACTTATGCAGGAAAAACAATCAAAATACATGGAAAGAAAATTGCGCGTAGAAGAACGGCTGCAAAATACGATCAAAAAAGTAACAGGTTTTGATATTGTACCTGATAATTTTACCGGTACCAAGAAATTACTGAATTCTTATAAAGAAAAAATGCTGCAGGATACAACCTTAACTGCAGCCCAGGTGCGCTTGAAGGAACGACGGCTGCGCAGCCTGGAACGTCAAGCTAAGAATGAATTCAGGCTTTTAAATTCGTATACCAGGAGCTGGAATAAATATGGTGTAGAGATCCATAAGAAATTTTCTTTACCACTGGCGTGTATTTTGTTTGTCTTGGTTGGTGCACCCTTGGGCACTCTTTCACAACGGGGCGGATTTGCTGTAGCTATTGCACTCGGTTTTGGTTTTTTCCTTATTTATTATGTTTTCCTGATTGGCGGTGAGGAAATGGCCGACCGCAATATTGTTTCCCCAGTTATTGGCATGTGGACACCCAATGTTATATTGGCTATTTTCGGTGGCTATCTCACCCTCTACTCTGTTCGCGAGCGAGCACCCATCGATTTCAAATGGCCCTGGCAAAAAACCAAAGTTGAAAATGAATCCCCATGATATAATTGCTGCTAAAAACAGCGGAAAACCAATTTCACCAGTTGATCTACAATCCTTTATAAAAGGTTATGTTGATGGCAGCATCGATGATGCTGCAATGACTGGATTATTAAGGGCAATCTTTGATCATGGTATGACGAATGATGAAATTTTCGCTTTAGTGGATATCATGATCCATTCTGGTACACAAATGGACTTTTCACAAACGGCAGATTATGTATGTGATAAACACAGCACGGGTGGAGTGGGAGATAAAACGTCATTGATCCTGGCCCCACTTTTGGCTGCTGCCGGTTTAAACATACCGATGATCTCCGGACGCAGTTTGGGCCATACCGGCGGAACAATTGATAAACTGGAAACTATTCCAGGTTTTAGGACAAATGTGTCCTTAAGTGATTTTCAAAAATGGGTGAATAGTATCGGCTGCGGTATCATGGCTCAATCAGATGAGATCTGCCCAGCGGACGGTAAGATCTATGCCCTGCGGGATGTGACTGGCACAATTGCTTCTGTCCCTTTGATCTGCGGATCCATTATGAGTAAAAAGATAGCTTCCGGAATTCAAGGACTGGTCCTGGATATTAAAGTGGGCAGCGGCGGTTTTATGCCCACGATATCTGCAAGTAAAGAATTGGGGGAAATGCTAAAAAATGTCGGCGAACATTTTGGTGTCAAAACTGACCTAGTATATACAAACATGGATCAACCTCTCGGGCGTTATTCTGGAATGTGGTGTGAAGTGCAGGAAGCCATGGATTGTCTCCAAGGCAATGGGCCAAATGATACGATGGACGTTAGTTTCAAACTGGCATCGAAACTCATGATCCAATCTGGACTTGCACCAAATGAAGCAGACTCTGATACAACTTTAAGTCAATTGATCGATAATGGAGCTGCCTATGAAAAATTTTTAGAAATGATAAACAACCAGGGAGGAGATTTGAATAAAATTGATCATGAACCACAATTCAAATTAACTGTCAACGCGGAAAAGAATGGATTTATCCAAGCGATTGATACAGCAAATGTTGGCTGGGGATTGGTGGATATGGGCTGTGGCCGAAAAAATAAAAACGATATTCTTGATCCAACCGCCGGATTAGAATGTCATCATAAAATAGGAGATGAAGTTCAAGCCGGTGATACAATATTTAGCTGTTTCTGTAATGACGAAGAAAAACTAAAAGCGGGTGTTGAAAAAATAGCCAATGCCGTAACCATAGGCTCTGAAACTATTATACAGACTTTGATTTTTAATTGATTAGTTTTTATGAACCGAACAACGCTTGGTTGGTTCTGTTCCCCTAATAAAAACCTCCGTTTCCAATGGACATAGATCGACGGGAATATTTTTCGTTACCTGGCAAATTTTAACATTTTCTATGCGCTCCGGTTGCAGGAATTCTTTCCTGGCATACGATAATGAATCATGGCTGTCGCGCATAAACATGGCCCAAGCCGGAAGGGCAGCTTTGCTGCCATCCAATCCTTTTCCTAAACTGACTTGCGGATCATCCACACCAAACCATGCACCAGCTGAAATGTAAGGAGAAAAACCCACAAACCAGGCATCTGTCCAACCTTGCGTAGTTCCTGTTTTTCCTGCAGCTGGATGGTAAAAATGGTATTTCCAGCGGGCACTGCCGCCTGTCCCCCGGTCTAAAACTGTCTGCAGCAAGCTGGTCATCATAAATGACGTTTCCGCACTCAAAACTTCTTCTCTCTGGGGATTATATTCCTTCAGCACATTACCATAGCGGTCTTCAATACGAGTGATACCGAATGGTTTGCAATAAACACCTTTATTGGCAAAGGTACCATATGCGGCGACCATTTCCAGAAGATGCACTTCCGATGTTCCCAGGGCGATAGCATCCACAGCACGGATATCCGTAGACACACCCATGCGCCGGGCAGTTTGTTTAACTTCACTTGCCGGAACCACTTCCTGCACCATGCGCACTGAAATTAAGTTCAACGAACGGCGCAGGCCTTCTCTAATTGTAGTAAGTCCTCCCGAACTACCGTCATAATTTTTAGGCATCCATTTTACCCATTCACCATCTGCATTGCGGACATTCAGTACCACAGGTTGATTCAACAATTGCCTGGTCACAGGTACGCCATTATCTATAGCAGCTGTATAAACAAACGGTTTAAACACTGACCCCGGCTGGCGCAATGATTGGGTAGCACGGTTGAATTGGTCAGGATAATCCGGCCGGCCGCCTACCATGGCCAAAATGGCACCGGTGCGTGTGTCCAAGGCGACGAATGAACTCTGGACCAAAAGTTTGTCTCGCAGATCTTCATACAATTCCAGCTCACCGGCCATCATGAGTTTCACCGTATCTTCAGGATAGATGCCCAAATACGCCAGTTTTGAAAATTCTTCTTCATCATTAAATAAGCGCTTATTCAACTTTTGCTGGTTAGCATTCACTGATTTGATTACAGCATCTTCAGCTATTTTTTGAAGTTCTGAGTTTAAAGTTGTATAAATTTTTAAGCCATCCCGATAGATATTCACACCAAGCTCATCGTCTTCCCTTTCAAGAAAGCGGCGAATGTATTCCGTAAAATAAGGCGCCGTGCCACTGGTCTGCTCCTGCTGGACACTATCCAGCAAACGGGCGCGTGCCTCGGTATATTCCATCCGGGTGATGTAATCCTGATCGCGCATAACGCGCAATACCACATTGCGCTTGGTCAGCGCCCTTTCCGGAAACCGGACCGGAGAATAGCGGGCCGGTGCCGGGAGCAGCCCTACCAAAAGTGCGCTTTCATCCAGAGTTAATTCATGGGACTGCTTGCCATAGAAGCGCTTCGCCGCTGCCTGGACGCCGTAGGTCCCATGGCCAAAATGGACGCTGTTCAGATACATTTCCAGGATCTCATCCTTGGTATAAGTCCGTTCGATCTGGATGGCAGTGATGACCTCCTTAATCTTACGTGTGATGGTTTTCTTGAATCCTATATTATCATATAGATTGCGGGCTAACTGCTGGGTCAATGAACTGAATCCCGAACGGTAACTCAAGGATACAGTATTAATGATTACAGCCCTGAAAAAATCCCTAAGGGAAATACCCCAATGGTCATAAAAGCGCTGGTCTTCCTTGGCCACAATGGCATCCAGCATATTTTGTGGTATCTGATCCAGTTCTACAAAGACCCGCTTTTCAAAATAGAGCTCATTCAGCAGTTCACCATCTGCGGAATAAATGCGCGTCACCAGGTCCGGGTCGTAATTCTCTAACTGTTCGATGGAGGGCAGGTCAATGGATAAGTATAAGATATAGGCAAATATGACCACCATCCCGGTTAGTACAGTATAAAAAGATCGTTTGATGATATGCGGCCAGGATTTCATGGGCTTGAATTTACTGCTGGTTTAAGAATTTGAAATTGGGGAATTGAACGGTATGTAGAAAAAAGTGTTCCAGCCGGATCAGCTTTTTTTCCGGGGCTGGATCATATCTTTGGGATCCACCAACTTATCAAAATCCTCACCGCTCATGTAACCAAGGTCAATGATGGCTTCTTTTAGGGTAGTGTTATCCTTATGGGCTTTTTTAGCCACTTCCGCTGCTTTGTCGTAACCGATGTGGGGATTCAGCGCCGTTACCAGCATGAGCGAATTGTGGAGATTGGCGTGGATCCGCTCTTCGTTGGCCTTGATCCCGGCCACACAATTATCAGCAAAGGAAACGGATGCTTCCGCCAGCAAGCGGATGGATTGGATGATATTATAAGCCATGACCGGGCGGTAGACGTTCAATTCAAAATGGCCCGAAGCTCCGGCGGTTGTAATGGTTACATCATTCCCAATGACTTGCGTGCAAACCATGGTTAATGCTTCTGCCTGGGTGGGGTTCACCTTGCCCGGCATGATAGAACTCCCCGGTTCGTTGGCCGGCAGGTCCAATTCGCCGATCCCGGAGCGAGGGCCGCTGCCCAATAGGCGAATATCGTTAGCAATCTTATGTAGTGAGACAGCAACTGTCTTTAACATGGCGGATAATTCTACAATGTTGTCCTGTCCGCCCAAGGCTTCAAATTTATTTTTCGCTGTTACAAATGGCAGGCCTGTAAGGTTTGAAATTTCCTTGGCGGCTGCTTCACCAAATCCTTCCATAGAATTAATGCCCGTACCCACCGCCGTACCGCCCATGGCTAGCTCGTAGCAATGGTTCAATGCATTTTTGATCCGGGTGATGCCATGATCCACCTGGGACGCGTAGCCGGAAAATTCCTGGCCCAAGCTCAAAGGTGTGGCATCCTGCAAATGGGTCCTGCCTAGTTTTACAATATCTTTAAATTCGTCGGCTTTTGATGCCAATGCGCCTTGGAGTTTTTCCAGTGCCGGGAGTAATTGATGAGTTGCCGATTCCACTGCAGCAATATTGATAGCAGTAGGAAAAGTGTCATTGGTGGATTGGGACATGTTCACATGATCATTGGGATGCACCGGATCCTTACTGCCCAATATTCCACCCAGCATTTCTATCGCACGATTGGCAATAACCTCATTCACATTCATATTGGTTTGTGTTCCTGATCCGGTCTGCCAGACGACTAAGGGAAAGTGGTCATCCAGTTTGCCCTCTATCACTTCATCGGCAGCATTCCGGATAGTTTCGGCGATCTTGGAATCGAGGCTGCTGAAAGATTCATTCACAGTTGCCGCTGCTTTCTTTAGTATTCCGTAAGCACGGATGAACTCACGGGGAAATTGCTCGTTGCCGATCTTGAAATTTTGCAGTGACCGCTGGGTTTGCGCACCCCAATAACGATCGGCAGGAACGTCTACCGGTCCGATACTGTCATATTCGGTCCGGGTGGGCATTGATTTATTTCACCTCCCAAGTATCACCCGAATTCAATAGTTCCTGGATACTTCCGGCACCGCGTTTTTCGATTGCTGATTGTACCTGTTTAGTAGCCATTTCTTCATATACAGGTGCATCGATGGCATATAAAACTCCAATGGGATCAGGAAACTCTTCCTTGTAGGTCAAACTGGCCAGCATGGATGCAATGACAAAATCTGATTCATTGTGCAATAGAATATCATCCGCTGAAAATTTTCCGTTCAATTCAACGATCTCCAGTTTATTCCCATCCATGTGTATCCCTTTGTTCTTTTCAACGCCAAAAAGCATGGGTTGGCCATTTTCCAGCCATAATACTTTATCAGCTTTTGTTTCTTTATCTGTTTTAGATGCAAAGGCACCATCATTAAAAATATTACAGTTCTGGTATATCTCCAGGAATGATGTGCCATGATGATTATAGGAGCGTTGAATCATGGCTTGCAAATGTTTCGTTTCCCGATCAATGGTCCGGGCTACAAATGTGGCATCAGCGCCCAAAGCAAGAGTCACCGGATTAAAAGGCCTGTCCAAAGAACCCATGGGTGTAGATTTCGTAATCTTGCCAATTTCTGACGTGGGGGAATATTGGCCTTTAGTTAATCCATATATTCGGTTATTGAATAACATAACATTGATATCCAGGTTCCTGCGCAGTAAGTGTATGGTATGATTACCACCAATGGAAAGTCCATCACCATCACCGGTTACCACCCAAACGGATAATTCCGGATTGGCAATTTTTACACCGGATGCGATGGCCGGAGCACGGCCGTGGATTGTATGAAAACCGAACGTATTCATATAATAAGGAAAACGGCTGGAACAACCGATCCCGGAAATGAAAACGACATTTTCCTTATCCATACCCAAGTCCGGAAATACTTTTTGGGTCTGGGCCAGGATAGCGTAGTCACCACACCCTGGGCACCAGCGGACTGCTTGATCCGAGGTGAAATCCATGCGCGAATAATTTTTCTTTGCTACTGCTTTTGCTTCAGCCATGGTCAGCTTCCCAACATTTTATTTATTTTTTCTATAATTTTGCTTTTGCCAATGGGTTTACCACGTACAAGATTCAACCCTTGAGCATCTACCAGGTATTCAGCGCGAATAATTTTAATCAATTGCCCCATATTGATCTCAGGGATCAACACATTCTTGAAGCGGATCAATATTTCACCCAAGTCCTTCGGCAATGGATTCACCCAGCGCAAATGCACATGACTGACGGCCTTGCCTTCTGCCTGAAGGTCTTCTGCCGCCGAACGGCAGGCGCCTTTTGTGCCGCCCCAGCTAAAGATAAGTAAGTCTCCACTTTTCTCACCAAATATATTTGTAGGAGGAATATCATTCACAATATTATTCACTTTCTGCTGGCGGATCAATGTCATATGGTGATGGTTTTCAGGATCATAATTCACATTTCCGGTTACATCTTCTTTTTCCAAACCGCCAATGCGATGTTCTAAACCTGCTGTTCCCGGAATAGCCCAAGGCCGGGCCAATGTTTTCTTATTTCGCAAATACGGCATGAACTGGCCATCCACTTTTGCGGAAGAATCAGCGAATTTGACATCGATGGGATCCAAGTCATCCACGTTGGGGATAGACCATGGTTCAGAACCATTTGCCAAATATCCATCCGTAAGTAATATGACAGGCGTCATATACTTGAGTGCAATGCGACAGGCTTCATACGCCGTAAAAAAGCAATCGCCAGGTGTGGCCGAAGCGATCACAGGTATGGGGGCTTCTCCATTCCGCCCATACAATGCCTGGAATAGGTCTGATTGTTCTGTTTTTGTTGGTAAGCCGGTGCTGGGTCCGCCACGCTGAACGTTCACGATCACCATGGGCAGTTCCGCAATGATAGCTAATCCTAATGCTTCACCTTTTAATGCTATTCCAGGGCCGGACGAAGCAGTCACAGACAGGTTGCCGATAAATGCTGCACCAATTATAGATGTCATTCCGGCAATTTCATCTTCTGCCTGGAATGTTTTTACATTGTGATGTTTTAATGCCGAAAGATGATGGAGAATATCACTGGCTGGTGTGATAGGATAGCCACCATAGAATAAAGGTAGTTTTGCTTTTTCAGCAGCGGCAACAAGGCCTAATGATAAAGCATAATTCCCTACAATATTACGATAGGTTCCTGCAGGCAGGTCTGCTTTATCAACCTTATAACGTGTGGTAAAAATTTCAGTTGTTTCACCATAGTTGTAACCGGCTTCCATGGCTCTTACATTGGCATCTATCAGTTCCGGCCGCTTGGCAAATTTCATTTGCAGCCAGCTTTTTGTAGGTTTCATAGGTCGGTCATAAATCCAATACAAGAGTCCTAATGCAAAAAGATTCTTGGTACGATTAACTGTCTTCGGTGTTAAGCCCATGTCAGCACACGCTTCCTTGACAATCTTGCTCATGTCTATAGCATAGACTCGGAAATAATCTTCTAAGGATTCATCTTCCAGTGGATTGGAATCAAAACCGGCATAAGTGAGATTTTTCTTTGAGAAAGCAGCCGTATTACATATGAGCATACCGCCTGGTTCCAGTTCATCACGGTGGACTTTTAAAGCTGCGGGATTCATTGCGACCAGAACATCAACTTTATCACCGGGCGTATGGATATCTTTGGAACTGAAGTGAATTTGAAAGGCGCTGACCCCGGCCAATGAACCTGCAGGAGCACGGATCTCTGCAGGGAAATCCGGTAATGTGCTTAGATCGTTGCCAACGATAGCTGTAGTATCTGTGAACCGCCCACCAGTGAGCTGCATGCCGTCACCGGAATCACCGGCAAAACGAATAACAACATCATCTACATTCTTTATTGTTTTTTCCATAAGAAATATGCGGGTCTAATCTAGGGTTTAAATAAAATAAATCCAGTGAATACTGGGACTATTTGGGCGTTCAAAAGTGTTGTTTTCAATCGTTTTTTTTGCCTGTCCAGTATCAAATTTACCATGTTGTTTATACGTAAATCAATTGTATTAGCACACGTTTATTTTCATCATGAAAAATTGCACTTTACACCATGTCAGTGTAAAATTGAGGAGCTTTTATGAGTCCCAAACATAATCCGAGTCAGCTTTCAATGTTTCCAGAGATATCCGGAGATCTGTCTGCTCCTTCCATCGCAACTATACCCGAGTTTGATAAAGCTCTGGGGAATCTTATTAAAATGAGTGACCTGGGTGCATTTATTCAAATCAACATTCAAGGTATCGATAAATTATATTCATTGAATCTTCACGAGCTGCATATTCCTCCGGATTTCCTTAAAAACAATACTTCACCCGCGCCCATTACTGTTCATCTATTTCCGCAAGTTATACGCAATGAAATGAAAAAATTGACATATGAAGTAAAAGCGTTTTTTAATCGCGGCAATTCTTTCAAAACATCTTTTGGTTATTTTCTATTTCGCAGTCATTTCCCATTCTGGAAAACATATTTAAAAGAACGGCAGGAAGCTGTAAACAATTATTTGACAGAAACTTTATCAAAAGGTGTATATGGTCAACATTTTTTAGACCACTTTCAGCAGGGACATAATTATTTCAAGGAGGCTGCAGATGAAACGGCACCTTGGGTTTTCAGGGATAAAATTTTGCTGAAAGATGTCCAGGAAATCCGCAATAATCTCAAAGAAGCACAGGCAACTCTATCAGCGTTAAAAGCTACTGATTTGGATTACCCCTTCCATGTTTTAGTATTGAAATCAGCCCACATCCCCATGGTGCTCCATCAATACCAATCTCAAATCCATGTCCATTCTGTTTTCAAAACCATCCACTTGGAATATTTATCTGATAATGATATCAACACCATTGAAGATGTGCGCATGCTGACAGAAAAACTTTAATTATGACCAAAGAACAAATTAGATTATCGACGCTTTCGCACGGCAGCGGTTGAGCGTGTAAAATAGGTCCAAAAGACCTGGCCCAGGTTCTGGGTCCACTCAACCTGCCGCATGATGACCGTGTAGTTGTTGGCTTTGATGGCGCTGACGACGGAGCCGTGATACGACTGGATGGAGATAAATATCTCGTTCAATCTGTGGACTTTTTTACGCCAATTGTGGATGATCCATATCAATTCGGCCAGATCGCCGCGGCCAATTCTCTGTCTGATATTTATGCCATGGGTGGAACTCCATTATTTGCGTTAAATATAGTTGGTTATCCAATTAATGATCTTCCTAAAGAAACCCTTACTGAAATTTTGCAAGGCGGAGTAGATAAAGCAGCCGAAGCTGGAATCTCTATTGTAGGCGGACATTCTGTGGATGACCATGAACCTAAATACGGATTGGCTGTAACCGGTGAAGTGCATAAAAATAATTTGGTTAGAAACAATGGCGCTCAATCAAGTGATGTTTTGGTATTAACAAAACCACTGGGTACCGGGATAATCTCAACTGCAATCAAAAAAGAAAAAGCTTCAGAAAAACAAATCAATGCAGTTGTGGAATCCATGGCAACATTGAATAAACCCGGAGCAGATGCAATGGCTGGTTTGGAAATACATGCGGCGACAGATGTAACCGGTTTTGGGCTGTTGGGTCATCTACAAGAAATGTGTTTGGCCAGTGGCGTTTCTGCAATAATTAATTTTGGCGACCTTGAATTTTTTGATGGTGTTCGTGAATTGGCTGAAAATAATGTAATACCTGGTGGTACTAAGCGAAACCTGGATTTTGTTAAAGATAATGTAACCTTTAATCACTCATTATCAGATACTGAACAACTAATGGCTGCCGATGCACAAACTTCTGGAGGACTATTGGTATCATTATCTGAAACTGCTGCAAATGATTATATTAATACATTTACTTCTTCTTACTTCTATACACCCATTATTATTGGTCAAGTGACCGATAAAAAAGACTCCCTCATTTCAGTTCAGTAATTATACCCGATAATAATAGTCGTAAATAGTTCTTGAAGTATATTTATACCTCCCGGTAAATTTCACCGATAAATATAGTCGAATTAATTATGTTAAAAATCACACGAAAAGTAGAATACGCCTTGATTGCCCTGCGGCACATGCAGGATAAGGATCAAAGCAACCTGACAAACGCCAAAGAAATTGCTGAGCAATATGCCATGCCCGTAGAGCTTCTCGCCAAAACATTACAGCATATGGCCCGCGAAGGAATTGTAGAAGCTGTCCAGGGACCCCATGGTGGTTACCGCATCAAGAAATGCCTTGAAGACATCAATATGAAGGATTTCTTTGAAAAAATGGAAGGGCCATTGGGTATAATGGACTGTTATTTTGATTCAGACTGTACGCTTATTTCGGCGTGTAATATTCGCACACCAATTCAACGCATCAACGACAGTATGCGCTCAATGTTTGAACGTATGTCTGTTGGTGAAATCACACAGTGAGGATATGATGGAGATCAATAAAGAACAGGTCATTGATGTACTTAAACAATGTTACGATCCGGAAATCCCTGTGGATCTTTGGAATTTGGGTTTGATCTATGATATTAAGATCAACAAACCAAATGTAGATATTACTATGTCACTTACTACCCCTGGCTGTGGGATGGCGCAACTCATGGCGGAAGACATTAAAACGAAAGTCACCGGGTTGGAAGGTGTTGATGAAGCAACAGTCGAAATTACATTTGATCCACCTTGGAAACCGGAAATGATGTCAGACGAAGCCAAGGAAAAACTGGGGTTTTCCCCTTCTAAATCTCAAACCGAACAATCTTCAACAGAGTGGGAATAAAATGGCTGAACAAACTCAAGAACAAAAACTGGAAGAATTCACAAACGCGACTATTACCGTAACGCTAAATGCCATTAAAAAGATCAAGAATGCCATGAAGGTCGAAGGGAAAGATGGCTGGATGCTGCGTATGGGTGTGGAAGGCGGAGGATGCTCCGGTATGAATTATAAAATGACCTTTGATGAGAAACCAGGTGAAATGGATAAGGTCATTGAATCCAATGGATTGAAGATCCTTTGTGACCTGAAAAGCTGGCTCTACTTAAAAGGATTGGAAGTAGACTTCTCTGATGACCTACTGAATGGCGGATTTAAGATTCATAATCCAAACGCTAATCGCACCTGTGGTTGCGGCACGAGTTTCTCAGTATAATTAAATATAGATCATGTCAAAAATAATCGAAAAAGCAATTGAACAAGACTATAAGTACGGGTTTGTCACTGATATTGAGCAGGACACCCTCCCACCTGGATTGAATGAGGATGTGATCCGTGCAATATCAGCTATAAAAAAAGAACCGGATTTCATGCTGGAATGGCGACTGAAATCGTACAAACAATGGTTGAAAATGAAAGAGCCCACTTGGGCCAAGGTCAATTATCCCGAAATTGATTATCAAGCAATCAGTTATTATTCCGCGCCCAAGAAAAAAGAACTAAAAAGCCTGGATGAGGTTGACCCTGAAATTTTAGAGACTTACAATAAACTAGGAATTCCATTAGAAGAACAAAAAATGCTGGCGGGTGTTGCTGTGGATGCTGTGTTTGATTCTGTATCTGTAGCAACCACTTTTAAAGATGAATTGGAAAAGCACGGTGTTGTTTTCTGTCCATTTTCAGAAGCAGTACAAAAACACCCGGAATTGATTGAAAAATACCTGGGATCTGTGGTCCCGCACACGGATAACTTTTTTGCAGCTCTAAATTCTGCAGTTTTTACAGATGGAAGTTTTGTGTATATCCCCAAAGGTGTTCGCTGTCCCATGGAACTGTCGACATATTTCAGGATTAATGCTGCCAATACCGGGCAATTTGAACGAACCTTGATAATTGCAGATGCTGGTAGTTATGTAAGCTATCTTGAGGGCTGTACTGCCCCTAAGCGGGATGAGAACCAGCTCCATGCTGCAGTTGTAGAACTCATCGCTCACAAAGATGCAACCATCAAATATTCCACCGTTCAAAACTGGTATCCCGGTGACCCGAAAACGGGTAAGGGCGGTATCTACAATTTCGTTACAAAACGCGGAACGTGCTTGGAGGAAAATTCAAAGATATCATGGACGCAAGTCGAAACCGGTTCGGCTATTACCTGGAAATACCCATCATGCATTTTGAAAGGTGATAATTCAGTGGGTGAATTTTATTCTGTAGCGCTCACCAACAATTTCCAACAGGCGGATACAGGTACTAAAATGGTGCATCTCGGTAAGAACACCAAAAGTACGATCATCTCAAAAGGAATATCTGCCGGAAAAGGTCAGCAAACTTATCGTGGGGGAGTGAAGATCATGAAAAATGCAGAGAACGCCAGGAATTACTCCCAATGTGATTCGATGCTGATCGGCAATGAGTGCGGAGCCCATACCTTTCCCTATATTGATGTGCGCAATCCCAGTGCCCAAATGGAACACGAAGCATCCACATCTTCAATCGGTGAAGACCAGATCTATTACTGCAACCAGCGCGGTGTTTCCACAGAAGATGCTGTTTCATTGATCGTGAACGGCTTTTGTAAAGAAGTCTTTAAGGAACTACCCATGGAATTTGCCGTGGAAGCCCAGAAACTCATGGAGGTGAGCCTGGAAGGCAGTGTTGGATAATGAGTAATTATTTAAAACCATGCTAGTAATAAAAAATTTACACGTCCATGTTAAGGACAAAGAGATTATCAAAGGGATCGATCTTACCATTCATGCCGGTGAGCTCCATGCCATCATGGGACGTAATGGCTCTGGGAAAAGCACTCTTGCACATGTCATTGCTGGTAAGGACGGATATGACGTAGATGGAGAGATCCTTTTTAACGGAAACAGTATACTGGAGATGGCTCCTGAAGACCGAGCATTGGCAGGAATCTTCATGTCCTTCCAATATCCTGTTGTCATCCCCGGTGTCAATAATACTTACTTTTTGAAAGCGGCGCTGAATGCCAAACGAAAAGCAAATGGTGAAACTGAATTAGATGCCATGGATTTTCTCACCCTGATCAAGGAAAAGATAAAACTTGTTGGCATGGATGAAAGTTACCTGAATAGAGCTGTGAATGATGGCTTTTCGGGTGGTGAGAAAAAACTGAATGAAATCCTGCAGTTGTTAACTCTTGAACCTACATTTGCCATTTTGGACGAGACTGATTCTGGATTAGACATCGATGCAATGAAAGTCATTGCCGATGGTATAAATGAATATCGAAATGGTGATCGCGCGATCCTGGCCATCACCCACTATCAACGGTTGTTGGACTACATGAAACCGAATATGGTCCACGTCATGATTGATGGGCAGATCGTCAAAACCGGCGATATTGAATTGGTTTATGAACTGGAAGCAAAAGGATATTCCTGGCTGGAAAACTAATGCAGCATTATCGATCAGAATTAGAGTCATTACAGGCCAATGGGTCTGCTGAGCCTAAAGAGCTTTCAGCCTTACGAAGCAAAGCTTTCAGTCGATTTACTGAATTGGGTTTTCCCACCAAGAAATGGGAAGACTGGCAATTTACTGACTTTACCCCTTTTGATAAATCTCATTTTAGAATGACATCAGCAGAAGATATGCAACCGGCTTTAGATCACACAATCGAAGTATTAGACGATTGCTATTCCATCATCATATTAAACGGTCATTTTCAATCAGACCTATCCAACTTACCCAAAGGAGTAAGAATACTCACGTTATTGGATGTATTTATGAAAAATGATTTAAGTGAATTAGTACATACCGGTGGAAATCCGTTCGTAGCTTTAAATACATCTTTAATGAATAGTGGATTAGCTGTAGAAATAACTGAGGGGTTAGAATTAGATAAACCTATCCATTATCAATTCATAACAACTGGACTTTTAGATCAGGTCATGAATCACCCTCGCCTGATCATTAAAATGGGCCAGAACAGTTCAGCGCATTTCATCGAACACTATAAAAGCGATCAAAACATACTCTACTGGAATAATTGTGTCACTGTGGCTGAATTGAATGAAAATAGTTCTCTTGAACATTACAGGATCCAAGAGGACAATGGCTATCATATCGACAATATTCAGTACAGCTTAAAAAGGGATGCGCGCTTGAATTCCGTCGTGTTTAATAGTGGTACACCATTATACAGAGGCGATATTCATATCCAATACCATGGAGAGAACGGTAATGTTAATTTAAGCGGGCTTTCACTTTTGAATGATAAACAACATATGGATACGCACGTAATTGTGGATCATGAACTGCCGCACTGTAATAGCAACCAATTCTTCAAATACATATTAAATGATAAAGCCAGCGGTGTATTCAATGGCCGGGTTATTGTACGTGAAGACAGTCAAAAAACAGACTCTAACCAAACGAACAAGAATCTGCTTTTGAGTGATAAAGCGACTATGAATTCCAACCCACAATTAGAAATCTATGCGGATGATGTTCGCTGTACCCATGGATCCACCACAGGACAGTTGAGTGATGAAGTATTGTATTATTTACGCTCAAGAGGAATAAATAACTCCATGGCACAGAAACTTATGGTGGCAGGATTTGCCAAAGAAGTATTAGCCAATGTGAGCCATGAGGAAACAGCTGATTATTTAAATGGTCAATTGAAAGATTGGTTACAAAATGGATGATCTTCGGGAATTGTATCAACAACTGATCCTGGATCATAACCAGAATCCGCAGAATTTTCGATTCATGGAGAATGCTTCTGCACACGCAAATGGCCATAATCCGCTGTGTGGAGATGAGATCACATTATTTCTCAACGTTGAAGATGATGTAGTATCTGATGTGAGTTTTCAAGGGTCTGGATGCGCCATCTCAAAAGCATCTGCATCCATTATGACCACAATAATCAAAGGGAAAACAGTCAGGGAAGCGAAAGAAATTTTTGAACATTTCCATATCATGATCACCACAGGCGAAGTCAAAGGAGACTTGGGCAAAATGACTGTTTTGTCGGGAGTGTATAAATTTCCTGCT
Organism: uncultured bacterium; assembly: GCA_964582455.1. Taxonomy (GTDB): domain Bacteria; phylum Fidelibacterota; class Marinisomatia; order Marinisomatales; family TCS55; genus UBA2126. The sequence continues at coordinate 18,938 of CAZORD010000020.1, read as the reverse complement.
CGGGTGAAATGTGCAGTATTAAGCTGGCATACGATGAATAATGCCCTCCATGGCAACACTGAATTAACCACAACTGAAACAACATGATAAATAGTACAAACACAGAAGAAGTCATCACATTTACACGTGATTGCAATGCGACTATGATCCCCTCCGGGAGCAAAGGTAAGATTATTACAGGTGAGCATGGAATTATCACCCAATCATTAGGCGGCAGTTATACCGTTGCTGTTAATGGAAATCTTTATCGAATCGAAGGTGCTGACGCTGATGCAATTGGCAAAGAACCAATCGTTGAACAAAAAGAAAAATCACAAAACGGACAAGAGGTTGATGAACGTGCTGTTTGGGATGCAATGAAAACTTGTTATGATCCGGAAATTCCAGTGAATATTGTCGACTTGGGTTTGATATATTCCTGTGATTTTGCTGAAACAGAATCAGGAGGGACAATGGTTGATGTTTCCATGACACTTACAGCTCCGGGTTGCGGTATGGGCCCGATCCTGCAACAGGAAGTGGAACAAAAGATCATGGGCATCCCCGGCGTTACTGAAGTAATTGTCAATCTGGTTTGGGATCCGCCCTGGGGCCAAGGTATGATGAGTGAAGCTGCCCGCCTGCAATTAGGCCTGCTCTAACTTTCCATGCTTGATGTAAAAAAGATCCGTGAAAATTTTCCAATCTTCACCGCACAGGAAAACAATTTTGTTTATTTAGACAGTTCGGCAACCTCATTAAAACCCCAAGCGGTTATTGAAGCAATGGATGGCTACTATACAAAGTATAGCGCCAATGTTCATCGCTCAATATATAGTATAGGAGAACAGGCGACAGCAGAATATGAAGGCGCACGCAAGAAAGCAGCTGATTTTTTAAACACAAATTCTCACTCAATAATTTTTACTCGCGGAACAACAGAAGCGATCAACCTGGTGGCTTACGCATGGGGCAGAAAAAATTTAAAAGCAGGTGATGAAATTCTCCTTACCGCCATGGAACATCATAGCAACCTGATTCCCTGGCAGCTTTGCGCAAAAGAAACCGGTGCCATCTTAAAGCATATTCCCTTCAACGCAGATGGAACGCTGGACCTTTCTGATCCTGACAAATGGTTTACACCCAAAACAAAACTGACGGCAGTCATCCACCAGTCCAATGTGTTTGGGACGATCAATCGTGTTAAAGATATTATACAAATGGCCCATGACGTGGGAGCTATTGCCTTAGTAGACGCAGCCCAAAGCGTTCCCCATCAAACTGTAGATGTACAGGATTTGGATTGCGATTTTCTGGCTTTTTCTGGACATAAAATATTGGGACCTACAGGTGTGGGTGTTCTGTATGGAAAAACTGAAATATTAGATGAAATGTCTCCTTTCCTTGGCGGCGGTGAAATGATTCGCACTGTATCTTTAAACGATTCCACGTGGAATAACATACCTTGGAAGTTTGAAGCCGGCACACCCAATATCGCCCAGGTCATCGGTTTAGGGGCGGCAATTGATTATGTCAAATCAATAGGTATGGATAAAATTCACAACCATGAACAGGAATTGAAAGACTATGCTCTGGAAAAAATCGGAGCTATTCCGAAAGTTGAAGTGTATGGTTCTGCCCCCGACCGCGGTGCCGTCATCAGTTTTAATGTGGACGATATTCATGCCCATGATCTTGCACAATTACTGGACAATGATGGTATTGCTATTCGTGCGGGACACCACTGCGCCCAACCGATCATGCAGGAGCTTGGTGTAGCGGCTACCGGCCGTGCCAGTTTCTATCTGTACAATTCAAAAGCGGACGTAGATCGCCTTTGTGAAAGTATAGTGAAAACAGTTAAGTTTATGGTTGGAAGTAAATAAGGAAAGCCACCAAGACACGAAAACACAAAGAAGTAATAATAGATTAATTAAAATTGTCATACATTTTTCCTGATTAATCAATGCTTACATTAACAAAATTTTTTCATATCCTTTTTGATCTTTGTGCCTCTGTGTCTTTGTGCAAAACTTAAACGTGAGGTTTATATGACTGAAAAACAATCAGAAGATAATCGTTACAAATATATGATCACCATGCGCTGGTACGTGGAAACCGATGAGGATCTCGTGGCCGGTGCACAGGAGTCAGATGATAAACTCCTGGAGCTTTTGCGGCACCGTGAAGACGGTTCATCCAGCTGCTCAACCTGTCCTACGCGGAATAATGAAGGCTATGCCATCCTGAATTATAATTATTTCATGGGTGAAAAAAAGCCGGTGTATATGTCAGTGGATAAAGTAAAAAAATAGATCCGCCACAGAGATCACAGAGATTTTTATGACGACCATCAGTATGGATGATTTTCTCGACGGCGGGATTTTAAAGGAAGAATCGTTTCGCAAACAGGTGGCTGAAATTGATTGGTCACAATATAAAGGCGATCGTGTTTTAGTTCGAGGGTGTGCAGAAGTTATTGTGCCAACGTGGGCATATCTTATACTCACTGCCCATTTAGCTCAATTTGTAGAGCGCATCTATTTTGGAGAATTGCGGTCAGCGGTGAAAATATTCGTTAAAGATAAAGATTAATGTCAACAGAACGCGTCAGCTGGGAAACCTATTTCATGAATATTGCCAAAGAAGTATCCACGCGCTCAACGTGTGATCGTAAAAGTGTGGGGGCCGTTATTGTGCGAGATAAAAATATTCTATCCACCGGATACAACGGCAGCATCAAAGGGTTACCACACTGTGACGAAGCAGGGCACGAAATGGTTGATGGCCATTGCGTACGTACCACCCACGCCGAAGCCAATGTAATTGCCCAAGCAGCAAAAAACGGCGTTCGGGTTGATGCAGCAGAAATATTTGTAACCGCTTCGCCTTGTTATAATTGTTTTAAGATTATTGCTAATTCGGGGATTAAAACCATTTACTATGATGAATTCTACCGCGATGAGCGGATATTGGAACACGCCCAGGAAGCGGGGATTGAGTTAGTACAACTGGATTGAATAATTACCTTATAAATTAACCCAAACAGGTCCATCCCCGCCCTCAGGCGGGACCCAATCGATGATCTGGTAGGGATCCATGATGTCACAGGTTTTACAATGTACACAGTTAGAAAAATTGATCTGTAGCTTCTGACCATCCCCGTCAGGTACCATTTCATAAACATCAGCTGGACAGAAACTCACGCATGGATTCCCATACTCTTCAGCACACTTGGTGGTACACACGTCCTGATCCCTGACATGTAAATGGGGCACCTGGTCTTCTTCATGTGCCGTGGCAGAATAATATACATCTGTTACTTTATCTAAAATATATGTACCATCGAATTGCAAATCTTTGTATCTGTCCTTTTCTGATTTCTTTTCCATTTTCAAATGGCCGGCTTCGCTGGACATGCGGTTTTTAAACCCCCAGCCGCGGCCGCCTGTCAAAAGTCCTATTCCGGCATTTGTCAGACCACCCAACAGGCCGTGATCAAATCCCTGGTGAAAATTCCGTACTTTCCATAATTCATCCCTGATCCAGCTTTTTTCCACTCTCAATTCAAAATCTGCTAATTGCTCTGCACCAAAATTATCGGATGATAAAGCCTCGGCAATTGTTTCCGCCGCCAGCATCCCGGATTTCATGGATAAGTGTATTCCTTTCAATCTTTGACCATTCATAAAGCCAGCCGAATCACCAATCAGCATTGCACCATCCATAGCCAACTTTGGAATTGAGAACCACCCACCTTCCGGTAGCGATTTTGCTCCATAAGCAATCATTTCCCCGCCCTCAAGCAATGAGCGCAGCCAGGGATGGTTTTTCAAGCTTTGCAGTTCATGATGAGAATCCACTGCGGAGTTTTTATAATCGAGTCCGACGACCATTCCCAGGTCCCAGATATCATTCTGCATGCCATAAAGAAACGCACCGCCAAAAATATTATGACCCAGGGGAAATCCCATGGTATGAGCTACATATCCCGGCGTAACAGTCCCAGTTGGCATGCGCCATAGTTCTTTAACACCAACAGCCCAGACCTGGGGGTTCCTGCCCTGCATAAGATCATGCCTATTGATGAGCTTTTTGGTCAGGCTACCGCGTGTGCCTTCGCCTAAAACAATGACTTTTGCATGAATGTCTGCACCCGGTTCAAATTGTGGTTTCTTTTGTCCATTTTTATCGATACCCCGGTCACCGGTGCGCACACCAATTACCCGATCACCATCATACAATAATTCAGTACCTGCAAAACCGCAGAAAATATCCACTTCTTCATTTTCACAGATTCCGCCCAGCCAGCGCGTGAGCTTACCCAGCGAGGTTACAAAACAATTGTGGTGGCTCATGGCTGGAGGTACAAAGGGAAATGGGATTTTTTTAGTCGCTGTTAAATAATAAATATGTTCTTCTGTAACTTCAGCTTCGAATGGAAAATCAGAAACTGATTTATCTGGGAACAACTCATTTAGTGCCCGAGGATCAACTATGGCGCCAGACAGGGAATGAGCGCCAACTTCAGATGCTTTTTCGAGAATAGCTACACTGGCATCCTGACCAGCTTCGCGCAGTAATCTTTTTAAGTGAATTGCTCCAGCAAGACTGGCCGGCCCGGCACCAACAAAAAGGACATCCAGTTCCAGAACTTCCCGTTCTGACATCGGTTCGATTACTCCTGCAATGCTTCCGTTAATTTAGGCACTATTTCCAACACATCTCCCACTACACCATAATCGGCTAATTCAAACAACGGTGCGTCCGGATCTTTATTTATGACGACAATGTTTTTAGATCCTTTCATGCCAACTACATGCTGGATAGCCCCGGAAATTCCTAATGCAAGATAGAGTTTCGGGGCAACTGTTTGACCGGAACTACCGATTTGATGATGGGGCGCCAGCCAGCCGGAATCAACTACGGGCCGGGATGAAGCAACTTCTGCACCCATAACTTTAGCCAATTCTTGTGCCATAGGAATATTTTCTTCCTTACCGATTCCTCGGCCAATGGCGACGATGAGGTCAGCGCTGGATAGGTCCACTCCCCCCGCTGCTTCCTGGAATGGTTCTTCCGGAACTGTTTTGATAGTACCAGCATCCATTTCAACTGATACCGAACGTACATTGGCTGATCCATTTTGAATGTTGTCAGTTGAAAATGTAGCAGATTGAAAACTGACCAATACGGGTCCATCACCTTGAGACTGTAACTCAGCCATTAGTTTGGCATTAAATGCCTGTTTGCTGAATACCGGTTTACCTTCTTTTGTTGAGTAAGAAACAACATCATTCATGAAGGGCCGTTTCAATTTAGCGCAAATTCTGGGTACGTAATCCCGAATCTGATAGGTATGGCCAAAGAAAACATATGTCGGGTTTTCACTGGCAATAACTTGCTCAACAGCCGCGGCATAGCCATCAGCAGTATAATTATTTAAATGTTCATTTTCCAAAGATAGAACTTCTGCGGCTTCATACTTGGCTGCCTGTTCAGCAAGCGCAGGTGCATTTTCTCCCAATGCTAAAACACCAACACTTAAATTACATTTACCGCCAATTTGTTGAGCTCCGGTTATTGCTTCCTGGCTCATGCGATGAATATTTCCATCTTTATTTTCCAGTACAACTAATATATCCATCATGCTCTCTTAATTGATCCGTATTTCGTTTTTGAAAACGTCCACCAATCTTCTTACTACCTGGTCAACACTGCCATCAATCATTTCAGTCTGTTTCTCCACATGCTGAACTGATAAGCCGTTAAATCCCTGCAGACCATCATCAGCAAATACATCCCCAAATGAATTTGTTCTTATTTCTTTCTTCTTGGCAGTCATAATGCCTTTCAAAGAAGGATAGCGCGGAGTATTCAATCCCGATTGTATAGCCAGGCTGGCCGGTAGATCCATGGTTTGCCACTGGAACCATCCTGCTTCCAGTTCACGTTTTACCCTGATTTTTCCATCCTGGATCTCCGTACCGACTACAAGCGTTGCAGTTGTCATTCCTAAAATTTCACCCAGGATGACACCCGTCTGTCCAAAACCGAGATCATCAGACTGGAGCCCTGAAAGAACCAAATCGAACTTTTCATCCTTAATTGTATTTGCCAGCGCAGTGGCAATTGAATATGGATCAGTAGTAAAAGGAGGATCTTCCTTAATATGGATCGCCCGGTCAGCACCTTTAGCCAGTGCTTCGCGGATGACTTTCTGGCAGCGGTCCGGGCCCAAGCTGACCACGACCACTTCTCCGGCGCCATTTTGTTCACGGATCTGCAATGCTTCTTCAAGAGCATAATTATCGCTCTCGTTCATTTCAAAAGGCAGTTCAGCTTCCTGTATCCACGCACCATCTGGCACAATAGCGAAATGCGCGTCACTCCCCGGTACTTGTTTAACCAATACACAAATATTCATTTATAGTTTTTTGCCTCGATTTTTATTGAACAAATAGAATCCTGTCAGGTACAAATTAAATAATGATCAACGAATAGACCTATAACTTGTTCAAATTTATTCTCGATTGTATATTTCTTCCCGATAAATCAATGAACAATTTCACAACAATTATCCTGGCCAATATTCTTTTTATCTTTGGATCTATCCTTTTCCTCTGGTCAGTCTGGCGGTGGCTGCAGCGGCGGAATTATAAGAAATGAGCCAAATCACGTATATAAAAAAATGATTTGAAAAAGGGTACAAAATTGTAGTATACTTGCTGTGATGGGACGAACAAGGCAACGCCTTTCGTGGGAAGATATCGTTCTTAACTAACTGCAAATAAGCAAGGGGTAAATATGAAAAAACAATTGCTAACAAGCATTGTACTAACACTCATGTTGTCTGTAATGATACAGGCACAATCATTTACCGGTTCGTATCAAATGACCGGTGTATATGTCAAATACACAAACGTATCTCGAATGGTTGATAGTCCTGACGATTCAATCGCTCAATATACGTTGGATGGCCATTGGCCGAGTGCGGCAACTTCTTTGTTTTCTGCAACTTTAGCAGGATGGATGCCGGGCGATACAATTGCAGTAATTGAAACACCGTCAATACTGCTTTCACCTTTTGGGTTGGATGCAGTGGGTATCAACCTTTCAATAGCATTAAACCAGGAAGACGGTCAAATGTTAATACCAGGTGTTGATGGTACAACATCAACATATCCGACTACGGATACAGAAGACTGTTCTACCTTTTTCACAATCGCACCTGTTTCGGATAATGCTGATATTGAATATACGACTACATCAAACTCATACGATTCTGATGAAGGTACTTTCACCTGGGGTTTTGGTATTGCGCAATCAAGTGTTTTTGACTGGTTTAGTGCCCCGGCAGATTGGGAAGATCCTGAAGCATCCGAAGACAATTATGGCTGGTTGGTTGGTCATTTTAACGCTGAAATGAGTGGATTTGAAGTAATGGAGGTTAATTGGCATACTACTGACGGTCAAGAAGTTGATAGTGGAATTGACGATGCAGGTTTACTCAACCGCCATTTGGGTATTACCCTTGCTCCCGCTGATACAGTAACTGTTGCTTACTTGAATGCTGTAGCAGGAACAAGCTTTAATGTGGGTACATATCCCATCCTGGGCGGAACAGGCGCGGATACTGATGGTGACGGTGAAGTTGATGGTCTCGTGAATACGGATTGGGGTTATTACTTTGACCCGATAGGTGATGATGGAACCATGATGAGCGGTGATGAGCCCTTTCAATTCACCGGTTATTATTTTACCTATAATGACCTGGCCGCGATCAGCGCTGTTTTGACTGCAGCCGGAGATGATGCCGATGGTGATGGTATTCCGGATAATGTGATGGCATTAATCGCCCAATATATGGCAGCCGGTTATGATCAATCGACTGCAACATTGATGGCCATAGATTATATTGGACAAGCCGCATTTGTTGGTTTGGCTGTCGCATTTGGTGTTGATTCCACCACTGCAACCGCCGCAGCTGCAGCCGTTGGTGCTTATGCTCAAACGACTTATGCAGCTTTGGTAGCCGCCGGTGATGATGATCCCCTTACGAATACAGCCCAGGCAACAGCATTTTATGCTGTTGGTGTGCTAGCTTCACTGGGTGTAACGGTAGATGATTCTGATCATGACTATGATGGTATAAATGGACGATTGGTTTTCCAAATCGGCAATTCCTGTGTGCCTGATCTGCAGACAAGAGATGTGTATGCTATCTTCAGTAAAATTGTATTGGGCATTGAATCAGAGGATATTCTCCCGGATAGATTTGCTGTTCATGAGAATTATCCCAATCCTTTCAACCCAACAACAAATATCAGTTTTGACCTTGCTGAACATTCGCCCACAGAAGTAACTGTGTGGAATATGCTGGGTCAAAAAGTAACTACTCTTTATTCTGGTGAACTCCCTGTAGGACGTCATACTATTTCTTTCGACGCCCGCAGTGAAAATGGCAACATGCTGCCCAGCGGTGTGTACATTTATAGAGTTACAGCAGGAGATAAAGTAGAAACTAAAAAAATGATGCTGTTGAAATAAATACAGTTTCATTTTGAAAACATAATAACTCAGACAGCTCCACCGTAAGGTGGGGCTGTCTGTTTATAGACAGAATTATGAAGAATATTATACACTTATCTATCATCATTTTTTCTGGTTTGCTGCTCGCTCAAAGCGGCTCTATTACCGGACTGGTCACAGATGCTGAAAATAATGATCCCCTCCTTGGCGCCAACGTAATTGTAGAGGGGACAACCATGGGTGCTGCCACAGATATCAACGGCAATTATGCAATCCAGAATGTTCCAGTGGGAGCAGTGACCATCATGGTCTCATATATCGGCTATGAAAAGCAGGATCTGGATCTCACCGTTACATTGGGTGAAATTGTAACTGCCAATATTGCATTAGCTCGAGAAGCCATCCAGATGCAAACCTACGTGGTAACTGCATCGCGGAAGCGGGAACGGGTAGAAGATGCACCGGCCGCGATAAGCGTCATCACTCAGAAAGAGATTCGCCGGGAAAGCAACACAAACCTTGGGGATTACCTGAAGCAAGTGAAAGGTGTTGATTTTACGCAATCCGGTGTAGATAGTTATAACTTGAGCGCCCGGGGATTTAATTCTTCATTCAGTTCCAGGCTGCTGACATTAACCGATGGCCGGATGGCCAACATCCCTTCCCTCCGTTTGATCGCTTATAATGTCATTCCAGTCTCTTTTGAAGATGTGAAACAATTTGAAGTAGTACTGGGGCCCTCTTCCGCACTTTATGGTCCCAATGCCCATAGCGGTGTATTGAATATTATTACATCCACTCCCCGTGAATCTGTTGGAACAACAGTCAATATTCAAGGTGGAAATCTCGCTCAAGAAGGAGGTTACTTAAAAAAACTGACTGTCCGCCATGCGTCTACATTCAAAGATTTTGGTTTTAAAATATCCGGTGTTGCCTTCAATGCCTACGATTGGGAACATTTTAATGAGGATGAATACGAAGGCCACGACCCCGCTTTTATTGGACGTAATAAATTAGTGCATAATGGCGTGGATGATAACGCCAGCAATTCAGAATGGGGAAATCCAGTCTTTACTGCTGAAATGTTGACAAACCTGCAAAGTGGTGAAATTCCTGACAATGGAATTGATGACAATGGCAATGGCTTTATCGATGAAAATGATAGCTGGGTCGACCTAATGTACAAAGATAATATTGATGGCACTTTTATTGCTGGTACTGAAATAGGAAGCCCAACCATAACACAGGAAATGGTAGATGAAGCCGCCAGCGATCCTTATAATCGTTATTATTTAGATAATGGTATCATTCTTTGGGGCGTTACGGTTGACATGATCGGCCGTGCTTATGCGGATGGATTAGATAATGATGGTAATGGACTTATTGATACAGGCATCGATGAAGGCATCGATGAAGCAAAAGAAATGTGGTACGATGGCTTTGACAATGATGGGGATGGTCTTATAGATGAAAAAGATGAAACAGGGTCCCGCTGGCTGAGTCGCTTTGGCAGCTATAATTCAGGAATATATGACGATGATACCGGTGAATGGTCTGGATTTGGATTTGGTGATTATCAATATGATGATTCAGGAAATATATTATTCGATACCAACTCCGATGGTATTTATGGCGGCCCGGATGATTTTAGTTTAGCATATCCTTCAAATTTCCCCAGGTATGAAGCAGATGCCAATGATGATGGCATAGATGATTATCCTGACTTCAATGTGGAAAATTACCGTTATGACTTTCGTATGGATTATGAGCCCAGCCAAGACTTTACTATGAGTTTTTCCCACGGTTATGCCTATGCCCGTAATATTAACATAACAGGAATTGCCCGTTATCTGGCCGATGGGTGGGTTTATAAATATTGGCATGGCCGTATGCGCTATAAGAATTTTTTCCTGCAGTCGTATTTAAATACCAGCTTTTCAGGAAATCCGGACAGGCCAACACGCAACATGGCTACAGGAGGTACGATCTATGACCGTTCTGGAAAATGGAGTTCCCAATTACAGCATTCAATGGAATTAATGAATGGGAATTTCCGGTTCGTGTGGGGAATTGATTATTTTCTCACCATGCCTGACACGCGAGGTTCGATCTTATCAGACAATAAACTTGTTGACAGGCGCGATAATAATGGTAATGGTGAAGCCTTCTCTCCAATCAATTATACTGATTTTAACGATAATCTTTTATACGATAATGGTGAAGAATTTAATGTATGGTCTTCTGATTCCACAGATAATGTGTTAAATGCCATCCAAGACGGCATCGACAATGACGGTGATAGTGATGATTACGAAGATACCAACGGCAATGGCCAACCCGATGCCTGGGAACCGGGCGTTAACGGTGTTGGCGATGTTTATGCCGATGGGATTGATAATGATGGTGATGGTAAAGTAGATGAGAACATTGATGAAGGTATTGATGAACAGGCCGAAGATAATCGTTATGTGGTGAATGAACTGGGCATTTATTATCAATTAAATTGGAAATTGGCTGATAAATGGGAACTGATCCAGGCAACGCGCTTTGATTCCCACGACCGCTTGACAGATGTGATTGAATACAATAATTATGACCGTAATTACAATCCTTTAAATTGGAAAATAAACCTGGATAAGACGGATGGTATGCAGGTATCCCCAAAAATAGGGCTTATCTGGAGACCTAAAGAAAACCAGAATGTGCGTTTGACCTATGCCCAGGCGTTCAATACACCCTCAAATCAACACCTGTTTCTGGATATATTTGTTACACGAGTGGTAACATTCAAGGTCTACGCCAAAGGTGCTCATAATGGCTATATTTTTCCCAGAGACCCTGAAACTGGACAAGTATACTGGAAAGATCCTTATGAAGCATCCAGCCTTGCAGTCTTTGACCCGGAAACTCAAGTCCTCTTTTTCCCATCAACTGATCCAAAAGTGAAAGGCCATTTTAAAGATAAGGTCAATGATCATGAAGGTATGTACCCGGAAGTTATGCGCACACTTGAGTTGGGCTATAAAGGGCGGCTGACACCAAAAGTATATGGGACTGTAGATTTTTTCCTGAACCATTATGATTCATTCATCAGCTCAATTTCCTTTGTGACCCCAATCGTATTAAAAAAAGGAGCTCTTTCAACTGACTGGAATGGTGATGGTATTATTAATATTGATCCGAATGAAATTTTAGATCAACAAGATCTGGAAACGTCCTTTGATCATTGGCGCGATTATATCGATGGATTAACGGCCATAGATACTACACGGGGACAAAACCCGCCAATTATTGTAGGCTATATCAATTACGGTGAAGTAGACATGGGTGGTATGGATATGAGCCTGGCCTGGTTCTTAAATAGTGAATTGACATTCGGTTTGAATTATTCTTATTTGAGCATTACAGAATTCATGAACCCCATTACAAATACACCCGACCCAATCAATGCGCCACGGCACAAGGGTGGTATTAAAATTCAATATAATCCCAAAAAATATGATTTCAGCAGTACGCTGAATGTCAGGTACGTAGATGCTTTTCCATGGTCATCAGGAATTTATTATGGAAAAATTAATTCATATTTCATCGGTGATTTCCATGCCAGTTATAAATTTAATGGTCATTTGTCTGCTATGTTGTCAATTAGCAATGTTTTGGATCACCGTCATGTAGAAATCATGGGCGGACCCACATTAGGACGAACCATCATTTTACGCTTACAGGCTAAACTCTAAAATTCCCCATACCAAGTAAACGCCCCTGTTTCGTAAGAAATCGGGGCGTTTTAATTTTCAATACATTTATTAAAGGAATTATCATGATCAAACACATAGCCATAGTAATCATAATTATCTCATCGCTGGTATATGGTCATTGCCAGATGCCTTGTGGTATATATGATGATGCCATGCGCATACACCAGATCAAGGAACATACAAGAACCATTATTAAAGCATTTGTACAGATCAATTCATTATCAAATGATAAAAATAGTGCATTGAACAATAACCAACTGGTTCGCTGGATCAATACCAAGGAAGAACACGCTACATTAATCCAGAATATCATCGCAGATTATTTTTTGACTCAACGAATTAAATCGAAAGAGGAAGGTTATCCGGATAGAAATAAATATATTGAAATGACAACCACTCTTCAGCAAATGTTGGTGGCTGCCATGAAATGCAAGCAAACTGTGGATCCTGAAAACACTGCAAGATTATCATATTTAACTGAATACTTTTCCAGTATTTATTTTGATGAACATGGTTTAGAACATTTAGAAGAATTAAATCATAAATAATGATCTCCTGGCTGGATAATATAGATACTGCTTTGTTTCAATTTTTCAATGGAACATTCTCTAATCCCATTTTTGACTTTATCATGCCCATCATCACCAACCAGGATATTTGGGTTATTCCCATCCTGCTGCTAGTATTAGGATTAATCTTCAAAGGGGGTAAAAGAGGAAAAATAGCAGCTGTATTATTATTAATAGCTGTCACAGCGACTGATGTAATTGCTGGACAAATGATCAAGCCGTTGGTAGGCCGCTTGCGGCCATCTCACGCTATGACAGAATCCTTAAACCTGTTGGTTGCAAAAGGGGGAAAATTCAGTTTTGTATCCAACCATGCCGCAAATATGTTCTGCGCGGCGACGGTATTAACTTATTTTTATTCTAAATGGAAAAATCTACTTTATACTTTAGCTGCTGTGGTTGCCTTTAGCCGCGTATATGTTGGAGTGCACTATCCAGGTGATATTGTTTTTGGAGGTTTATTCGGTTATGGTATGGCGTGGCTGGCTATTTCCCTATGGGTGATCATTAAAATGAGGGAAATAAAAAGAGGACAGACTTGGGTCCTCTATGAATAAGAATTAATTAGGTAGGTTCGATTCTGGGGGTTTAACAGTAAATTCCTGAAACGATTCCTGTCCCGGGGATTTGATTTCACCGTGTTTTTCTTCAAACTTGTTGATATTATCCTTTAATGCCAGCATATACGCTTTGGCATGTTGTGGAGCCATGATGATTCGTGAATGAATTTTAGCCTTGGGGACACCCGGCAGTAATCGAGTAAAATCCATTACAAATTCTGCCGTAGAGTGAGTGACTACCACAAAGTTGGCATACTCACCGCTACTGACTTTTTCATCTAATTCTATATTAATCTGTTGAACTTTTTTCTTGTCCATTTTTCCTCCTTATAAGGAATTAAAAGTTTTCGAATTCCCTGCGGTTAAATTCTTCCCAATCCTCATCCAGTCCATCAAATTCACTGTATTCAGGCTGTTTTTCATGTTCTTCTTCATCTTTTTGACGCACCATTTCATTTTCATATAGGCTGAACGTATCTTTCTTCTTTTCAAAATCAGCAGGATTTACTTCTTCTTCTTCAGTCTGATCGAGGTTTTCTATATCTTCACTGTATACTTCGGCATCAAAGAAATCAAGATTTTCCACAATACCGTTAGTCATTAAATATTCCAGAAAATCCAGATATTTTCTATCTTTTAAATCCGTTTTACATTTTGGACAGTTTAAACTTTCCTTGAGATCTGATTCCTCAAGGGTGTTTTCACAGGCCGGGCAAATTATTCCTTCTAACATTCGTTTTTTTCCCTCAAAAATCGGGCGTTAAGTTAATCGAGCGTTGCAGTATCGTCAATAGCTTTATTATGTTTTTTTACGTCTGTAAATTGATTCCAGCAGCTTTTTATCAGCTACTGAAAATTCCAGGCCGCGTCGTGATTTTACAATTTCAGCTGTTTCTAAAAAAGCCTCCCAGCGGACAGGTTTTACTTTATTCCCTACACACCAGGAAAAAGGAGCAATAGTTTTGGGTGGGAATCCATTAGTAACAATATTGCTGCCTATTCCAATAACCGTTCCGGTGTTCAGACGCGTACCAATAGCAGTTTTTACATGGTCACCCATAAAGCAGCCTACAAATTTTGAGCTTGTTTTCGTCATAATACCATTAACCATTACATCAATATCACTGTAATTATTTTTCAGGTTACTGTTGATTGTACCTGCGCCGAGATTTACCCATTGACCTAAATAAGAATCACCCAAATGACCATCGTGTACTTTATTGCTCCAGCCCTGGATTACAACGCTGTTTATTTCTCCACCCAACTTACAAACAGGCCCGATGGAACAACCTCCTTTAATCTGGGTCAATGGTTCAAGGACACAATGCTCGCCTATATATAACGGACCGGCCAAATACGAAAGCGGTTTAACAACAGTATCATTGGCTATTATAACCGGCCCTTGAGACGCATCCACAACTGCACCCTTTCCTATCTGGACTGAAGAGTGAACATTAATATTTTCACTATTGATCAATTCTGCGTCTGTTTTAGGTATAGTATATCCCGGGAAAAACTGTAAATCTTTTTCAATTTGCCCATTGGTCAAAGCAACAGCTTCCCATAAATACTCGATTACATTTGCTTTTAATTCATTATTTCTGTTTACACTTATTAAATCACTTTCAACGGGACCACCTGATTTTATCCATCCTTGCCCCGCTTGCTGATCAAGATTGGCTCCAATCAACGTATTGTTATTGTAGAAAACTGTATCTTGATGATTTTTAATAGCAGCAATATCTTCAGCATTCCAAAGGGTGTTGCCTAAAAGCCAAATGCCTTCATCAACGGTTTTGGGATTTACATGAAGTCCCGGGAAAGTTTCTTTTGTAACCTCTTCTAATTCAGGTCGTACAAACAGGTAAATATTTTCATCGGGCAGCAAAAAGTTCAGACGTTCGATACAGGTTAACGCACCACAACGCACTTCAAAAACAGGCCGTGTTAGTGAGATAGGTTCTAGATTCAAAGCACGGTCATTTTCAAAAATATAAATATTCATGAGAGTCCTAATAATTGTTGGATGTTTTGAAATCCTTTTTCAAGATATTCATTGCCTTTACGATCAATCATAATATTATAATATTTTTCACTTTCCTTTGAATAAAAACCTATACGCATTGGTGCTTTTGATTTTTGAACAATCGTTACTGATATGGGATCAAAATCTAGATTCAGGTCAATTACAGCATCCGGCTGTGATGTAAAAATTATTTCCAGGAATGACTTCTGGGGTAAACCCCAGCGATTCAAATTTTCATTTGAATACGTGATCAAACGGTCATTAATAGCTGAATCAATATATTCCAAATTTCTCCGCATCGCAATATATCGCACCTGTATCCGGCCATCCGGCCCTATAGCATTTTGCAGTGATTGTATAAACATGCGCGCCACAAGAGAATGTTCCGGCTTTTTTGGTAATAATACTAAAAGATTCGTTATGGGATACCGTTCTTTTCTTAAGGCCAATCCTACGATTCCATTTGTTTTTTTTTGGGGGCGGTTCCACCACAATGCTACCCGTGTTTTTATAGGTAAATCCACGGCGGAATATAACTTTTTTCACAAAATAGAACCTGTGTAGTTTCGCCTTTCTATTAATCCGGGAAAATAATGAGTGTAAGTAAAAAAATTCTTTTTGGTGGCCTGGGCTGGGTCCTTGGCGGACCTCTCGGTGCTATGTTAGGGTATTATTTCGCCTCGCGAGACGATTATGCGGATCGAGGTAATTATACACAAACATCGACTACAGGCTATCCAAATACAAAACCGGGAGATTTCATGGTCTCCCTGCTGGTACTACTGGGTGCTGTCATGAAAGCAGATAAGCAGCTATTGAAGTCCGAATTGGATTACGTCAAACAATTCCTGCGCCAGCAATTCGGTCACCAGAAAACCCAGGAATTCATGCGCCTGTTTAAGGACATCATTAAGCAGGATTATCCCCTTCGGGATGTTTGCCGCCAGATTCAACGCTCCATGGACCATCCCAGCAGGTTGGAGTTGATTCATATTTTATTCGGTTTATCCAAAGCAGATGGGCATGTGCATCCTGATGAGGTCAAAGTAATCCATACAATTGCACGCTATTTGAATATTAATGAAAATGATTTTGTTTCCATTAAAGCCATGTTTGTTAAAGATGCACAGTCAGCATATAAGATCCTTGAGATTGAAAAATCTGCTTCTGACGATGAAGTGAAAAAAGCCTATCGCAAAATGGCAACCAAATACCATCCGGATAAAGTGGCGCATTTAGGCGATGATCTGAAAAACTTGGCAGAAGAAAAATTCAAAGCGGTGAATGATGCCTACCAGTCTATCAAGAAAGACCGGGGTATGTCTTGAGTAACGAACGGGTGGGAAAATTTCCATTTACCCGCGGTATCTATCCCAATATGTATAAAGACCGGCTCTGGACCATGCGCCAATACGCGGGTTTCACCACTGCAGAAGAATCTAACAAGCGCTATCGCTATTTGCTAGATCACGGTGTCTCCGGGCTTTCAGTGGCCTTTGATCTGCCTACTCAGATCGGGTATGATGCTGACCATGAAATGGCTTTAGGAGAAGTAGGCAAAGTCGGCGTGCCCATATCCACTGTTGATGATATGGCCAGTCTATTCAATGATATTCCATTGGACTCTGTTTCCACATCCATGACCATCAATGCTACTGCCGCCATTCTTTTGGCTTTGTATATCGCTACAGCTGAAAAACAGGGAGTTTCTGCGGATAAATTGCAAGGCACGATTCAGAATGATATTTTGAAAGAATATATTGCCCGGGGCACATATATTTATCCACCGGAACCGTCCATGCGCATCGTGACGGATATTTTTGACTTCTGTTCAAATCATGTACCAAACTGGAATACGATTTCTATATCCGGTTATCATATTCGAGAAGCAGGTTCCACCGCAGCACAGGAACTGGCCTTTACACTTGCTGACGGTATCGCCTATGTACAAGCTGCAATTGATAAGGGATTGGATGTTGATACCTTCGGGAAAAGACTGTCATTCTTCTTTAATGCTCACAATGATTTTTTGACTGAAGTGGCAAAGTTCAGAGCGGCGAGACGCATGTGGGCAAATATCATGAAAAACCGCTTTGGGGCTGCAAACGAAAAAGCATTGCTGTGCCGTTTTCATACCCAAACAGGTGGTTCCACACTTACAGCTCAACAAATTGATAATAATGTTGTGCGCACGACCATCCAAGGCATGTCCGCTGTGCTGGGCGGAACACAGTCCCTGCACACTAATTCCCGGGATGAAGCTTTGGCGCTGCCAGCAGATGCAGCAGTGAAACTAGCTTTGCGCACCCAGCAGGTTATTGCCCACGAATCGGGCATTGCAAATCATCCCGATCCCTTAGGCGGCAGTTATGTTATTGAGGAATTAACCAATCAATTGGAAACAGAAGCCAATTCCATTATTGCTGATATTGATGAAATGGGTGGTGCCGTTTCAGCCATAGAAAAAGGCTGGGTGCAAAGTGAAATAGCCCGCAGTGCTTATGTATATCAATCCAAAGTGGATTCCGGTGAACAGGTTATCGTAGGTGTTAATAAGTTCACCAGTAAAGATGAAACAAAGGAAGAATTACTTGCCATTGATCCGTCTGCCGTTGATGACCAGATAAAACGTGTGTCACATTTTAAATCAAAGCGTAACAGTGATCATGTAAAGAATCGCCTTGCTGAACTTTCCGCATCAGCAAACGGAACTGATAATCTTATGCCTGCTATAATAGCATGCGTTAAACACAACTGTACTTTGGGTGAGATAGCGGATGCATTACGCGCGGTATTTGGCGAATACCAACCCAATTTCTAGTAATACTTCAAAATGAATTCCCGTCTTTTTTCCACAATCATATCTTTCTTTTTCCACCCCATGGTCATATCCCTTGCGGTTTTTTATATACTATTATTTGCTACTGGACCAATTACCCATAACGCTTTGAGTGTCCTGTTTGTCTGCTTTATATTTTCAACCTTCATTCCAATTACGACAGTATTGATATTGAAAAAGATGGGGAAGATCTCAGATCTAGATGCGTCTCAAAAAGAACAGCGTATATTTCCCCTGTCCCTGGGAATAATCTATTCCGGAATCGCATACCTGATCCTGACTTATATGCATGCAGACTCACTGGTTAGGGGCTTAATGTTCTGTTATATGACCAATACGGTTATTACCATTCTCATCACCCGCTACTGGAAGATCTCTATCCATGCCATGGGGGTTGGCGGGCCAATCGCTGCTTTGTGGGTTGCTGGGTTACATTATCCTTTATCAGCTCTTTTCGTTTTAGCTGCCGTGAACTATTCTAGGGTTATATTGAAAGCGCATACTGTTCTGCAAGTTGTGGCTGGATCATTGTTGGGTTTGGTATTAACTTTTTTTCAACTTAATATTTTCTTTATGTAATAGTAAATAATGATAAGAAACATAATTACATCAATGGTTTGTACAGTTCTTTTTATTGAGTGTAACAAAGATGAAGAAAAACCCTGTGAGATAGCT
>CAZORD010000019.1:0-37864 GCA_964582455.1 uncultured bacterium | reverse complement strand
AAAGTTAAAATGGTCCAGACAAATAGTCCGGGGTCAAGCTGGACTAAAGGGTTATTCATGATATGTCCTTTAGGTTATTATTTCATCAAGACAATTAACAGGGCGAACACTTCACCCAGAATAGCTACACCTTCGAGCAGGAATAGAGGTAAGTTAACCGCAGCGGTGATCTTATCGGATGCTTCCGGCTGGCGGGCAATACCTTCTGCAGCTGCAGCTGCGAGGCGGCCAATGCCAAGACCTGCTCCGATCACGATGAGTCCTAGACCCAGTCCTACTCCAAATAAATGAAGATTTTCCATCTTTCGTTTCTCCTTTACTTTTGATTAATGATGCACATTAATTGCCATGCCGATAAATACAGCAGACAAGAGTGTGAAAACATATGCTTGTACCAAAACGACAATTATTTCTAAACCAGAAATAGCTGTGGCCATTGGTATTGAAAAAAGTGCCAAACTCAACCCGGTCGCTGTGCTATGAAACATTTCTGCAAAAATAGCCATGAATGATAAAATAGCTAAAATTGCAATGTGACCCCCGGTCATATTTGCAGCCAAGCGCATGGTTAATGCGAAAGGCCTTACAAACATGCCTATTATTTCTATAGGGATCAAAATGATGTAAACAGGCCAAGGCAGTCCGGTTGGTACTAAATTTTTCCAATGATGAATAAAACCATGAGCTCTGGTACCGGCAATAATAATAGCAAAAAATGTGATGACCGCCAGCCCGGCGGTTACATTAAAATTACCCGTAGCTGTTACACCGCCATGTAATAGATTATTAATAAAATTTTGGCTATCACTGGCGGGAACGTTAAAAACAAAACGATTCAAAGCACCCAAAATATCAAAGAATGGTAATAACCCTACACCATTTGCAAAAAGAATGAAAAAGAATAATGTAAGGATAAGCGGTGCCCATGCTTCTGCATACTTAGTACCAATATTGGGTTGTATAATTGAATCACGAAAAAACTTTACAATCGATTCCAGTGCATTCATCCAACCGCTGGGAATTGCTTTATCTTTTTGCATGTATTTTCTAACAGGTAGTATCACAACACTGGCAAGTATAATGGCAACAACCCAAAGCATAAGTACATGCTTGGTGACAGATAAATCAATGCCGAAAATATGGGGTAAATGAATAAGGGGATGCTCTAATGAACTATTAGAAACATGGTGGATTATGTTATCGCCAACCTGGTCCAATACACTCGTGCCAGCGGTGTGGCTTTGCTCAGCGGCTGCACTCATTTGATAATATAAATTTTACCTAATTGAATATGGATCTTAAAAACAACGCTTCACTTATGTGAAGCGTAATAAAATAGCCAACAAAACTAAGAATAAATGGCATTGGATTGAAAGTGTAAAAAGTGAAAATATATATAAAATATAGGGCATAAAACACCATTTTACCGGCAAACATTTTGATCATGATTTTGTTTACTTGTTCTGGTGATTTTTGATGAGCAATGGCAAGCAGTAATATCGATATAACACCTATGATTAACGGAGCGATCATCCCCAGAAATATTTCTTTCGTATAGCCGATACCGCCCACGACCAAACTCCATGAGCCTAAACAAAATACGCCAACAAAAATTGAAAATTGAATAGCTGACACGCTATTTACGCCAGACAGTTTTTGCTAATTCATAAAACCCGGAAAACAAACCCATCATTAAACCAATCAACAACAGCCAGGGTTTGGTCCCCAGCCAATTATCCAGGAAATAGCCCAATAGCCCCAATATCAGCACTCCGCCGATGAGTGTATAGGATGCAGCAGCAGCGGGTCCGGATTGTTTAACTATTTTTTGGAAATATTGAAAAGAACGGGCGAAAAAATCGTCCCTGTCTTCATTCATCGTATACAGGTGAAACGTCTGGTGCTGAATATTCTTCTTCAGTATCATGGGAATCATCTTTGGCTGTTTCATCACCCAGGATAATACACTGGCCTTGAAATTGGGCACCCTCTTCAATAATCAATGATTTATAAGTTAAGTTGCCGTTCAAAAGTGAAGCTTCGCCAAGGACAGCCCTGTTTTCTACGATTACATTGCCTTCCACATTACCACCGATATGAATATCGCTGCCGGAAATATCGCCATGAACCTTGCCTGTTCTGGAAACACGTACAGCACCTTGAGTTTGGATATTGCCGTAAACTGTGCCATAGACAATGATACCTTCATCCAGTTTTATATCACCCTGGAAAACAGCATCCTGCCCCACCATGGTGTTCATGTTTTGAAAATTTATTTTAGCCATTTTCTTCAACGCTTAAATCTCGTTCCTTGTATTCCGGAAAGAACACCAGGGGATCAATCGCGCTGCCGTCTTTCCATATTTCAAAGTGTAAATGTGGACCAGAAGATATACCTGTACTCCCTGCCAAGGCAATAACATCTCCCCTTTTTACAATTCCGTGGTTTTCCATGAGATTCAGTTGGTTGTGTCCGTAATGGGTGAAATAATCATCGCCATGATAAATAATGATCAAATTACCGAGGTCATAGGTCCAGCCAGAAAAGATCACTCGTCCCCCAGCTGCGGCCTGCACAGGCTCTCCTTCCTGCACAGCTATATCAATCCCATAATGATTCTTTTGCCAAAAGTGCGACTTGTCCAGCATGCGCTGGGTAAGAAAGCCATCCACTGGTGCCTGGGAGGGGATATTCTCAATATAAGATATGACGAACGTTTTTTCTTCAGAAACGGAAGTGGTTGCACCATCATCCACAATACTTAAGTTACTGCGGATAATTTCTTCCATTTGACCCAGGCGGTTAAGGTCTCGATAGAGTTCCATGACTTGCGAGCGTTCAGCAATCATTTTCTCAAATTGTGCATTCTTTTCCCGGAAATCAACAATACGAGGAATGTAATACCACAATACTCCGACAATACTCACCAATGAGATAACAATTAATATTAGTATTGAACGCAGCCAAAAGCGGCTGATAGAAAAACGCTTTTGACTATCTTCAATGTCTGATACAATATGAACCGTATAACGATTGGATTTCATGGCTTGAACTATTTTATAGTGCGCAGCAGGTCCATTAAACGTTCAAAATCATCATCCGAATAATATTCAATTTCAATCGTACCCTCAGAACCTTTATGACTGATCTTTACTTTTGTCCCGAGCAGGGTGATTAATTCGTTTTCCAGTGAACGCACTGCTGCAGTTGCCCTGCGTATTTTCTTTTTCTTTAGTTTTGGTTTCGGCGCAGACTTCCCTTTTACAATATCCTCGGCAGCCCGGACGCTCAATTTTTCATTAAGGATACGCTGCCATAATTTTCTTTGTGTTGCCGGAGTTTTCATGGCTAATACCGCACGGCCATGCCCGGCGCTAATCACCCCTTTTCGCAGGCTGGCTTTTATTTCAGCCGGGAGTTTCAACAAACGCAAGGAATTGGAAATGGTCACCCGCTTTTTTCCGACTGCTTTTGCAATGGAGGTCTGGTTCAAGTTGAATTCACTTTGTAAAACAGCGTATGCTTCTGCTTCTTCAATGGCGTTCAGGTTCTCACGCTGGATATTTTCAATGAGAGACATTTCCATGAGTTCGGCATCATCGGCGACTTTTATTAAATATGCAGGAATCTTTTTCAGTCCGGCCAGTTTAGCTGCCAGCCAGCGCCGTTCCCCGGCTACCAGCATAAACCCTTTTTCAAATTCATGGACGGTTATAGGCGTAATCACCCCTTTTTCTTTTATGGAAGCTACCAATTCTTCCAGGCTCGTTTTATCCAAGCCGTCTTTCCGCGGCTGGTTTGGATTAGCCTTAATTCTAGAGAGGGCAATATCAGTTACGCCCGCGGGTACAGGAGTTTGGGTTTCTTCATAAGGCCGAATGAGCGCTTCCAGACCTTTGCCTAATCGTTTAGTTGCCACTGTCTAATATCTCCTCTACTAAATCCATATAATCCCTGGCGCCGACAGAATTGGCGTCATACAATAACGCCGGCTTACCAAAACTGGGCGCCTCGCCGAGACGGACGTTACGATGAATGATTGTTTTGAACAATTTATCTCCAAAATAGCTTTTGATCTCTTCCGCTACCTGTTTGGATAGATTGAGGCGGCTGTCAAACATGGTCAGCAATACACCTTCAATCTTTAGTTTTTTATTCAAATTACGCTGCACCAGCCTGATCGTATTCAAAAGCTGACCGAGGCCTTCCATAGCATAATATTCAGCCTGGATGGGAATAATGATAGAATTGGCTGTTGAAAGGGCGTTTACAGTTAACAACCCTAAGGAAGGCGGGCAATCAATCAAGATATATTTGTATTTCCGTTTTAATGATTTCAGTGCCTGCTGCAATTGAAATTCCCGGGATATGAGGCTGACGAGTTCAATTTCAGCGCCGACCAGGTCGCTGTTCGCTGTAATAACGTCTAAATGGTTAAATTGAGTGTTGACAATCGCGTCTTTGATTGCTGTACCGCGAATCAGAACATCATAAATCGTTTTAACATCTTCGCCGTTTATTAAACTGGAAACACCGGTGGTGGCATTCGCCTGGGGATCCAAATCGATCAGCAGCGTTTTTTCTTCTGATACAGCAAGGCTGACTGCAATATTGACGGCTGAAGTCGTTTTACCGACGCCGCCTTTCTGGTTTGTTAGAGCAATGATACGCGACATGATGCTGGTTTTATGGTATTAATGACATAAAATAAACCGTCGAATTTAGGGGACGGCTTTTGGGGAAACAAGAGAGGTAATGAAACAATGGGTGATGTTATTAAATTCCCTACTTGTTATTATACAATAATGATGAAAGCAATCTGCAAAACGAAACCTGAAAAAGGACTCTGCTTTGAGGATGCTCCAAAGCCAGAAGTTGAAACCAATGATGTACTGATCAAGATCAGTAAAACTGCGATCTGCGGTACTGACCTGCATATCTATCATTGGGATGAATGGTCACAGAAAAACATTAATCCACCTTTGATCATTGGCCATGAGTTTGTTGGTGTCGTTGATGATATCGGCCCCGGCGTTACCCATTATAAACCGGGAGATATTGTTTCCGGCGAAGGACACATCACCTGTGGATACTGCCGCAATTGCCGAGCCGGTTTGCGCCATTTATGTAATCAGACCATCGGTATAGGAATACAACGGGACGGCGCTTTTGCAGAATACATGACCCTGCCGGAAGGAAATGTCTGGCCTGTCCATGAAGATATTGATACGGATGTAGCTTCTTTTTTCGATCCCCTGGGAAATGCAGTGCACTGCGCATTGAGTTTTGGTATGGTTGCGGAAGATGTGCTCATTACCGGAGCCGGACCCATCGGCTGCATGGCTGCCGCTATTTGTAAACAGATCGGCGCCCGGAATGTGGTTGTGACGGATGTGAATGATTACCGCCTGGAGCTGGCCGAAAAAATGGGCGCTGATCGTGTGGTGAATGTCAGCAAAGAAAAAATCGAAGACTGTTTTGAGAAATTAAAGATCGCCAATGGTTTTGATATTGGACTGGAAATGTCCGGAAATCCAAAAGCACTGCAGGACATGATTCGCACCATGTACCACGGGGGTAAGATTGCTTTATTGGGTATTTTGCCCAATGACACTCAAGTCAATTGGGATGAGATCATTTTTAAAGGCCTGCAGGTAAAAGGTGTTTACGGCCGGGAAATGTTTGAAACGTGGTATAAAATGACCCAGCTGATTCGCGGTGGCTTGGATGTGTTTCCAATCATTACCCATAAATTCAAAGCAGATGAATTTCAAAGTGCGTTTGATGTGATCGAATCCGGACAATGCGGTAAGGTCATTATAGAATGGGAGAAAAGGGATTAGGATAAAGACGAGTTTAGAATTTTATCCCTCGCCATTTATCAATGAATTATAAAAATGAGTAATTCAAAACAGATATTTAAAAAAACTTTAAACCAAATCAAATCTGATGGTTTATATAAAAATGAACGCACTATTACAACTCCACAAGGTGTTATAATAAATACAAAAGAAGGCGGCGAAGTGCTCAACTTTTGTGCCAACAATTATTTAGGTCTTTCCAATCATCCGGACATAAAAGCTGCCGCCGTGCAAGCCTTGGAAGAGCATGGGTTCGGTATGTCTTCCGTGCGTTTTATCTGCGGGACTCAAAATATTCACAAAGAATTGGAACAGAAGATCTCTGATTTTTTCAGTACCGATGACACCATATTATATACATCCTGTTTTGACGCCAATGGCGGACTATTTGAAACATTATTGAGACCCGAAGATGCCATCATATCTGATGAGTTGAACCATGCCTCTATAATAGATGGTGTACGTTTGTGTAAAGCCCAGCGCTACCGTTATGCCAATAGTGATATGTCAGACCTGGAATCCAAACTCATCGATGCTCAAGATGCCAGAATACGCATGATCGCCACGGATGGTGTTTTCTCCATGGATGGTTTTGTAGCAAAATTGGATGAGATCACAGCATTAGCAGAAAGATACGATGCCTTGGTCATGGTGGATGATTCCCACGCTACAGGATTTGTAGGCAAAACGGGCAGAGGTTCTGCAGAATACCATAATGTGATGGACAAGGTTGATATTTGGACCTCTACATTAGGCAAAGCATTGGGAGGAGCGTCGGGAGGATTTACTACGGGAAAGCAAGAGATCATTGACTTACTCCGCCAGCGCTCTCGGCCTTACCTTTTCTCAAATACAGTGGCTCCGGCAATTGTTGCTGCCGGAATGAAGGTATTCGATATGCTTTCAGCCACCACTAAACTCCGTGATAAACTTGAAGAAAACACCCTCTATTTTCGGGAGAAAATGAGCGCTGCCGGTTTTGATATAAAAGAAGGCGATCACCCTATTGTGCCCATTATGCTTTACGATGCGAAACTTGCGCAAAAAATGGCGGCTGCATTATTGGAAGAGGGGATTTACGTCATTGGCTTTTTTTACCCGGTCGTTCCCAAAGGTAAAGCGCGTATCCGGGTACAGATATCGGCTGCCATGGAAAAAGAGCATTTGGATTGTGCGATTGAGGCATTTATTAAAGTTGGACGAACTCAAAAACTTCTTTTATTAAAATAATTTATTATCCTAATCTTTATCTGCATCCATCAAATATGTTTTGAAACTTCTTTAACAAGGTCGGTATATTCCCGGGCTTTTTTTGCAACCAATAATTTTATTTAATCCATGAAAAGTAAATTAACACCCCGATATATCATTATCGCCCTGGTGCTGGCTTGGGCCATTTATGCCATTTGGCCGACAATACAGTATCAAAATCTTTCTGCAGATGAGATCGAAACCATGCGGGAAGATGGTACACTACATGACCTGGAAAGCAAGATTATAAAACAGGGACTGGATCTGAAAGGCGGTATTTATATTGTCCTTGAAGTTGACCTACCCACATTGGTGATTAACTTGGCTATCAACAAGGATAAGCGCTTTGAGCAGGCACTGGAAAAAATAAGTGCGCGCATTGATACTGATTCAGAGCTGGATTTTTTCCAGGTTTTCCAGGAAGAAATACATGCGGCCGGTCTACGTATTCATCGTTATTACGATGTGGATTACGGCGGCGACATTGACGAGATCATTGCCAGCCTTCGTGACCAAGCCGATGATGCCATCAACCGCGTTCTGGAGATTTTACAAAACCGAGTGGACCAATTTGGTGTTTCAGAACCCACTATTCAGAAACAGGGTAACCGTAGAATTATTGTTGAATTGGCCGGTATCCATGATTCTGAACGAGCCCGTGACCTCTTGCAGAGCACTGCTCTGTTGGAATTTATTTTGGTTAAATCTCCCGAACTGACCAATGACATTTTGCTGCGCATTGATAAGGTTATCAAGGGCAGCGAAGAATTAGCTGAAATTACCGATACGAATGATAACAAAACTGCTGGGGATGCACCTGCTGCCGTCAGTGAGGATAAAACAATTTCAGTCAGTGAATATTTTAGCGAGCAAGCCGCTCAAGCTTCAGCTGACACGTCTGATACAGCAGCAATTGTAGTTGATCAAAACCTTGTGGAAGACAGGCCGTTTTCAGCACTATTGAGAGCGTTGGGGAATGATATTGGAGTTCCCGAAAAAAATGTATATATCATCAAGAAGATCCTGGCGATGGAAGAAGTCCAGGATAAACTGGATGCGACCAATGGGCAATTTCTCATGAGTGATGCGCCTGAATCATTCGACAATATTGATGGTGTCCGGGAAAAAATGTACCGCATGTTTTATTTGGAAGGTGAATCGGAACTCACTGGTGGAGTTGTTGAAAAAGCCAGTGCTACAATCGGAGGGACAGGCAGCACTGCTTCCGGCCAATCCATTGTATTGCTGGATATGAATTCTGATGGCGCCCGGACGTGGTCCAGGGTAACCGGCGGAAATATCGGCCGCAGGGTGGCACTTGTCTTGGATAAAAAAGTCCATATGGCCCCGGTGATCCGTACTAAAATTTCCGATGGCGGCACCATGATCGAAGGTTTTGCAAATTTGGATGAAGCCAAGGATATTGCTATTGTACTCCGTGCTGGTGCATTGCCGGCTCCGGTTAAAATTATTGAAGAACGCGTGGTGGGCCCTTCATTAGGTGCAGATTCAGTAGCGAAAGGAACACAGTCCGTTTTGATCGGTCTGGCCCTGGTGTTGGTATTTATGATTATCTATTACAAATGGTCAGGTTCCATAGCCAATTTTGCCTTGATCTGGAATATCATCCTCATCCTGGCTGTACTGGCGATGCTGGACGCTACTTTGACTCTTCCCGGTATTGCAGCGTTGATCTTAACAATGGGTATGTCCATCGATGCCAACGTAATTATTTTTGAAAGAATTCGCGAAGAACAGCGCAAGGGAAAAACACCCCGGGCTGCCATTGACGCAGGATATAACCGTGCCCTGAAGACTATTATTGATGCCAACGTAACGACACTGGTTGCAGCTTTAGTGCTTTACCAATTTGGTACCGGTCCAATACGAGGTTTTGCAACTGTCCTTTTCTGGGGTATCGTGATTTCCATGTTTACCGCCATATTTGTAACCAGAACCATTTTTAATACCCTGACAGAACGCAGGGGTTTACAAAGATTAAGCATATGAGACTGATTAAAGAAACTGACATAAAATTTATGAGCCAAGGCCGTTTTGCGTTCTTTTTATCCGGGGCTGTTATCCTGGCCGGGTTGATTTCAATGTTTCTGCAGGGCGGTCCCAGATTAAGTATTGATTTTAAAGGCGGTACATTGGTTGCCGTGCAGTTCACAGAAGATATGAATGTAAATGATGTACGCCAAGTAATGGATGCAGTTACAATCGAAGGGCAAACCCATGATTTAAGCCGGGCGGAAATAAAGCATTTTGGCAGTGCCAGGGATATTTCAGTCAGGCTGCCGATCCAGGAAGACCAGCACGAGAATTTTCCCCAATTGATCGTGAACCATTTATACGAGTCATTTACAACAGTTGTACCGGCTGATCAGAATGATTTTATTTTGTCCATCGAAAAAGTCGGTCCCAAGATTGGTGCAGAATTGAGTGGTAAAGCGGTCATGGCCATTATGTCTGCCCTGTTGCTGATCCTGATTTATATTTCCATACGTTTTGAATTTAAGTTTGCTGTGGGCGCTATTGCCGCCTTGAGCCATGATGTATTAATTACGATAGGTATTTTTTCCATTATGGATTATGAAATATCCCTGCCCATCATTGCCGCATTTTTAACCATCGTTGGTTATTCGCTCAATGATACTATTGTCATCCTCGACCGCGTGCGGGAAAATGTAAAAGCCATGAAACGCACATCTTACAGTGATATGGTAGACCGCAGTATTAATGATTCACTCAGCAGGACCATCATTACATCCATTACGACTTTCATGGTGGTATTTATACTTTACGCATTTGGCGGTGAAGTAATTCATTACTTTGCGTTTGCTATGATGATTGGTGTTGTAGTAGGAACTTATTCCAGTATGTACGTGGCCTGTCCAATAGTCGTGCAATTGCATAAGGGAGTCAAATCCTGAATTTTTCATTTACAACTTTTTATAAAAACTCCGCTATAGCGGAGTTTTTTATTTCAGTATGTTGAAATTAAAACATTATATCCTGTATGCTATACTTTGCCTCATTTGGGGAACAACATGGGTTATCCTAAAGAAAAGCCTCATTGAAGGCACACCAGCTGTATATGGTGTAGGGTTACGTTTTTTTGTTGCCGGCATCATTTTGTTTTTAATTGTGTTCATCCAAAAACGGCCTATTCCCCGTTCTCGGGAAGCCATCAACATTTATATCTCTTTCGGATTGATGAATTTGGTGATTGGTTATGGCGTAACGTATTGGGCGGCACAATTTATTTATTCCAACTTGGCTTCTATCCTGTGGACAGGTTTTCCCATCATTGTTGTATTCATATCTCATTTCTACCTGCCCGGAGAAAAAATAAATTTATCCAAAATCATTTCACTGGCGTTTGGGGTATCAGGTGTACTTTTGATACTTTCACAGGGAAATGCGTTTGGTGGAGATAATGTAACCATGGGTATGACCATGATCATCATAGCTGTTTTCCTTGCGGCCTGGCCCAACGTCTATCTGAAAAAACATAATTATGCTATTGATACTTTAACTATGAACGCAGTCTGTCAAACAGGTGCCGGAATCATCCTGCTTATCATCTCCAGTTTCCTGGAAAAAGATCAGGTAATGATCTGGAGCCCATATAATATTTTCGCCATGGTATATCTCACATTATTTGGCTCTATCGCAGCATGGCTTATTTATATATGGCTCTTTAAACATTTGACCATGACTCAAATTGCCTATATTGCTTTTCCCCCGCCGGTTATTGCATCCTTCCTCGGCTGGAAATTTCTGGGCGAAGCATTAACACCCCTTGCTATCCTTGGTGCTATAATGGTCATAACCGGTGCCGTTTCAGTAAATCTTAAACGTTAGATTCTAAAGCATATCTCCTGAACACTGATTATATTCCGTACCTGTTTAGGACACAGAAAATGAAATCCATTTTATATAGTACAGTTGACACTCCTTTCGGTGAGATGGGAATTGCCTTATCGAATAAAGGGCTTTGCAGAATATATTTTCCTGAAGAAGCACCATTTGAAATGGCAATATCTAAAGATTTTCCCGATTCTGATATCTCAAAAAGTGATGCTGCCTGCACTAATATCATAAAACAGATAGTGGAATATTTTTCCGGTAAACGAAAAGAATTCGATTTAGAATTAGATCTAAGGTGTCCACCCTTTTATAAAAAAGCATTAAATGCTGTGAATCAAGTCCCTTATGGAAAAACAGCATCATATAAAGATATTGCCGTACAGGCTGGTAACCCTAAAGCAGTTAGGGCAGCCGGATCAGCCAATGCAAGTAATCCAATTCCCATTGTTATTCCCTGCCACAGAATTTTAAACACAAGCGGCGATTTAGGCGGTTATGGTGGAAACCTGCAACGCAAAGCATATCTTTTAGAATTGGAAGGATCACTTTAAGCAAACTCATGTGGACCCATATTAAACGCACCATACTGACCGGGATTTTTACAATTGTTCCCCTTGTACTTACGGTTTATATACTCACATTCTTATTCCGTTTTTTAAATGGTATTTCTGCTCCACTACTGAATATAATCGGATTTCCAATTCCTGGATTGGGCATATTCTTGACCATTCTTGCAGTTTATACTTTAGGATTGATTGTTCGAAATGTCCTTGGCCGACAACTATTCAGTTGGGGAGAAAAGATCCTGTTGACCATTCCATTAGTCAACGCTATTTATAAAACAATTAAGCAATTTATCAATGCTTTTTCAGGAACTGCGGAAGGTAAAAATTTCCAGAAAGTTATCTTTCTGCAATATCCAAGGATGGGTGTATGGACGCTGGCCTTCGTGACAGGTGAATCCGTTGACGCCAACAGTGTTGAATATTACCATGTGTTTGTACCCACAACACCCAACCCCACCTCCGGCTTTTTCATTATGATACCGAAAAGGGAAACAATGCTGACAGAAATGACGGTTGAAGAAGGGATTAAAATGGTTATTTCAGGCGGGCTGATCGCACCCCCTGAAAATGAACTGCATAATTTCCCTAAATGATCATTTTATATGAGTTCACTATTTGAATTAATTCTACTATTATTCGCTAGTTATGTAACCGGTTCGACTCCCACCAGTATCATTGTTGGTAAAGTTTTTAAAGACATCGATATACGTAAACACGGCAGCGGCAATGCAGGGAGTACTAATGTGTTTCGTGTGCTGGGCTGGAAGCCGGCATTGATCGTTGTTATCGTGGATGTTTTTAAGGGGTGGCTGCCGGCAGCAGTTTATGCTACATACTTGTTCCAAGGACAACCGATTGAAGACACCGGCGTCGTCCAGATATTGTGCGGTTTCGCGGCAGTGCTGGGACATACGTATACCATGTTTGCTGGATTCAATGGCGGAAAAGGAGTCGGTACTTTAGGAGGTATGCTGCTGGCCCTCTTTCCCATTGCTGTCCCCTTATGCCTGCTCGTTTTTGCAATGGTGATAATGTTTACGGGCTATGTTTCAGTTGGGTCTATGTTGGCTTCTGTTTCCCTGCCAATCCTACTTTTTATTTTACCACCATTGGGTTTGGCTCAGCCGCCACCATTATCATTATTGGTCTTCAGCCTGCTCGTTCCCTGGTTTATTATTTTTACTCACAGGAGTAATCTTTCTCGTCTCCGTTCCGGGGAAGAGAATCGCTTTGAAAAAGCGATGATATTTAGAAAAAAGAAATAGATTAAAACTTTTGCCCCACGGAAAAGTGGAATGATGATTCCACAGCCGCTCCCTCGTAAAAAGACCAGCCATAATCAAATCGAACATTACCAGCCATCGCAACGGGGATACGAATACCTAATCCTGCTCCCATCATAGGACTAGCATTTTTTAATTCATCCCAATTGTAACCGGTTACACCTGCATCAAAAAATAAAGCTGCCTGGAGTCCCATTTCAGTTTTCATTGGACCAAATAGAGACTGTTGTTCAACAGCGAAGCGTGGAATAATTGTTTGACGGATTTCTATAGATGATACTGCACTAAAGTAACCAAAACGATAGGATTGATTTTCCTGTACATACAATTTACGCGTTTCAATTTTCCAACCACGTACAGAATAACCACCTCCCAGACCTAACATGAATAATTCCGGGGGCAAGTCACCGTGGGTTGAATTCAAGGAAAAATTGGTACCAAGGGTAGTCTTGTATTTTCCTTTAATGGGAGATGTAAATGCACTGTAAGATTGATTCCAAAAAAATGAACTGCCATTAATATTTGAAAACAAAAAATACTGTGCAGAGTGGTAAATATATATCCCTTTTGAAGGATCATTGTAAATATCACGCGTATCGTAGGCAAAACTGCCTTGGGGAGCAAAATAAAGAAATTCTATTGTCGTACTGTCACCAACAAAATCTTTCTGTTCATATTCAAATCCAAGACTGATCCGTTTTTGATAACCAAAATAACGGCCTATATTTATTTCAAATGATGATGTTTGTCGCTCAAAAGGCAGAAATACATGATTTGAAAAATGTTTGCCAATCTGCAGGCTTAAAGATACATGATCACCAACCATCCAGGGATTATTGAATTCGATGCCATAGGCATCAACACCACCAAGCTTTCCACCGATGACAAAGGTTTCATTGCGGCCCCGAAAATTGTTGAAGATTCCGCCTAAAAGCATTGACCAACCTGTGTCCTCTTCGTATTGTGGAGAAAAAATCGGCATAAAACGTGAAGATTCAATAATATGATATTGTAATTTGACCGACCCATCTTCCAGGGGCAATGCCTGCCAAGAGACCATGCTGAAAATTCCCAGATTCTCGATGCGATCCCTGTCATCTTTTGCCAATGAACTATCAAGTTGAACATTCATTTTGTGTTGAATTTCCCGCCTTATGACATATTCTTTAGTATGCTGATAACCACGAATGTCAATACTGGAAATGATTTGGGCAAAGGATATCGTCGTCATGACGATTAATAGGACGATATATTTGAACATGTTTGAATTAAATATTAAAGGTCGAAACCTTCCAAGAGCTGCAGTTTTTTCAGCTCGATACCTTCTTCAGAATAGACATCCTGAATGGCTTGTTTTATCTGTCGTTCAATAAGCCGACTATGCAGTTGGATTGCAAGATGATTATCATCAATTACTCTAACTGCAAATCTTGTATCATTATTTTTATATCGGTGCCATTTCCCATCAAAATTGTGCGGTGTTCCATATTCCATAAGCACCTTATGTTTTAAAACATCATCCGCTGTAAGCTGTGGAAAACCTGTATCTCTTAGTTTAATAGTTTTTAGTATAACATCTAACTCGTAATGAGATGGTTCATAATTGGTAAAACTGTAAATGTTATCAACGTTTACAAAATGTAGTTCCGTTATTTCTTCTGTGATTCGGGTTTTGAAATAGAATGAAACTTTAGCGCGTCTGACAGGTAGTTTAATACCAGATGGCAATGTTACAGTTTCATCCCAGTAATCTGTGGTAGGGATTGTATCAGGAGAAATGCTTAATACTTCCGGTAGGCTGGATTTCCAAACTGCTAATGTTTCACGATTATTTATCCAGCCTTTGGGTAATGTTTTTAAGGGAATAATAACCGCTTTTTCAGGTGGGGTAAGGATAGGGATCTCATTTATTACTTCAATCACATAAGGGAATGGAGGCGGCGTACAGGTTACCCAGAATAAGCTGAATGTTAGTAGTAAATAATGCTTGATCATTTATGATCCGGATGTTTTTGGCCGCGATGACATACCCAGCAGGTAACTTCGTGTAACTTCATGGGCTTCATTGTATTCTTATTAATATACATTACCATACTCATCATTTCCCTGGCTGCAACTTTTTTTTCATTTTCATCACTGCTGAAATCCTTCAAGTTATGGCAATATTTGCATTTGACACCTAATTCCTTGGTTACGGTATTTTTCATGTATTTCATAATATCTGCCTTTTTAGTATAAGGCAGTACCTGTACATTTTTCAGTTCACTCTTTTTATCATCTTCTGCGAAGATTGAAGAGATGAAAATGATGCATAACATCAACCGCATATGTTTTCCTTTTAGAACCATGTATGAATCATCAATAAATATTCTGGCTTCAACGCCATTGAATTCCCTGTTACGTCAGTAAACCGCACTTGACTGCGTATTTCCACAAAAGGAATCGGGAAAAATTCTGCCCCGAATGTAATACGATTTATAGATGAGCCGGAGGTATCAATATCTTCATCAAAAAAATCATATTTTAACTGCATGTTTAATCCATTACTAAAATTATAGTTTAATTCACTGTATGAGGTTAATACAGTGCCTGTGGATGCATAATCTTCAGCAATGTCTACTGCTCCTGTCCATGTAATCTTTCCCATAGACATTCCGCCAAAAAGCCCACTAAAACGTATTATTCCCTGTTGTAGTATTGTACCTCCAAGGAAGCCATTTATACTTCCTATCGTTGGCCACCATTCAAATCGCGTCGTAAATGCTTTATCATGCAAATATTCTCCAAAACCACCGCTGCTGGATTCATTGATGAACTGATTGGTAATGCTCTGACTTAAATTGAAATTGCCAACATTTATACCAAATTCTACTATACCAGGAGGAGATAAATATGGAGAAAATACAAGTCCTTCATATTGCAGTGCTTTTTTACGAATATTACCGCCACGTATAAATGATGTATGATCATCCACATTCAACCCATACGCTGGCAAATCTTTTCCTGCTTTCATATAGCCATTCAAAGGTAAACCTGTCCACAATAACCACGCTTCATTTTGTCCACGCAAAAGATCCTGTTCAGCTAACACACCTATATTCTCATTAATTTGCCAGTATGCTGCAATATCTACCTGCATAGGAAAAAGTGCACTTTTTAACTGTCCTTCATCATTAGTGTTATAATTTAGAAAACGAATATCTCCACCCACGCGGAGATGATCATTTATTATTCCAGTATAGTTTGCTATTCGATCACTACCTTGAGATCTTGATAGTTCTGAGCTGGCAACAGTAATACCATAATCATTTCGTATACTGCCGCCATTGGGATCCACATGGCATAAATTACAGGTAGTTCCTTCCTGGATAGCAAAACGCGGGAGTGCCTGCAGAAAAACAGACATAATCAAAAACATGCTAGTTATTTTTAGCACCTGCATCTATCCATGCTGTAATTAATTCAATTTTAGTAGCACTCAAAGAAGCTGCTCCCTGGGGCATTTGATCTCCAAAGGGAGGGCTACTGCCTAATTTCTGAATGATGATACTTCCGGCTCCATCTCCGGGAATAACCACATCACCATGTGTGCCTCCAGCCATTAATCCACTGTATGAAGTTAGATTCAATTGAGCCGAATTAGGATGGCAGACAGTGCAGTTACTATTAAAAATGGCTTGAATATCTTCAGTATAACTGATAACACCTATGGTAACGTTATTATCTTCGTTATCTGGATTTGTCCCTAAGTCAGAACAATTCCATGTAGATGTCATCACGAAGAGAAACCATCCTGTAATGAATGAATTTTTACGTGAAAATTGCTTAATCATTGGTATGTGGTTAAGGTGAAATCTACAGAAAAGTTATAAAATAAAAAAGCCCCCCCAAAAGGGAGGGCTTTTCAATCATCTTGGTATGTTGATTATTTTCGGCCTCTTGCCATTGGGGCACGAGCCACATCACCATTCTTGTCGATGAAATAAAGATAGCCAGATTCACGAGTTACACCAGCATGTGCGACTTGTTCTGCGTTACCGCCACCTTTACCGGCGCGGGCCATCTTTGAACGCCAGACGTTGCCATCTTTACCGAGGTAGTAGAGATAGCCTGATTCCTTGGAAACGCCTGTACTTTTTACTGTTTCAGCCATTATTGGCTCCTTTTTGTTGATTAAATGAAAATAGGCTTTTGGTCTCTCGACGGTGAATGTTACACTATCGAGGGTAAACAAGTCAAGATTTTTCTCGTCGGTGTCTCGACGAGAAAAATGAGCACTTTTTCACCAAAATTGCATTAAAATTCTACCGTCGAAGAGTACTAATTTTGCACCCCTCAACTACCCCGGTAGCTTCCCGACAAAATGTCGGGACAGGCAGCTTCGCTACCGGAAAAGTTTTTTGATATGCCCCGGTAGCTCAGCTGGATAGAGCAACGGACTTCTAATCCGTAGGCCACAGGTTCGAATCCTGTCCGGGGTACAAATCAGTAGGTTTCCTACCGGCAAACGATCGGCCCACAGCCGGATTGGCTTTCATCATCCATTTCTGTTCCAGAGGGGACAATCAGCGGGCACGTATATGTTCAGTATGATCCTATAGCCGGAAAGGTTGAAATCATTCCTCCAGCTTATGGAGATAAGGGTATATCATTAATACACCATGATGAACAATTAGGGAAATACATTGTGGATTTTGGCAGTTTTGCAGAATCACTGGAAGCAAAGTCTATGTTTATTCTTCCGGATATAGATGATCCAACAAGCATGACTGTTGCACATGTGTTTTACAACGCAGATGACAATGTTGTCAGTTCAGGCACTCAAAAAATGAATGTGTTAACTCCCGGTGAATTCAAACTCTATCCCAACTATCCCAACCCCTTCAACCCGGTTACGTTCATCCGTTATGCCATTAGGGAAGCTGGTTTGGTTACTGTGGAAATTTATGATATCAAAGGACAGTTCGTTGAAACACTTGTCCAATCTGAAATGGAACCCGGTTTTTATGATGTAAAATGGGATGCCGAACACAATGCCAGCGGTATTTATTTTTGCAGGATGATTGCTGGACAGAAGACCATCACAAGCAAACTGCTTTTGGTAAAATAGGTTATTCTATCCCTAATAACTCCACTTCAAAAAGAAGAGTACTGTTTGGTCCTCCCGGGCCTCTGGGACTGTTGCCGTAAGCCAGGTTGGAAGGAATACATAATTCCCACTTGGAACCCACAGGCATTAACTGCAGTGCTTCTGTCCAGCCTTTGATCACACCCGTTACCGGAGTTATATATGGCTGGCCGCGTTTGTAT
Organism: uncultured bacterium; assembly: GCA_964582455.1. Classification (GTDB taxonomy): domain Bacteria; phylum Fidelibacterota; class Marinisomatia; order Marinisomatales; family TCS55; genus UBA2126. The sequence continues at coordinate 19,716 of CAZORD010000019.1, read as the reverse complement.
GAACTGTCAAATTCATCGCCATTGATGAGAGTTCCTTTATAATGAACTGTCACTTTATCTTTAGAGGTGGGGATAGGGCCACTTCCTTGATTAACAACTTTATACTGTAACCCGCTTTCTGTTGTAACCACACCTTCCTTTTTTGCATTTTCAGCTAAATAAGCACTTCCTTTGGACAGGTTTTCTTCTGCCATTACCTTGGCCCTTTGCTGGACTTTCCCTTGCAATTCTTTGCGGAAGTTATTCAGCTTTGCCAGCATAGCTTCATCTGTCAATTGCAGGTCTTCACCATTGAAAGCTGCTTTCCAGCCGGCGAACATTGCTTTTTCATTAATTTCTAATTCCTGTGTTTTCATATTTTTACCGATATCCACCCCAATACTGTAGCTGACAGAATCCACAGCTGTTTCCAGCTTTGCGGCCTGTTCATTATCAGACGAACCGCATCCGATGAAGAAACACCCGGTTATAATTGCAATAAATTTTTTCATGTTTACCTTTCTAAATTGTTTAAAATATGGATTATTAAATAAAAATTTGCCGCCGAATATACAGTATCAGATCCGGCAATAAAAAAGACTTAATCAGATATTAATGACATTTTTACGGCTGTCCCATACACCAGCAGTTCAGCAGTTGTCTGCATGATCATGGAAGTCTGAAAACGCACACCAACAATGGCGTCAGCGTCGAGTTCTGTTCCTCGTTCGATCATGCGCTGCAGGGCCTGTTCTCTGGATTCTGATAACATACCTGTATACTCGGTAATTTCACCACCTACCAGGCTGCGCAGTCCTGCTTTGATATCCTTACCCAAGTGCCGGGCGCGTATCGTATTTCCGATGACCACACCCAGGTGTTTAGTGATTTCATATCCAGCTATTGCTTCAGTTGTTGTAATGATCATTTTTCAACTCCCCGAAAAGGTTCGTTCTTTTTTGCTGCTTTATTCTCCTTGATCATATTGAGCAATAAGAGTATCACTCCAAAGATGATAGCAACCGTCGCTAACCCTAAAAGAGGGTTGTTGGCAATGAATGATATTATTTTTCCAATAAATACAATGACGAAGATGGCTACACCAGCTATGATCAAATATAGGCCTGTATCTTTCATGATTTTTTCATTCCAAGTTTAATTTAACTTAAATAGTGCATTTCTGACTCGTTGAAGATAAACTATCCCCTGTTCAGAAACAGTATCATATTATAATGATTAACACAGATTTTACAATACGTTCATTCAAGGGCGGATATGATGAAAATTTCCAGTATATCCTCACTTGCATGCAAAGCAGGGCCCAGGTAGCAATTGATGCTGCTTTACCCCTAAAAACCGTTCGACCTTTTATAAATGGTGCATTTGTCGCCATGCTGATCACACACACACATGGTGATCATATCGCTTTTATTGATGAATATTTAGAAGAATTCCCTGAACTGCTGATTATTATACATGAAGCATCATCCGGGCGCATCAGTGCTGTAAACGTCCACCCGGCACTGGACGGGGAACAGATCCAGATCGGTCAATTAACCATTGATGTGCTCCATACTCCGGGTCATTATCCGGATTCAACATGTTTTAAAATGGAGAATGTAATTTTTACTGGGGATACATTATTTGTAGGCCGTACCGGGCGGACGATCAGCAAAGGCAGTGATACAGGAGAACTCTATCGTTCAGTCTACAATAAATTGCTTACCTTGCCCCAAGATACAATTGTTTATCCTGGCCATGATTACGGCAAAACACCGACCATTACTATTGAAAAAAATATTGAAATAAGTGCCTTATTACAGGCAGCAAATGAACAAGATTTTATTGAACGCATGGCTGCTTTTGAAGCCAGCCGAACACAACCATTATAAACACAAGGAGACGCCATGAAAAAAACCATCATTGGTTTCATAACAGGACTGCTTTTAACTGCATCCTTTTTTGTTTTTGTAGGAGCAGTTGAAACAGAGGAAGATTCACTTCATTCTATCTTGAACCGCCTGGAGCAATTTATGCGGGATGAGATCGGAAAGAAAGATGAGTCAGGCCGTTATCAATTGCAGAGCTTCAACATTGACCGCACGCACTGGCATTATTTGCTTGATACAACAACAGGCGAGTTGTTCCGCCTGGAACCCAGCCGTACACCGGATAATGGTAAATGGACATTAATGTCCGCTGCCAATTTTGAAAGGCCTTGAGGTAACATTATGAAAACAAAGTTACTTGTAACATCATTGTGTATTATGATCGCCTTTACGGCCTGCGAAAAAGAAGAAGGCTGTGATGATTGCGGGGGCACCATTCTGGATGGATATCTTTTCAATGAAGTAACAACGGAAGATCTTTCGGCACTTGGTGCAGTTGAAGGTATTGAAGTGGGTGCCTGTATCCGCTATAAACTGGATGGGACTGAATTTGACCTGGAGACGGTCATGGTCGTTGACGACTGCTGCTGCGATCAGTAACCATTGATCATTAACTACTACCAGGATTCTGACCAGCCAAAAAAAGCGGTCATTGGCCTCCACGGCTGGACCGGGGACGAACACACCATGGTTCCTGTAGCCCAGTCCATGCGGCTGCAAGATACCAAATGGTATATGCCCAGGGCACCCTACAAAGCTGATGTTGGTGAAGGCTTTACATGGTTCAGCGGATCAGATGAAAAAGGCTGGAAATATGAAAAAACATTTGCATTAACTACTGCGCTCATTTCCCAGGTTTTGGAGGACGGCTTTGCACCAAAGGATATTTACTTGATCGGTTTTTCCATGGGTGCCGGGTTATGTTTTCATGTTGCTCTGCGTCTGGATTTTGCCATTGGCGGCATTATTCCCATCGCCGGTTTCATCCGCAACCCGGAAAGTCTTTTTAAAGATGCTACGGACATCAGCCGCCAAACACCCATCCTTATCTTGCACGGCACGGAAGATGATATTATCACAGTGGATAAGGGGCAAAAAGCACACAATCTGCTGAATGAACATGGCTATTGCGTACGCATGGAGACTTACAAAGCTCCCCATAAAATTCCCCTGCGGGCCGGTACCATTATAAAAGATTTTATAAAAGATAACGAACTTTACCTTCCAGAAAAAATGGAGTCTATTTAGGCAATTATGCTACCATTTAATTTTTCACAGATGTAATTTCACATAACTATGGCTGAAACCATTACCAGGCGGGAATTCATTGCGCACCGCAGTAGAAAAGCGGGTCAGTCGGATCACATAAAAAAAGACTGGCCCACTGCACGAGTTGCGAAACTCTACCGCTCATTCCTGGAGGATAAACCGGCACCCTACCATCCACCCAAAAAAGATTATACTCCTGTTCCTATAACGCCTTCCGGGAGACAGGCAACAGTTGACTGGAACGATGATGCCGCTGCACACCTCTTGCGCCGAACATTATTCGCACCCACATTTCCTGAAATTACTACAGCAGGTTCGGACTCCATGGAAAATACTGTTGATACCATCCTCGCTGCACAGGATCAGCCCGATCCGCCGGGAGACTGGGTGAATGAACCGCCGCCCCAATTCAATGCCCTGACTGAAGAAGAGATCATGGCATTGATTGAAACATACTACCAGCGGCAATACCAACTTATCGCCTGGTGGATGAAGCGCATGGCTATCCAGCCTACATCCATCGTGGAAAACATGACTCTATTCTGGCACAACCATTTTGCCACGTCGATTGATGGTGTCTTTTTTCCCCAAGCCATGTATGAACAAAATGCAGTCCTCCGGGAACATTCCCTGGGCAATTTCAGGGAACTCCTGCGCCGTGTCACTTTTGGACCCGCAATGATGATCTGGTTGGACACCAATCGCAGCACAGTTTCCCATCCTAATGAAAATTTTTCCCGTGAATTGATGGAGCTGTTTACCATTGGAGTTGATAATTATACACAATCAGATGTTGAAGAAGCTGCCAGGGCGTTTACTGGCTATGCTACCAATGGTGTGAATACCAATTACTCTTACAATCAGGCAACCGGTTTCGGTTATTATTGGCAGCAAAACCATGATTTTGGCCAAAAGACATTTTTAGGGCAAACAGGAAATTTTGACGGCGATGATATTATTGATATTATTTTGCAGCAGGACCAGACAGCTAATTTTGTATGCGAAAAAATTTATAAATGGTTTGTATACGAAGTTCCGGATGATTCATTTGTAGCTGAAATGGCAACAATATTGCGTAATAATAATTATGAAATATTGCCCGTTATGGAGCACGTGTTGACCAGTAGCCATTTTTATGATGAAAATTACCGGGGCTGTCTGATCCGCAACCCATTAACGGTTACCCAGGGAGTATTCCGGCAACTGAATGTCGCTGAAGAAAACATTCCCCAAAATTATTTAATTCGCCTGCAGTATTACATGGGCATGATTCCCAATAACCCACCCAATGTAAACGGCTGGGCAGGCTATCGTTCCTGGCTCAATTCCATCACCCTGCCCATGCGTAAATTGTTTTCAGCTACAATGACGGATGGTTCGAATCTATTTGGCGGGGATCTCGATTTTGAACCGGATGTAGTTGCCTTTGCGCAAACGTTGAGTGATCCAAATGATGCCGAAGCCATTGTTCAGGATTTTGCCAAACTTTTCTTTCCTCTGCCTATTTCAGATGATCTGGAAGAACAATTATTGTATGCTCTTTTGGAAGGAGCAGCAGTTTATGATTGGAATATCAATGATGACGGGGCCCCGCTGCGCTTGCGGAATTTGATTAAATACATGATGCGCAAACCGGAGTTCCAGCTGTTATGAAGCGCAGGGATTTTATTAAAACAAGCATGGTATTGTCCATCATGGGCGCCAAGCTACCGCTCATGGCTTTGGGCAAATCAAGGCAGAATATTCGCCGCAAGACAGGCACATGGGACTCAGACCGAATCCTGGTGCTGATAAAAATGGATGGCGGAAACGATGGTTTGAATTCGGTCATTCCGGTTTATGATTCACTCTATCATCAATTGCGGCCTACCTTGGCTATAAATGAAAATAATGCATTGATGGTTACGGAAGACAGCGGCTTTCACCCCCAGATGGCACCCCTTGTACCTATCTTTCAAAATGGCGAAATGGGCATAATCCACGGTGTGGGTTATCCCCAGGGTAATTTGTCCCACTTCCGTTCTTCGGATATTTGGGTGACCGGCTCGCCTGCTGATGAAATATGGTCCAGCGGCTGGCTGGGCAGGCTTTTACAGAACGAATATCCCAATTTCCCTGAAGGATCCCCTGATCATCCTATCGCTATTCAATTCGGCAGTGCCAACCTGCTTGAATTCCAGAGTACGCAAACCAATTTTGCCACCATGCTTTTTGACCCGGAAATCATGTATTATATTGTAAACGAGAATTATGTCCCCGGTTCAAATGACCCGCCCCCGGACACTTTTGGGGGTAATGAACTGAATTTTGTCCGTGAACTGGATTTAACAACACTGGAGTATTCTGAAGAAATCTATAGCGCCGGCCAAGATGGCAATCTGACGATTGCATATCCTAATACCAATCTGGGGGATCAATTAGCTGTTACAGCCAAACTTATTTCAGGCGGATTGAATACACCCATCTATCGCCTGCATATCGGCGGTTTCGACACCCATGCCGGACAAGATGGCGAGCATCCACAGCGGCTAATCCAGATATCTAACGCCATCAGCGCGTTTTTGCAAGACATCAAGAACCAGGGACTAGATGACCGTGTAATGATTATGACCACATCCGAATTTGGAAGACGTGTTGGGGAAAATGGTTCTAATGGAACCGACCATGGTACCAGCGGACCGATTTTTACTTTTGGAACTACTACCATTGGCGATGTATATGGTTCGCAACCCAGTTTATCCAATTTGGATAATAACAATAACCTGTTGGTGGAACACGATTTTCGGCAGGTGTATACAACGTTGATCGAAGACTGGTTTGGACTGGATCCAAGCATTTCACAAGCGGTCTTTCAGGATACGTTTAACCCAATTCCTTTTGTGGCCAGTCCATTATCAGCAAGCGGCTCTCCGGCTGTTCCGGAAGCATTTACACTTTTTCCTGCATTCCCAAACCCCTTTAACCCGGCGACTAATATTCGTTTTGAATTACCCTCTGCTACAAAGGCAACTGTACGGGTGTTTGATATAAAAGGCAGGGAAATCCGATCGCAGCACCTTGGCAAGCTCAATGCCGGTCAACATGATTTTATCCTGGATGGCCGCGACTTGTCTTCCGGTGTTTACCTTATCCAGGTTGAAGCGGCCGGCAGTGCCCAGTCCCAGCGGGTGACCCTGCTGAAGTAAATACCTTCTTTCTTTACTAAATTCTACCCATGCAAAATATCCATCCCCTTTTGGATGCTAACAAACAGCGCCAAGCCCAGAAGTACGAAAAAGAAAAACGAATCTTTGGGTTATTAGGTTCGGTCATTTCATTGGCCTTTATTCTCTGGTATTATTTTTCCGGATTCAGCCAGCAAATCGCCAATTTGGAATATGCTTTCATCTGGACGTTCCTGATATATGTAGTCATATTTCAATTAATTTCAACCATTATTGGATTACCCCTTGGATATTATTCAGGATATGTTCATGAACATAAATGGGGCTTTTCCAATTATACCCATAAAACCTGGGCGCTGGATCAATTGAAATCATTTTTGGTGAGCCTGGTCTTGTTCCCCCTTCTGCTTGGATTACTGTACTGGGTTTTTGCCACGTTTCCTGAAATTTGGTGGCTGGTTGCCGGGGTAATTACAGCTTTGGTTTCTGTTATTTTTGCTACACTTTTTCCGGTAGTCATTGCGCCTATATTCAATAAGTATGATCCCATCGAAGATGAAAGCCTGGTAAATCAATTAACGGGAATCCTGGAAAAGGCGGGATTAAAACCCGGGGGCTTTTTTCGCCAGGATATGAGCCGTCAAACCAAAAAAGAAAATGCCTTTTTAGCCGGTTTAGGGAAAACTCGCAGGGTGGTCATGGCCGATAATCTCCTGGAGCATATGAGCCATCCCGAAATCTCTTCTGTTATTGCCCATGAAGTGGGTCATTACCGTTATGCCCATTTACCCAAGAATATTGTCATCGGTACAGCCCAGCAATTGATTACATTTTATCTCTTGGATATGGTACTGAAAAAATTCTTCCCGGAATTTCTGACTTCAAATGTAGCGAATTTGGCTCTCTTTCCCATGATTGGGCTGATCATGGGTATTTTGTCGGGATTATTATTTGGACCCCTGAATAATTGGTTGTCCAGATACTTCGAACGCCAAGCCGATGACTGCTCATTGGAACTCTATCCCGAAAAAAATGCATTTCTCGGAGCCATGGCCGGATTGGCGAACCGTAATTTGTCCAATGCGTATCCAAGCTGGTGGGTAAAATGGCTCTATTATTCTCATCCGCCTATTGGAGAACGATTAGCTTTTGCAGAGGAGTACAGTTATGATTGAAAAAGGTACACTTGATTTTCTATCCAGGCTAAAGCAGAATAACGACCGCCCCTGGTTCAACGATCATAAAGATGACTACCAGGCAGCATTGGCTAATTTCACTGACATGGTGGCAATCCTGCTGCACAATATTTCCGGATTTGATGAAACTTTAATTGGCGTACAACCGCGGGAATGTTTGTTCCGAATTTATCGTGATGTCCGTTTTTCCAAAGATAAGAGTCCCTACAAAACGTGGTTTAGCGCGGCGATAAAAGGCGGGGGAAAGAATGTTTTATTTCCCGGTTATTATATTCACCTTGATCCTGAAAATACATATCTCGGTGGTGGTATCTGGCACCCTCCAAAAGAAATATTAGATAATATTCGCGAGTACATCATTAATCATCATGCTGATCTTGAAAAGATCGTTTTGGGAAAAACATTCAAGAAACATTTTGGTGATATGGGCGGAGAACAATTAAAAACAACTCCCAAGGGGTATCCCAAAGACCACCCCCAGATCAGATGGCTGCGCTATAAGGATTTCCTGGCGGGGTGCTCAAAAAATAAATTGGACCTTTCATCTGAAAATATAATCTCTAATTTTTCATCAGATTATAAAGCCATGTTTCCATTTATGCAATTTTTGCGTAAAGCTATCATATAATTTGTTAGGGTTATTGAATTATTTTAATTTTATCATTCATACTTGCTTTTAAAAGAGTAGTCAATTAATAATAATCCACTAAAATCATCTTAACCAAACCAAGAAAATAAATGGAATCAAAAATCATCTGGCTGTTTACCTTTGTCGGCCTTTACTGGGCTTACTGTCTATTCTGGGGCATCAAAGGAGCCAAAAGCGCCAAAACATCAGCAGATTATTTTATAGCGGGGAGATCGTTGGGTATTTGGGTTTTCGTTCTGGCAGCCACAGCAACCAGTTTCAGCGGCTGGACCTTTGTAGGCCACCCCGGTAAAATTCTTACAGATGGTTTGCCCTATGCATTTGCATCTTTTTATGCACTCACCATTCCATTTACGGGTGTTCTCTTCCTCCGCAGGCAATGGGTTTTGGGGCGGTCCTTCAAGTATGTTACCCCCGGTGAAATGTATTCCCACTATTACGGCGGGAATTCCATGCGCATCCTGACGGTGTTGGTGGCATTTTTATTCAGCGTTCCTTACCTGGGTGTTCAGCTGAAGGCGTCCGGAGCCCTATTCAATATTCTAACAGATAACCTGATCAGCGTGAATGCGGGTATGTTTATGTTATCCACCATTGTTGTGATTTATGTGGCTTCAGGCGGGTTGCGTTCAGTGGCCTATGTAGATTGCGCCCAAGCCATCCTGTTGGCGGTTGGAATCGTCATCCTGGGTGGTATCGCCGTTTCATGGTCCGGTGGCTGGACAGCATTTACGGATGGTATCGGTAATTTAGTAAGAGGGGATGTGGCAACAGGGACTAATCTTACGCCGGATGGTTATTCGAAGCGGGTAGCAATACCGGGAGCGATTCAATTGGTATCATCCGGCGGCAAAGCAGTTGGCGGAGTCTGGACAGGAATGATGTGTATGACCTATATGTTTGCCCTCATGGGAATCCAATCCTCACCAGCGTTTTCCATGTGGTCCTATTCCAATAAAACTTCAAAAGCTTTCCGCTGGCAGCAGGTAGTCGCTTCATCATTGATCATCGGTATCATCCTGTTCACATTTACAATCTTCCAGGGTATGTCCGGTGAACTGCTGGTGAAAAAGGGAATTTTTGATTCGGTAAATGATAAAACACTTGTGCCAAAACTGATTAACCTTATGTCCGGTACTGCCCCCTGGCTCGTGGGCCTATTGGCCGTCTGCGCCCTTGCTGCTATGCAGAGTACTGGAGCAGCGTATATGTCCACATTCAGCGGAATGATCACTAGGGATATTTACAAGCAATATTACAAAAAAGATGCATCAGAGGATCTGCAGAAATTAATTGGTAGAATTTTTGTGGTTGTGGTTGCCTTGGCCGCATTGATTGTTGCCGCCAAAGCGACCCAGGCGATTGTTATGCTGGGCGGTCTGGCTGTTGCTTATGGATTCCAGATGTATCCCGCTTTGCTGGGCAATCTTTATTTCCCATGGTTTTCCAGGAGGGGAGTTACCATAGGATTGATAGCAGGATTAATTGGCGTAACGCTAACGGATAAAATTGCAGCTGTTTTTGGCCTGCCGTGGGGAGCATACCCCCTAACTATTCATAGCGCCGGTTGGGGTATTTTCTTTAACCTGTTGTGCACAATTGCATTTTCCTATCTCTACCCAGATACTGAAATTGAAAAGAAAGAAAAAAAGAAAAAGCATACATTTTTAAAGAGGCTTGCCGGCGTTCCTGAAGCCAAGCGGAAATACATTCCCCTGGCTATTGGATTGACCATATTCTGGTTTTTAGTTGGGTTTGGCCCTTTTGCAACTATTGGCAATACCATCTTTTCTGATCCCAACAATCCAGTTACCTGGAATCCCTTTGGATTACCCTCTATCTGGGTATGGCAATTGGTGTTCTTGGTTTTTGGTATTTTTGTGATGTGGTTTCTGGCGTTTTTCATGGAGCTCTCCAAACCAATTTCACCCGAAAAGGTAGAATCAGAACACAAGCGGCTTTTCGCAAGTTAAGCTTTAATTTTTTATAGCGAGTCATTCCGGCTGTACATTAACAGCCTTATCACCCTTCATATCAAAATCCGTATCAAACTTTACCCGAAAGCCCTCGCGTATTAACCCGGCCATGCGCTGCAAGCGGGGACTCAAACTGCCGCCGTGGAAAAAATAATCATCACCTTCATCACTGCGTATAAAGCCAAATTTCTTTTCACTATCATAATGCCTGATTATACCTGTTTTCATATCAATCCCTTATTTGTTTAAACCTGTAAATGTAGAGAATTATAATTCCCGCAAGATTCGGATACCACACCAAAGGATGGGACCATGGAATTCCATCAATAGCATAATCTGACACAGGCCATAAAAACTGTGTGGGAAAATATTCCTTTATATGAAATGGAAAATCCATAACAATATGCAGCGGCCAGCCCAGCATGGCAAAAGCAACATCCTTTTTTCGCCATGCAACTATTCCAATAACAATCAATGCTGGTATAAAACTGTGGGAAAAATTGTAATTAAAATGAACCCAGCCAGGGATAATGTCCAGTGGCGGCGGTCCCATCTGAAAAGTTCCTTTAAATACCCTGATTACTGCAAATATACCGAAAGAAAAAAGATCGGGAAACATGCCAAAAAACAATGCCAGCCACGGATATCCTCTATAGCCGAACAAACCCCTCCCCCAGAGACCATGACTAAAAATGTCCACCGGTCAGCTTTTATCTTTGATTGATAACGTTAATGTATATTGCGCAGCCGGCTCATTTCCCAAGTGACTTGGAACTGTAACAGTAATATCCACAGGAATATTCTGCCGTTCTCCCTTTTCTGCAGCTAAACGAACTGTTTCCTGTATTTTTGCTCCATCTTTACAAGTAAAAAAAGCATCCCCTTCCACCAGTTTCAAATAATCGGCTTTCATATCTTTAAAGATAAGAATGATCTTCTTCCCTGTTTTTTCAATATGGCGCATAGCCAAAAAGCCGCCAGCAAGGTCAGCCCCAATTGTGAGGGCGCCAATATACATTGAATTGACATGATTTTTGACTCGGCGTTTACACGGAATGCGAATGACACATTTATCATCACTAATGTCATGGATCTTAGGGCGGCAGAAAAATATGAGTGGAATCTTAAAAAAGCCCAATGCCCATAATGTACGGTTTGTTTGTGCCAGTGTGGAAAATCTCATCTTAATTCAATTTTGATGAGATCCATTTGTCGACTTGGTTTTCTAAAATATTCAAAGGCAGGCGGCCATTGGTCAACACCACATCATGATATTCTCGAATATCAAAAGCATCGCCCAGTTCTACCCTGGCTTTTTCGCGGAGCTCCAATATCTTAAGCATACCGATTTTATAACCCGTTGCCTGGCCGGCCATAACAATATGCCGTTCCACCATTTTCACTGCGTCTGTTTCTACGTTTGGCGTATTATTCATATAATAATCAATTCCTTGTTCCCGGGTCCATTTCTTGGCATGGATTCCGGTATCCACTACCAATCGACACGCCCGCCAAAGTTCCATGGCCAAGCGGCCAAAATCAGAATAGGGGTCTGTATAAAATCCAATCTCTTTTGGAACATATTCACTGTAGAGCGCCCATCCTTCTCCATAAGCTGTATACCAGCCGAACTTGCGAAACATGGGAATATCTTCTAACTCCTGGGAAATGGCAATCTGCATATGGTGACCGGGAATTCCTTCATGATACGCTAACGCTTCCATTTGATATTTCGGGATGGCTTTCATATCGTAGGTGTTCACATAATACGTTCCGGGGCGAGATCCATCCAAGGCGGCGCTCTGGTAAAATGCCTTTCCGGCTGATTCCTCCCGAAATGCCTCCACCGGTTTGACCACGATCTCTGCTTTGGGTTTGGTGATAAACAATTCATCCAGCACACCGCGCATCTCATCCACTATACGAACAGCTTCTGTAACATAGTCAGCGCGACCTTGATCAGAGTCCTCATAAAAATGCTGATCATCCTCGTTCACATGAACGAAAAACTCCTGGAGTGTACCGTTAAATCCAACCTGTTTCATTATTGCACGCATTTCTCCATGGATCCGTTCGACTTCACTGAGTCCAACTTCATGGATTTCATGGGCTGTCATATCTGTTGTGGTAATGGATGCCAAGCGAGAATTGTAAAAATTCTCTCCATCCGGAAAATCCCAAATACCATAGGTTGGGGATGCCTCATCCTGGAGATCCTCAAAATAGGAGATGAGTTCTTCATAAGCCGGTTGTACGTGTTTTACTAAAGCTAGATTGGCCTGAACCAAAAGTCGATCCCGTTGGCGCTGCCTGATGTCCAGGGAATTGACCTTTTTCCTGAAATCTTCCAGGAGCGTTCCGTCAATTCCCATGTTTTCAAACGGTTCATTAGAGATCACATTTCTGCAGTCGCGAAGAACATGGGGAAAAACAAACTCAGGAGGGATGATTCCCACAGCCCTGCGTTTTTCAAGTCCTATAAGGGCATGTTTGAATAGTATTGGAATTTTTTGCAGGCGGCTGATATAATTTTGGGCATCCTCTATTGTTTCCACTTTATGCATGCTGATCAGGTCTGCCGGAATCCCGGACTGCAAACCGTGCATCTGGTTGAAAGGATAATTATGGTAGCGGTACTTGTGATTGGCGATGCTGCGCTCGTGTTCATAGACAAATAAATCGTAGCTCAATTGTGTCTGTTCATCCAGCATTTCGTAATCAATATTGTTTTTCAGCCAGCGCAGTTCATTTTTGGTCCGTGCAAAACTGACTTGCGAAGCCCTTTCGGAATTATCGTCCCAATGCCCCTGGTCCTCCTTGATTCCCAACCACATCTTGAATTCGGGACTGCGGTCTACCCTATCTTGGAACACTTTTTCAAAATATGCATTGGCCTTGGCTGATTCATCGTCAGCCTGCCGTTTCAGGGACGCCTTATTGGGATTAAGAAAAATCATCCCCACTACTGCAAAAAATAATATAACTATACCATTTCGTTCGTTCATGTCTACAATCTAGCCTTTCAATTCAATTATATAATTAACTGTATTTTTCATTATCATGCATTGTGTCGTTTATTTCAACCTTTGGCCAATGCTAAATACTTTGTTTAGGTAAGCTTTCCTTTTTTCATCAGAAACGAAAGGGACTGACCAGCAGTTGAATCTCTTAATCTTCTTTATTCCGCACAACTTTAGAACTCCTCTTTTCAGTCTCCTGAAAGGAATATTCATGTAGAAATATTTTGTAGCGAAAGCTGGGGAACCATAGGTATTAATTATAATTGCCTTAGCACAGGGAAGCAAGCCAACCGGCCTGCCCCAATTGCCTATGACCTTTCTAAAATTAAAGGCAAAACCCACTGTAAATACACGATCAATCCAACCTTCCAGGATAGCTGGCGCTCTAAACCACCAAACTGGATAAATAAAAACAAGGCAGTTGGAATTCTTGATTAACTGCTGATAATTTTCAATTTCTGGTGTTATTTCGTTATCTCCGAAGGAAATTGGATCAAAGTTTTCTTTATATAAGTCGATGACATCTACTTGATGATTATTGAACTTCACACCAGCAATAAAACTGTCCTTAAGAGCTCCACAAAAACTTTTTGGGTTCGGGTGAGCGAATACGATTAATATGTTCATTGCGGATTGTTTGCTTAAAGCTCATCCTTATTGTCGGAAGGGTCGGGGATAATATCTGCATTTTCTTTTAATACCTTTTTGCCGATCCGTTTGTCATTTTCTCTGTCTAAAAAGGGATGTCCCTTGGGCAATCCCTCACTGATGGATTTATTCTTCCACCAGTCAAGTTTAGTAATGGATTGATTTTTCTTTTTCATATCACCTTATTTGTTGGTTTACTTCACAAGGTAGAATTTAAACTGCCGGTACAGTCTGAATTTTCATATTCACCAGCGAATGTAACCTCCCATGTACCCACAAATGCTGATACATCTTTATCTTCTTTTTCATCTTCACAGCTGATGAAGATCATGAGCGGTATGAGAAGTAATAGTGCTTTTTTCATCTGTATCCCTTCCTTGTTAGTTAAATTAAAACTCCATTTAATTATAATCAATATTTCTTTAAGTGTAAACTAAAAATCAAATATGTTCAATGATTATTTCAACAGTACCATTTTCTTCGTTTGCACAAAATCTCCAGCTTGAATCTGGTATAAATACACACCTGCACTCACCGGACTACCATGGTTATTTGTTGCATCCCAAATTGCTTTGTGATAACCACTCACCAGTTCTCCACTCACCAGTTTTTTCACTTCCCTGCCCAGCATATCGTAAATAGTAAAATTAACAAAACTGTTTTCAGGTAGATAGTAACGGAGTGTAGTTATTGGGTTGAAAGGATTGGGATAATTCTGATGAAGAATAAATTCTCCCGGCAATGCAGTTTCAGAATTCACATCGCTTTCACTTTCATTGAATTGAAAAATGTGTAGGTAGCCTTCAATACTACTGGTGAACACCATCCTGTTGGAGGTGTGGGGAAAAACACCCCAGCAACCAGCGAATACCGGGTCATCATTTGGAGCATAGGTATCGTAATCAGCCACTTCGACAGGATTAGCAGGATCGTGAATATCCAGCACCACCACTCCGGAAGTATAGTGCGAAATATAGGCATAATCACCTTCCACATGGGCATTATGAGCCAGGTTGCTTGAGTCCAGATATTGCGCCACTATATTCACATTATTCAGATCAGAAATGTCCCAGATTTTAACAGTGCGGTTAACTGTTTCTTCTGTGGTGAGTACATAGTTTCCATTTTCTGTGGGCCAGATGTTGTGGAGGTAACCGCTCGTGGGTGAAGTGACAGAAACAAGTTCCTGGGGGTGCGATTTGCTGGTGACGTCCCAGATAGAGAATGTTCCTCCCCATCCCTCGGCTACATAAGCAGTGTCATTACGGACCATAATGTCGTGGCCGGGAGCGGATATAACGCCTGCATCATTGGGATTTTCAGGATCGGCAAGGTCGAGGATCAGCCAGCCATTGGTTTCTTCGACATAGGCGAAACCGGTTGCTGTATCGATAGAAAGATTGTGACTGCGGATAGAAGGGGAAATCGCGTATGACCCCACAAATCGTACACTGTCTGGAAGATACTGAAGGTCCAGGATCATGAGTCCTGCGTTTGTTCCGCTCATTTCATTGGCGACGTAGGCGTAGTGGCCATACGTCTTAATATCCCTGTGGTACCAGGAGTCACCCTGCTGGGGCCCGGGAATAATATCGATGACTTCCAGGTTGGATACTCGGATCACTGCAACTCCTTCATAAATACCCATGATGGCGTATTCTTCTCCGTCCGGAGTTGTATAGCCCCATACATCGGAACCGCCGGATGTATCTGCACCACTGTAGTTGCCTTCGAACCAGAGCTGGCCCAGGTATTCAAGGCTGGCGTCAGATTCCCCGAATAGCGCACTTCCAAGAATTAATAATAAAAACAGGTTATTTTTCATTTTTTTCTTATTGGTTTATTCTAATCTTCACAGTGGAATGTAAGAATTTTTACAAAAAAAACTGGTCATATGGTCTTGAGTTAATTATTGTTTATCATGCCAGTGGCCATGTTCTGGAGACCATACTTTACCCGGAGGTGCTTCGCCTGGTGGTTTAGAATTAGGTTTTTTAGGAATCGTATTTGAAGTTGCGGATGTTGGTAAAGAAGAAGCATCATGCCAATGGCCGTGCTCGACTGACCAAACTTTACCCGGTGGAGCAGGGGCTGTGGAAGTGGGTGATGGGGAGGAGAAAGAATCCTGCGCATTTTGTAAAGAAAGGAGCCCGACGTCCGGTGGAGCAGGTGAGCTGGTACGATGCGGTGTTATTGCAGGTTCAGATTCATAAAAGAAAAACCAAAGCGCTGCCAACACTAAAACACCAATAAGTGTCCACTGTATATATGGTTTAGTACTGGAAAGGCCATGACAGACCTTATATTTTTTGCCACTGCCGCAGTGACAAGCATCATTTCGGCCAGGTTTTGTATTCAAGATTGATTACCCATTAAGACTAAAAAATTTTGCCCTAACAACCCCAAATTCTATAAACAATAAACTCTCTTGGGTGGGGAATAATATCACTTTCCTTGGGCTATTTTTATCCAGCCGAAATAATCATTCAATCCTTTGAGAATAAGAATAACGAAAATGATAAGAAACAGCTCAGCTGGAATTAGACCAGGAAAAAAATTTACGAATAAAATCATAACTCCATACCAGATTAAACTGGGTATGGCTGCTTTTTGTTTTTTTACAAATTTTTCCTCATTGAAGTTCCTTCCTTTGCGTTCGGCTCGGGCTCGGGCATTTTTAACATTTAATTCAAGAAACTTATCTAGTATTCTTTTCATACGAACAATCTACCACCACCATTTACAAAAACCCCGCTCTAACTATATTCCAATACGCTGGATTAGTAATTGGGGCTCTTGCTTAAATGCTTTCCCTTTAAATGCAGGTTATTTTAATAAAACCATCTTCCTGGTCTGCACAAACTGCCCTGCCTTGATCTGGTATAAATAGATGCCTGCGCTCATTGGTTTCCCTAATTTGTTTGTGGCATCCCATTGGATTGATTTAAAACCACTTTTCTGTTTATGGTTTACTAACTTTTTTACTTCATTTCCTATTATGTCGAATATTGTAACAGTAACAAAATTATTTTCTGGGAGTTCATAGCAAATTTTCGTTATCGGGTTGAACGGGTTGGGATAGTTTTGATGGAGAAAAAATTTCTTTGGTGTAATATCACCAGGATCGACAAGGGAATATGTCTGTACAAATTTATATATCTTCCCATCAAATGAACAGATGTACAGTTCATCATCCTGGTCCACACCAAAGGAAGTGACGGAATAAGGTCCCATGTTACCAATAGTGCTCACTTCAGGAGCATTGTTCCCATCATATTCTAAAGACCATACATCGCCGTATTCAAAGTCAGCAAATATATATTTTCCATAAATATCTGGAACTAATGTACCTCGATAGACAAATCCGCCTGTGATAGATTCACCCATGCTGTGGTCATACTCATAAATGGGCAGGATCAATCCTGTCGTATCACATCCCGTGGGTGGATTGTAGCAGTGCAATCCTTCCATAATGTTCCAGCCGTAGTTACCGCCATATTCCAGAATATCAATTTCTTCATAGAGATCCTGACCCACATCGGCGATCCAGCAGTTATTGGTTGCCGAGTCAAAACTAAACCGCCATGGATTTCGAAGTCCATAAGCATAAATTTCTTCCCTGTAACCCAGGGTGTTAGCAACAAAAGGGTTATCTATGGGAATGCCATAGTTTGATGTTGCAGTGACGGTATCAACATCAATTCGAAGTAGTGCGCCGAGAAGTGTTGTCAGGTCTTGCCCATGATTGTAGGGGTCACCACCCCAACCGCCATCACCCATTCCAATGTATAAATAACCATCGGGACCAAAGATGATCTGACCGCCGTTATGATTACTAAAAGGCTGGTTAATTTCGATGAGTATATATTCTGACGATTCATCGCCTATATCAGGATCATCCGCTGTTACCTGGAAACGGGAAATCACCGTTCTTAGTGGATTTGGCGCTGTATAGTTGACAAAAAAATAGCCGTTATTTCCATAGTCAGGGTGAAAGGCCAGGCCGAGAAGCCCTCGCTCACCTTGGAATACTACTCTATCCCGAATATCAAGGAACATGGTTTTATCCATTACAAAAGCATCATTTTCAAAAACGTAAATGGTGCCCTGCTGTTCCACCACAAAGAGCCGCTCGGAGCCGTCCGCGGCATACTGCAGGTCAAGAGGTTCTGCAAAGACCAAATTGGGAAACGCCTCCTCGATCACCACCTGGCTAGCGGCTATCGAAAAAAGTAGCGGAAAAAGCACCCCTAATAACACCATTAGGAATTCGGTTTATTCTTGCCTACACATTAGAGAAGTCGTTGCGTGAGGCGGTATCCTGCTTGAGATACTCCACAAACTCGTACTCATTTCCATTCTCGTTTATTTGTGCCAGATGTGTTTCATTTAATATGTCTTTGTATCACTTCTTTTTGTGAAGAATCAACTCATTAATCGAACCGCCACTACCGCTTCCTTGTGCATAATTATCGATTAGCTTTTTTAAGTCTCTTTTCTGCTTTTTTTTCTTTTTTAGTTTTAGCAGGTGCTTTTTTAATTGCTTTTTTAGAATCTTGACCTTTTCCCATTTTTAATTCCTTGTTGTTTTCTTGAATTTATAAAAAATAACCCTATAATGTGGACAAACAAAAAACCCCGCGACTGCGGGGCTCTTGCTTAAATGCTTTCCCTTTAAATGCAGGTTATTTTAATAAAACCATCTTCCTGGTCTGCACAAACTGCCCTGCCTTGATCTGGTATAAATAGATGCCTGCGCTCATTGGTTTCCCTAATTTGTTTGTGGCATCCCATTGGATTGATTTAAAACCACTTTTCTGTTTACGGTTTACTAATCTTTTTATTTCATTGCCTTTTATGTCAAAAATTGAAACAATTACAAAATTATTTTCCGGAAGTTCGAAGGGGATTGTCGTAAGCGGATTGAATGGGTTGGGGTAGTTGCTATGTATACATAGTCATTTGGTAATTCCAGATTATGTTCTTCAGAAATTTCAGTTACAATAAAATCAGATAATTGATAGTTCAAAAAGAAGTCTATCAAAATTTCACTAACATGAATATCATGGTTATTCAACCCGATGTACGATATATGATCATCGCCCATATCAGAGCCATACCACTGATGTCCGCCGTCGTTGAACTTATAATGAACAAATACTGCATCATGTGCTCCACTGGAAAATGTATACTTTTCAACCGTTGCGCTGCCGTTAAAATTATGCAGGTTGATTATCAGCGGACATGGATCGACTGCATCGGCAGGATAGGATACATTATATTCCCTGACCAGCCCATCATGGGTGAGGGTAAATTGTGCTTTACAAAAGGTGACTAAAAAAAATAAATAATAATTTATTCACTTTTTCTTATATGATGATCTTTTAGGTGCTTTATAAACAAACCAATCATCACTGGTTATTTCATGGTAATGGTCAGATGCTTCTATTAATATTTTCGCTGTCGTCCGTTTTACACCAGCGATCTCAACACGGACGCCTTCTGCTTTCAGGTGGGTGACCAATTCGACAAAATCTGAATCACCGGACATGATAATGATTGTATCAACTTTAGACGCCAGCTGTGTTGCTTTAATGGAGAGGGGAATATCGGCTGATTTATGACAAGGCACAACGGAACCATAAAAATTCTCATGGAGCCGTTCTGCAAATTTTACAGAAATGGATTTGCCCTCGCGAAAATAGATCAGCCTGTTCAACCCCCGGCCATTTAAAAGTTTAGGTATCAGTTCATCGAAGTTGATCATCGCTTTGGTTGATTTGGACATTTCATGGATACTGCGCTCAATATTATTGCCATCACATAGAATTGCCACGGACTGGTTGATAAGTATATCTGTCATATTATTTAATTCCCTGTTGTAACCATTAATCTAACCCTAAACCTGCATACAAAAAACCCCGCT
>CAZORD010000018.1:0-39284 GCA_964582455.1 uncultured bacterium | reverse complement strand
AATGAATTCTATTTACCTGAATCTCTGGCAGAAGAATTTCAAGAAGATAATTTAAAAATATGTATTACGTATGAATCAATTGATAGTCTTTACTGTGGATTTGCAAAAATGGCTGCAATCCGAATTAATGAAATAGAATAAATCATTGATTTTCGAAAACCTGATCCAAGCCAATCTCTCATCCCGTATTTTTGGAAAAGAGATAGAACATTACACTTGGACAGAAACCACCAATGATGACGCCTGGACTTTGATTGACGGAGGCGTGTATGAAGGAACTGTTGTTATTACTGATAAGCAGACTGCCGGTAAAGGACGGGGTGGTCGTAGTTGGGTATCTGTTCCCGGGAAAAGCCTGACTGCTTCGCTCATATTAAAACCAGAAATGGAAAGCAGGTTTGCCGGGTGGTTTCCGCTCATGACCGGAGTTGCAATTGTGGACACATTTGCAGAATTAGGCTTGACTGCTGAATTAAAATGGCCAAATGATATTCTAGTTAATAATAAGAAAATGGGGGGAATACTCTGTGAAAGCCGTGTACAAGGACAAACACTGGATTGGGTTGTGATCGGTATCGGCTTGAATATCAATGAACAGGATAATGAACTACCCGAAGATCTTAATGCTACTTCCTTTTTTATAGAAAATGGATCATCTATCCAGCGGGAACTTGTGCTGGCTATGATTCTCAATTCATTAGAACAATTGTACATTTCATTAAAGGAAACCCAAGAAACATTCACTCTTGCAACCCAATGGACAGATCATTGTAATCATGTGCACAAGACAGTTAAGTTTGAATCAGGAAATGAATCACTCTTGGGTGAATTTATTGGCATAAATGAAGATGGAGCTGCGATCATTAAAATCAACAGTAATGAAAAAACTTTTTCAAGTGGTGATATCCACTTAATACGCACATGATCTTGACCATAGATATCGGGAATACCAATGTTGTCCTGGGGTTATTTAACGAGGAGCAAATCATTGAAAGTTGGCGGCTGAATACAGACTCCGCGCGGACGATTGATGAATGCTGGGTCGCTGTCAAATTACTCGCCCAGGATGCCGGTCATGATCTGCAAACAATCGCAGCTGTTGTTATCGGCAGCGTGGTGCCGAAGGAAACATTTGTCTTCAAGAAAATGTGCGACCATTACCTCAACATCACCCCTTTCGAAATAAATGGCTCCATTAATCTCGGAATAAAACTGGATGTATCTTTACCGAATGAAGTCGGAGCTGACCGCATAGCCAATGTTTATGCTGCCGGAAAACTGTACGGCAAACCAGCTATTGTTGTGGATTTTGGAACTGCCACCACGTATGACGTCATCGATGAGGATGGAAATTTTATTGGCGGCGCCATCGCTCCAGGGATTGAGACCAGTGCCAAGAACCTCTTTCAGAAAGCAGCATTACTACACCGTATCGACTTTGAAATACCTGATTCAGCCATTGGCCATGATACACGCACCAATTTGGAAAGTGGTATATTGTTTGGAGCCGCAGATCAAATTGATGGCATGATCAATCGCATCAAGGAAGAAAAAAAGTGGCAGGATATTCCAGTAATTATTACCGGTGGATTGGGTAAAGTTATCGGCGGCATTGCCGAGACGGATATCACCTTTGATGATGACCTGACACTCAAAGGACTACTACATTTATATAAAGATCTGAATTGATCAGAAACGGTGCAGGGGCGACACCTTTATATTGACTTCATAGCCCAAGTAATTTTCCACCAAACCATTTTCTATTTCCTTACAGCATTCAACTATTTGAGCCTGTGTCATCCCTGGTTTCACATTGATGCCAAATAAGATTACGTGGTGATTTTCAGTTTGGACGACACGGATATCATGGATATCTGTAATACGTTCATCTTCGTTCCAGCCTTGTCTTAAAAATTTTTGCACTTCCTGCACCAGGGGATTTCCCGGCTGGACAGGATCCATGTGCACGGTGGGTTCCACGCCAATGGCTGTTTCAAGCTGTTCTTCAACTTCTTCTGAAATATCATGGGCTGCTGCCGTGGTCTCTGATGCATCAATTTCTACATGAACACTGACAAACTTGTCATGACCATAACTATGTACTGTAATATCATGAACACCTAAAACACCCTCAACACCTATAACAATTTGTCGTATAGATTCCACTTCTTCTGATGTGGGCGGTTTACCGATTAAATCATCCACTGCACCTTTAGCGATACTAAATCCAGTATAAATCAGAAACAGGGCTATACCCAGCCCGGCCCATCCATCGATAGCAGGATAGCCATAAACTCCGGCAATCATAGCAGCCACCACCAGCAGGCTTGAAATGGCATCGATGCGGTGATGCCAGGCATCGGCATGGAGTGTTCCTGAAGCGATTTTTGACGAAAGGAATTCTGCATAACGGGCTGTGATTTCTTTTATGACAATTGTAGCAGCAAGAATAATCACCATCCACCACTGCGGTTCAACAGGTTTAGGATGGCGGATACGGTCAATGGCCGCTTCGATGAATTCAATCCCAGCCACACACAACAGTATTGCAATAATTAAAGTAGCAATGTATTCCGCCCGGCCATGGCCGAAAGGATGTTCTACATCAGCGGGTTTCTCTGCCTGCTTGAAACCCCATATCACCACCATAGATGAAATGACATCAGACAAGGTGTGGATAGCATCGGCGATCACACTGACAGCACCTACCATTAACCCTATGGTCAACTTGAGTATGAATAATAATCCGTTGACTAATACAGAAACCCAGCCCTGGAATACACCGATCTTGGTTCGATATATCTGTGCTGATTCTTTTGTACTGGGAACAAACCGATTAGTGAAAGTTTCAAACATTATCGTATTTTTTCAAGGCATCCTTCATGCTAATATTTTCTGAACGCTAATGTTTATCATCTATTTTCTTGATCATTTTTGGGACATGGATGTCTGCTAACATTTTATCACACTTCTTGGATGCTTTTTACAGATCTTCTTCAGCTTCTTTAGGATGTTTTTCTGACCAGTATAAATAACAACGTTCATTATATGTACATTTTCACAAATGTAATCACAGTAATTATATATGCCTTCAATGAAGTCGGGCCTTTTTGGGACATAGTTAGATTAATTTTGCTGTCTTATGTAATGTAATGAATACTTGTTTATTTTAATATAAATTGCAGTGTAAACTAAGTGAATTCATAAATGTAAAGGATTTAAATATGAAAATTGATAAACATTTACAATTACTATTTTTTCTTTCGCTTATTTTCATTTCATCGTGTGGTGAAACAGAAGAAGAGCTGGGCGATACATCCCTTATTGCATTTGAAGCAGCATCATTCTCTGAAGATGAATTCATCATTCATTTGACAGAAGATCCAAATGGAAAAACGTTTTCTTTCGGTGCTGGAACATTCAGTTTTTCAAATACGATTCCACTGGCAGATATTGAAAATCTAACAATTAAGGGAACAGGAATTGATGATACTTATTTTGATTTTAGCAATTCTGCTTCTACCTCTGGTGAAGGTATTTCTGCCATAGATTGCTCCAATCTTCTATTATGTGGATTTACCATTCAAAACACGAATGGCGGCAATGGTATTACAGCGAGGAATATAACAGGACTTAGAATTGATGGCGTAGGTACGGTATGGCCGGAAAGCAGTCCGGATAATGGAGCCTATGGCATATATCCTGTAGAGAGCGATGATGTTATTATCGAAAACTGTTATGCCCAGGCAGCTGTCGACGCTGGAATATATTCAGGACAAAACCAGCGGGTTATATTAAGAAATAACAGAATGACCCTGAATGTCTTCGGTATGGAAGTGGAAAATAATATAGACGCGGAAGTATACGACAATGAGTTTTATGTAAATACAGCAGGTCTTTTAGTATATGATCTTGCAGGTGTTAGCAAAATTAAATCCGGCTCTAACTGTAAAGTGTATAACAATACATTTACAGATAATAATCAAACTAATTTTGCTGAATTGGGGAGTACACTTGCGGCAGATGTACCGCCCGGTTTTGGAATCGTGTATTCAGCCACTACTTCCTTGGAAATCACCAACAATACATTTATAGATAACGAAACTGGCTCTATCCTTGGAGTTGCATACTTTTTGGTTGATTTCAATTATGATCCTGCCAGTGATACTTTATTCACTTTCTTGAATGAAGATATTTACATCCATGACAATTCTTATAGTACTGGAGGCGGTACGTATAATCAAGCGGGAATTTTAGATAGGCCAGCCGGACAACTTATTTGGGTTACCTACGCAATGAATGGTTTTGTAAGACCAGATATTTTTCTGGATGACCAAGATTATACCTCTGTTGGAGCTCCATATGCCGGTTCCAGGCCGGTGATTGAAGAGTCTTCCGATCCAATTTTAATTGAAGCTAGTTTTGCACAGGCTGGTAATGGTATCATTGCAATTACCTCAACGTCAGTCGATGATTTTGCAGGAACAGGGTCTACACACACGGATTTTGAATTATCTGAACCGCCAGATTGTGAATAATAGGCAGCATATTTTCGAATATGCGAAAAAAAATATACACTGTCACTTTATTTTCAATATTACTATTGGGAAGCTCGTGTAATATAAAAGATGAAGATGTTCAGCTGGATGAACATGTAAGTATTGATTTAAATAAAGTACCGTATAATAAACTTTCAGATTATAGATTTTTTACAGGAGCAATGCATGAATTAAATCCCGCCCAGGGTGTATATCCATATGAGCTAACTGCATCATTGTTTTCGGATTATGCTGCAAAAGAAAGATTGATCTATTTACCGGAAGGAACTTCCATGGAGTACCAGGGGAATTATGATGTTGTAGAATTTCCGGTGGGCACAATTATCATAAAGAATTTTATTTATTATCAGGATATGAGGGATAAATCCCTGGGCAGAACCATTTTGGAGACACGGCTGCTGGTAAGAAAAGAAACCAAATGGAAACCGTTTGCATACAGGTGGAACACTGAACAAACAGAGGCATCCAGGCTGATAGTGGGCGGTACAGCTACAGTTTCTACCATTATTGAAAATGGTGATATAAAAGAAATAAATCGCTACGTGATCCCGAGAGAATTGGATTGCAGAACATGCCATAACCTGGATGAGGAGATGGCTCCTATCGGGCCAAAACCGGCAAATCTCAACCGACTCATAGAGGATGATGTAACTTTAAACCAATTGGATCATTTCGTTGAAAACGGAATTCTCGATGAATATGATTATAGTGCAACCCAAATACCAGATTACTCTGATTCTACTCTTGAGCCAATTACAAGGGGGCGGTCTTACCTGGACGCTAATTGCGCCTTTTGCCACCGCCAGGGAGGCACATCTAACGCAAATGGGCTATACATTAATTGGGATTTCGAGGGTGCAAGAATTCACACAGGCATATACAAAATTCCTACAAACTATAATGCTCCAGGATTACAATATGATATTGTTCCGGGGAACCCTGATGAATCGATTTTGCTGTTCAGGATGACTCAGACCGAAGCTCCGGATGTCATGCCCCAATTGGGCCGCTCGATCAACCATGATGAAGGGATTGAAATCATCAGGGCGTATATCGCTAATCTTGAATAATTACGGATCCTGCTAGATCATCCCCTTGATCTTGTAGAGTTTGTTTTTTCCGCCCCGAACCAAGGCATAATCGAACGACCATTTAATACAGGCTGACCCAATTTCCCCATCTTTCCGGATGGCGATATAGGCAATCTGAAAATCGGGATTTCCATTGTGGGCTTTGATGACGCGATTCAACGCTTCTTCGCAAGCCGCAGTGGGGTCATATCCTTGACGCATAAGTTCCACCACCAAAAAACTTCCGGTGGTTTTGATCACTTCTTCACCCAATCCGGTGGCTGCGGCACAGCCGATCTCATTATCCACAAATAGTCCGGCACCGATGATGGGGCTGTCTCCCACTCTGCCGTGGAGTTTGTACGCCCAG
The DNA here is from genome assembly GCA_964582455.1 of uncultured bacterium. Taxonomy (GTDB): domain Bacteria; phylum Fidelibacterota; class Marinisomatia; order Marinisomatales; family TCS55; genus UBA2126. The sequence continues at coordinate 33,285 of CAZORD010000018.1, read as the reverse complement.
CCGCTGGTGGTGCATGCGCCGGCAAGATCGCCATGTTTATCCTGGACCAATACAGAAATGGTATCGTGTGTTTCGTGGGGTGTCATTTCCCGGCGTTTCTTTTTCCATTTCTCCCATGCTTTTTTGGATTCGTCCGTGAGCAGATCCATTTCTTCGAATCCTTGGGAAACGGCGAATTGTCGTGCACCTTCCCCCACCAGCATAACATGTTTCGTATCTTCCATAACCTTCCGTGCTACGGACACAGGATGCTTGATATTTTGCAGAAACGCCACCGAACCGGCATTCCCGGTGGAGTCCATAACGCAGGCATCTAATGTGACATTGCCCTGTTCGTCCGGGAGTCCGCCAAACCCAACAGATGTGCTTTTCGGATCGGCTTCCGGTACCTTGGCGCCGGCTTCTGCAGTATCCAAGGCCGAGCCGCCATTTTGGAGCACGCCCCACGCCGCATCATTTGCTGGGAGCCCATGCTTCCAGGTGGAAAGAATCAGCGGATCATTCGTGTTGGGTTCGATCGTTTCTCCGCTGATCAAGGCTGAAGGTGCCGCTAATCCAATGGCGCTTGTTTTTAGAAAGTCTCGTCGTTTCATACCCACACAGCATTCATGGCGCCCATGATCATGAGTCCCACAAATTGGTAGCCCGTATTGATGAAATAGAAAGTCTAGGATTTGTCTTCATAAGACACGGTGTTGAGTGTATAGGTGGCGATGTAGCCCAGCCAGAGCCAGAAAGCGGTTGTGAGCCCAATGGCTAGATTGGTCATCCCCGAATCCCCAAAGACCACCATCATGAAATCCACGATGTGGGCCGTCACGTATGCCATGCCCAAACTGCCGATCCCTGAAATAATGAATGGCTTGGCGCCGGGACCCTTATCTTTCATTTCTTTTAATTGTTCTTCTGTAAATCCCATGGCCTTAATCCAGGGATTGGCGAACATGACAGGGGAGTACCAAAGTGCGCCTACCATAAAGAAAAGAACGGCGGACATCAAAACGGCCAATAAGTTGATGGTTGGTTCGTACATAATGATCTCCTTGAATTAATGGGGTGCAATTTATTAATAAATATACGAAGAGAAACAGTTCAGCCTAAAGGCGAGTAAACATGGCGAGTCTGTACATTTAGTTTATATTTTAAAACGGATTTCCTTTTCTCTTTTCACCCACGATTAGAGTCGCATATTATTCGCTCACAATTACTAATTACTATTTTAATGGTTTCTATTTTCAAGTTTAATTATATTTAAACTTCCCTTCAGGGATTAACCAAATCAAGAAGGAGAATACCATGGAAACCAGTTTAGCCTTAACTATCATGGGTGCTGTATCGTTCCTAATAGGAACCGTATTTAATGTTGCGCCTGTAGCTGCAAATGAAAAGATAATGGGGGATCTCCATGAAGCCGCCGTGAAACCTGCTGCATCTATCCGGACCATGACCGGGGCGTTTGCAATGGCCATTGGGATTGTCGCACTTTATTGCAGAGACTTCCCCGCTGAAGCTGCAGGTACATTATTAACAGGGCTGGGTATTGGATATGCAATCCTTTTAGTTACCCTGATTTTAACCAAAGTCAGAGGATTTCTTGATCATTTACCCGTACCTCCCATGATCATATTCTCTATTTTTATTTTTCTTGTGTTTTACGCTTCTTAACTCTTAATCCAAAAAGGAGAATAAAATGAACCTGAATACATTATTTAAAATCAATACAGTAGTGGCTGGACTGTTTGGTCTTGGATTCGTCATTGCACCCATTGCAGTCATGACACCTTATGGTTTATCACAGGATGCCATGGAAGCGTCTATAAATATGGCCAGATGGTTTGGCTCTGCCAATATTTTGATTGCACTTATTACATGGTTTTTGAGCAATGCACCTGATTCCGAAGCAAAAACGGCTGTAGCAAAAGGAATGAGTATTGGGTTTGGCATTGGTGCTGCAGTCAGTATCCTCAATCAATTGTCGGGTGAGATTGGCCCTCTTGGTTGGTCAACTGTTGCCATTTTTGCGATTTTTCAACTGGCGTATGGCAAATTTGGTTATTTAAATAATCAAAATTAATGGTGAAACATCCACCAATTGGTGGACAATTCTACTATTCATTAACTAAAAGTAAAAAGGAGAATAAAATGAATAAAACAAAGAATACGAAAATCATTGCAATCTCAATCATCGCTGCATTTTCATTTATTTATGCTCAATCTAACTATCCGTATCCGGAAGATGTTTCGCCAGAGGTTTATAAAGTCATTTACGAGAATGAAGAAGTGAAAATGTTGGAAGCGACTTTCAAGCCAGGGCAGAGTGATAAATTTCACCAACATCGTAAGGCTTATCATTATTTTATTGAAGGTGGTAAGCTTCAACTTACGTGGCCAGATGGATCTGTAGTTTATCCTGAACCGGCTTCAGGGGCTCCAGGTCACAGCCCTGCTGGTAGTAGTGCTCACAAAGTAAAAAACATAGGAGAGAACACCGTAAGGCTTGTTATCGTCGAATTCAAAAACGTTAAACAGAAAAAATAAATGAATGATGTAGAGACGAAGTGCGCTGCATCTCTACGAATAATTTTTACGAATCGTAAGCGGCCATTCCGGTTTCAGATTGGCCAATGATAAGCGTATGCATTTCGTGGGTCCCTTCGTAGGTGTAAACCGACTCAATATTGGCCATGTGCCGCATGATGGGATAATCTTCTGTAATTCCATTGGCACCTAATATTCCCCTTGAAATCTTGGCAATATCCCTGGCCAATTCACAATTATTCCGCTTTGCCATGGAGACTTGTTGAAATGTCATTTTCCCTTCGTCTTTAAGCCGTCCCAAGCGATATACCAAAAGTTGCGCTTCTGTGATGCGAGTAACCATGTCCGCCAACTTGGCTTGGGTGAGTTGATATCCACCGATAGGCTTGGAAAATTGTTTACGCTCTTTGGAATATTCCTGAGCTGTATTATAGCAATCCACTGCACACCCGACCATTCCCCAGGAGATACTGTAGCGCGCTTGAGTGAGACAACCCAATGGCCCTTTTAATCCTTCAATATTGGGGAGCCGTGCCGAATCAGGCACTTTTACATTCACCATAGATAATTCAGATGTAACCGACGCCCGCAAACTCAATTTCCCATGAATGTCGCTGGATGTAAATCCATCCATGCCTTTTTCCAGTAAAAACCCCCGGACAATACCTTCTTCATCCCGCGCCCAAACCACAGCAACGTCTGCAAGTGTGCCATTGGTGATCCACATTTTATTCCCGTTGAGGATCCAGTCGTCCCCATCTCGTTTGCAGCGTGTAGCCATGCCGCCGGGGTTGGAGCCGAAGTTGGGTTCTGTAAGTCCGAAGCAGCCGATCTTTGTACCGGCACCCAATTCAGGGAGCCATTTGGCTTTTTGTTCGTCCGAACCATAAGCGTGAATGGGATACATGACCAAAGCACCTTGCACACTGGCAAAAGATCGCAGTCCAGAATCGCCCCGTTCCAATTCATGAAGAATGAGACCGTAAGCCACATTGCTTACGCCGGCGCCACCCGACTCTTCTGGTAAGGATGATCCCATGAAACCCAATTCTCCTAATTTGGGGACCAGTTCCATTGGAAAAGTTGAATTCTCATAATGTTCATTGATCACCGGTATGAATTCTTTCTGGACGAAATCATAGGCCGTTTGCTGGATCAGTAATTCTTCTTCAGTTAGAAGATCTGTAATATTGTAAAAATCAGGTCCTAATTCTTTCATGATATTCCTTTATAACTGGGAATGAAATTACACCTTTCTCCGGATTGATTGTGTAAGAGAAGTCAAGTCATCGTCTCGCCATGACACTTTCTCCGGTTGGGATTTGATCTCTTTCAAAATTGTTATTAATTCCTGGTTTGATACAGTTAACCCCATTTCATTCAGCCTGTTTTTCAAAGCCGCTTTGCCGGTGTATTTATCGATCACCAAATATCGTTTCCTGTGCACAGATTCCGGTGAAATAGCTTCGTAAGATTTTGGTTCTCGCACCACTGCTTTCACATGCAGACCTGCCTTGTGAGTAAAGGCATTCTTCCCAACAATGGGTTGGTTGGCTTTTGAATCCAATTTAGAAAATGAATCAACCAATTCAGTTAATTCTGGAATCATTCCCAAATCCCAATCACCGTTTATTTTATAAATATTGGTGAGCGCCGTTACCACTTCTGCCAGTGGCGGCAGCCCGCACCTTTCTCCCAAACCATTGACAGCCACATCCACACATTGGGTACCCGCTTCAAGGGCTGATAAAGCATTCGCTGTGGCCATCCCAAAATCATTATGACAATGGACATGAATTGGAATATCCAATTCAGAAACAATCCGGCTCACTAATTTTTTTGTTAGTGTAGGAGTGAGACATCCAACGGTATCTGCAATGCTGAAACGATCAGCTCCACATGATTGCGCTAACTGCCCCACTTCAATCAAGAAATCCATATCGGTTCGGCTCGCATCTTCTGCTGTGAAACGAAGTTTAAGTCCTTTCTCTTTTGCATATTTCACAGCAGTCTCTATGCGATTTAAAGCTTCAGATTTTGTTACATTAAATTTGTGCTTCAAACTCAAGGGTGATGTGCCAAAAAATATCCCCATCCATTCCACACCGATAGTAGAAGCATCATTTATATCGGTTTTAGACGCACGGCCGTGAGTCATTTTTTTGGCAGTCAAATCCAGATCATTCAATGTTTCCACAGCTTCATATACATCCGGAGAAACGGCTGGATGACCCAATTCAATAAAATCCACACCGAACGCGTCCAGTCTTTTTGCTAATGCAACTTTTTCATCGATTGTGAATGAAACGCCGGGAGTTTGTTCCCCTTCCCTTAACGTCGAGTCGAGTATTTCGATTTTTTGACCTATTAGCATGCCATTTTCCGTTGCTCTTTCATGCCCATGGAAATAAGATATGGGTCATTTTTCTGGAGTGATGAGAATAATTTTTTCGAATCCACATCCAGCCAATGATTTTGTATCATAATTTGACCGATAGCACCTCCCAAGGTATTTCCTGGTCCAAGAAGCACCAATTTATCGGGACAAAATTCTTTCATTGCTACTGTAATGGAAGTAGAAAAATCGTAAGTATTTATTACTTGGTGACCTAAAGTATATTGATGTAATTCTGAAGCGTTTGTGGAAAAGGGTGACCAAATGTGCCCACACCCATCCACCAATGGAACCAATGGATTTTGGAAAAGTGAATGAGATAATAATCCTAAAGCTTTTCGGGAAACTGAATCCAATAATGGCGTATGAAATGCAGCATGGAACGGTAATTGAAATGGATATTTATCATCGGTCGGTAATTTTTTTAATAGTGTATCCAATGCTTTTTGTTCACCACCAATCACTAAATATCCACCTAAAAATATTGATACATAAGTTCCAGTTTTCTCTACCTCATTCAAGACCATTTCTTTTTTGTCTTCGTCCACTTGCCAATTTTCGTCCACAATTGGATAAATGATCTGTCCACCGATAATTCCACCCTTCATCATGGCGCCCATAGTATGAATCAAATGATACGCATTTTCATGAGTCAAAGCACCACCTAAACCCAAAGCAATATACCAACCCATGGAATTTCCTGTAATGGCAACAATCTCGTATTTTTCTTGATCAATAGAAAGAAAATCTGACAAACTACAAGCATAAATCAGCGGCGATGCATGTTCTCCTGCCATGTGGATTTTGGCTTTAAAAGGCGAAAAATCCAATTCTGAAAGTGTTGGCAGAGTAGCATTTTTACGCTGGGTATCCATCCATGCGATCTGATCTTTTGCTGAAAAACCGTATACCGATAAATATCTTGTCGTTTCCCGGGTATATGTTCCCCGACCGGGACAAATTACAACAATGCGCTCTTTAGCCATTTACCAACCCCAGTGCATTTTCAATAATGGATTCTTTACTCGGCAACGTCGCCGTGGCTGCAACACCCAAAGAAATAAAACTGTCTTCCGCCGCATGAAGCTTAATATTGAGCGGCTTTTTACTTTCTGATACCAAGTTAGCCAAAAGTCCTTCGCCATGGCATCCTGTTCGGCGGCATTCATCCACAATGAGCACATTATCGCAAGTGCCGATTGCTTTTAATATTTTGGAGATATCAATCTCCGATAGCCATCTCAAATCGATGACTTTTATCTTCTTCTTTAATTTTTTCTCAATTTCTTTTTGGGCTTGAAGCGATAGATAAAGTCCATTCCCATATGTGATAATGGTGAGCGCCTTTCCGTTTCCGTATGTATCGAAATTGCCTAATGGAATTTCTTCATCTAAATCAGGATAATTGAAATTCCATTTCCCATCTTTGGGCTCATGAAGATCCTTCGTCATATACAGTGCAATTGGTTCAACAAAAACCACGACTCGTCCATTTTCATGAGCTTCACGAACAGCAGTCCGTAGCATTTTTACTGCATCGGCACCATTGGAGGGTACCGCAAGAATTAACCCAGGAATATCCCGGAAAACGGTTAATGAATTATCATTATGAAAATGTCCACCAAATCCTTTTTGATATGCCAATCCAGGCACGCGCAATACCATTGGATTGGTGAATTGGCCATCAGAGAAAAAAGGGAGTGTCGCAGCTTCGCCACGCAATTGATCTTCTGCATTATGAAGATAAGCCAAAAATTGAATTTCTGGTATTGGGACGAATCCATTGTGACCGAACCCCATCCCAAACCCGATGATGGATATTTCATCCAATGGACTGTTAAACACACGACGCACGCCATATTGTTTATAAAGTTCCGCTGTTACATAATATACGCCACCTTTCTGCGCCACATCTTCGCCAAATACCAATGTATTTCCATAACGGAGCATCAAATCCGATAAAGTATAATTGATCAATTTCGCCATGTGATGGGCTTGATCTATCCGTTTGAATTCTTTTCCGAATAGTTTTTTTCGAGCATTGTTTGAAGGCTGTTCTGGTGCCTTTCTCGTGGTTTCATTTGCAATAATAGATTCCATAACGCTTGCCGCTGACTCTAGATTAGGCTGTAGCGCTACAGCATTAAAAACGTGATTAACTTGGTGTCGAACTGATTCATAAAGGCGCAATATCTCTTCTGCTGATAAACAATTATTCTCTATTAAAATTCGTGTTGAATGGAGCATTGGATCATTGAATTCTGTGGCTTCAATATCTGCCAATGGAAGATATCCCACTTCCACATCGGAACCGGCATGGCCCATGAGTCGCACCGTTTTCATATGCAGAAAAATGGGCGAACGATCGATGCGGCAATCGTGTTCAACTCTTCGAGATTTAATCATAAGATCAATGAGATGAAGCCCATCTGTTTGTACGTACTGCAGTCCAAGGCGATTAGAGAAATTTTGCTCAATCCAATGCTCATTGGTCGGTACAGAAATTCCTATACCATTATCTTCACAAATAAAAATAATGGGGACATGTCCCCCAGAATTGCTGACCCAACTTGCTGTATTAAACGCACTTAATGCTGTAGCATGGTTAGCACTGGCATCTCCAAAACTGCATAATACAATACTGTCAGCTTTCAATTTCCTTTCTGGAATATCCAGATCTTTGGCGCGATCAATAGAAAAAGCAGTTCCCACAGCTTTAGGAAGGTGACTGGCAATCGTACTGGTTTGAGGAGGAATATTGAGCTCTTTACTACCAAGAACTTTATGACGGCCACCGCTAATGGGATCTTCGGACGAGGCCATGAATGAAAGCGCCATATCATAAATCGGCGTTGTTCCGGGAACTTGTTTAGACCGTTCTATAAAAAAGGATCCACTCCGATAATGGAGAAATGCCATATCTGTATAAGGGAAAACTTTTCCAAAAACTGCATTTCCTTCATGGCCTGAACATCCAATTGTATAAAAGCACTTTCCTTCATCTTTCAAAAGCCTTGCTTTCAGATCCATGTGCCGACTTAAGACCTGGGATTCAAAAAGTGAGATCAGTTCTGAAGAACGAAAATTGGTTTGAGATAGAAAAAGTTTGGTCCTTGCTTTAGGTAGATTTCCTGCTTTCACAAATGTAGTGAAATTCTGATCAACGACATCTGCTCTATTAAATAATGACATGATAAAACAAGTTTAAAAGTTAAAGTTGGAGGGTATTTACAAGTACATACATAAACACTATTTCAGCTTTTTCCCTGCGGATAATAATTCCACTGCTTTGGTGAATCATCTTTGGCGCGTTTCTTCCTTTTTTGCCCCGATGATTCAATCCACATATGCTTTTTTATAGGAAGGGGCTAATCCGTCAAAAAATTGTGCAGCTTGCGGATTCATGATATCCTTTAATTCTTGCGGTGTTTTTACAACTCGCTTTGCTGTATCTCTTTCTAATGTTACAGATACTATATCCCCTGCTTCCTTGCCAATCTTTTTCCGAATCTCCTTTTTAACAACTAAACTATGTTTCCCCCCACCCAATGGAAGGAGCGTACTTTGGTATGAGAGGCCATCAATAGTTCCTTTCACTTTCACCTTGGCTTTTGAACCAAATTCCTTCTCAACGTCGAATGGCACGGTTAGGAAAGTCCACGCACCGGTAATATCATAGGTAATGAGTTTAGTCTTGAATTTTTTCATAACATCCCATGGTCTGCAAAGGAATACACATCATTCCCGGCAATGATTAAATGGTCATGAACTGATACATCAATCGCGCTGGTTGCTTCTTTTAACTTCTTGGTGATGGTCATGTCATCTTGGCTGGGGTTTGGATTTCCGCTGGGGTGATTATGGACAAATACTAAAGCAGCTGCATCATTGTCCAGCGCCCGCTTTACCACTTCCCTGGGATAAACTGCGGATGTTGATAATGTCCCTTCAAAAAGTTCTTCCATTTTCAGGATCTGGTTTTGACCATTTAAGTAAATTACCAGAAATACTTCACGGTTTTTATCCCGCAGGTTATGTTGGAGATATGTCAATACTTCATCAGCAGAACGAATGAAATCTTTATCAATTACCTTGTCAGCTAAATATCTTCTGGACACAGCTTGAGCGATTTTAAGTCCAAATACATTATTGTCTCCGATTCCTTTGATCTCTTTGAGATCTCTCGCTTCAGCCTCCAGCACTCCTTTTAAAGAACCAAATTTTTTCAGGGCATTTTTAGCTGGCTGTTTACAATCCTTTCGTGGAGTGCCTATTGTAAGTAAGAGTTCTATGATCTCATAATCAAGAAACCCATCTAACCCGCTTTTAAGGAATTTTTTCCGTAGTCGCTGGCGATGTCCTTCGTCTTTATTAGCCACGGAGTTAGTTTTTTATACTAACCAACTTGGATTTAAATTCCCGCAATTCTCGTACATTTCCCGTTTCGATTTCACCTGAATCCCATTTTAACAAAAAATCATCTTTTGAGTCTAAACCGCCTTGTTTTTGATACAAGGGAAAAAGATCCGCTTCTTCACGGGGTCTATTGTTATGCAGTGTAGCTGTAATCTGGTAAGCAACATCTTCCAAAATATCATCAATGACCAGGGGTGGCAATTTCTTTTCCAATAAACTCTGCTCTATTCTGGAAAAACGCATGCCTTGTACAACATAATCCTGATATGCTTCCCAAGCGAAGGGTGCTACTTTTTTAATCGATTCAGCCATGGCATCGGAGAATACACGAATCTCATATTGGGCATGAGGGTCTGATCGTAAACCGATAAAGTGCAACAGATTATGGAGATCATTTTTCCAATACCATTCGGTATACAGATTAACAGGCAGAAGAGCACGGATCAGTTCCCTGGATAAACCGGCTTCATTCAGTTCCTGGTACATCTCAAAACTGCGATTTGAAATTTCATCAAAATATTTCAATACTTTATCTGTGAGTTCTTTCGGTACTTCGCCGGAACGTCCCTGTTTATTCAAAGCACTCTGGAATTGGATATGTTCCGGTTCAGGAAAATAAAATTCATCCCTTGCTTCGGAATAGCGCAAGGAATACTCATTGATATTGGCCGTGCGGTGGCGAACCCACTGGCGTGCAACAAAAATGGGCATCTTGCAATGGAATTTGAATTCCACCATTTCAAACGGCGTGGTGTGCCGGTGGCGCATGAGATAGCGGATCAAACCACGGTCTTGGGAGACCTTGCTGGTTCCTTTTCCATAACTGACCCTGGCAGCTTGTACAATAGCATCATCCCCGCCCATGGAATCCACGAGGCGGACAAAACCCTTATCTAAACATTTGATTGCATCTTTTGGCAATTTTGTCATTACAACTCTCTATTTAACCTTCCGAAAGATCATAACGCCATCTCGTATTGGTAAAAGCAGTTGTTCTAATCTATCATCTTTTTTAATTAATTCTGCTGTTTCTCTTAAGGCTTTTGATTCCATGTCTTTGGGATTTATAACTGATCCGCTCCAGAGCATATTGTCAAAAACAGCAATCCCGTCCAGTTTCAACAGCTCTGTTCCCCTCAGGTAATATTCTGGATAATTTGGTTTATCCGCATCAACGAAAATCATATCAAAAGAACCCACTAGAAATTCTTCCAGTGTTTTAAGTGCTTCTCCTTGATGGACTTTGATTTTGTTACTGACACCTGATTTTTCAAACCAGCTGGTTGCAGTTTTTACGTATTTTTCATCCAACTCACAACAGTGAATTTCGCCATGGCCAGGTAAGGCTTCAGCCATTTTTAGCGCACTGTATCCTGTGAACATTCCGATCTCCAAAACATTTACAGCTCCGGTTATTTTTATCAGAAATTGAAGCAAACCGCCCACTAATGGCCCGCAAAGCATTTGCGGAATTTCTTCTGTTTCCCACGTGGTTTTGGTTAATTCCTTTAGTAGATCATTATCCTGCACGGAATAATCTTTACAATATTTTTCGATATCTTCAGAAACAAATTGCATCAGGTTTTAAGTATTTCGAATGTTTTATTTACCGCATCCATATTCCCAGCGATAAGCCCTGGTGTAATTAAAGTATTTTCCTGATTGTACTGTCTTGGGTTTCCATGCAAATCAATGAGCTTTCCTCCCGCTTCATTAATTATACAATTCCCGGCGCATATGTCCCATTCATTCTTGGGACGAAGCGATGCAAAGATATCAGCCTTCCCTGCGGCAGTTAACCCCAACTTGTAAGCCACAGAACCGATAGCACGGAGTTCACCAAATGTCCTGTCAAATGGTGCCCACAATCCACGGCGTGTTTCAGATCGGCTGTTCAGTATCGCCATTTTCCCAACATCATCTTTGGTGGTACAGTGGATGAAGTCACCATTCAATTTTGCACCTGCGCCTTTTGCTGCGGAAAATGTTTCTGCTGTGACCGGATTGTATAAAACGCCTACAATAGGATTACCATTTTCCACCAAGGCAACACTCACCACAAAATGGGGCACACCTTCAATAAATTCCTTGGTTCCGTCCAATGGGTCCACAATCCAAACCCGTTCTTTTTCCAATCGATCAGGTGAATCGACTGTTTCTTCCGAGAGCCAGCCGTATTCCGGCCTGGCTTCAGTTAAAATTTCCTTCAAACGTGTATCTGCGGCATTGTCCGCTGTCGTTACAGGATTATGATAACCTTTATCTTTGATCTCAAAATCTGCTTTATAATAATTTAAAATTATGCCGCCGGCTTCAATAGCGGCTGCTTTAGCAATGGATAGATCAGAAATCATTTTCTATGGAATACTCTTTTAATACGGAACACAAGCTGGGAAATTAATGATGATTAAATAAAGAGTGATACGTGTTAAATAGATCTATTTAGATAATTCAATTATCAAATTCCACTGCTCTTTAGTCACAGGCATCACTGATAATCGACTGAACTTTACCAAATGAAATTCATCGAACCGTCCATCTTCTTTTATCTGTTTTAATCTAACTGGATTCTTTAAAGATTGGCTTGGCGTAATATCAAATACAACTAGCTTTTCATTATCTTCTTTTGGATCAGGATAAGCATCCGATACGACATTTGCAACCCCGGCGACACAGCGCTGCTTACCAGTGTGATAAATAAAGGCTTCGTCCCCTTTTTTCACTTCCCTTATAAATTTTAGTGCCCAATTATTCGAGACTCCATCCCAAACCGTTTCACCATCTTTTTCCAGGTCCTGATAACTATAATCATGGTCCGGTTCGCATTTCAATAGCCAGTATTTCATTATTTTCTTCCTATGTTTGCTTTTGAAATATAATCAGTTTTTCACGACCCTTTCTGGGTTCAATTGATAAATCTGAAAATTCTTCCCTTTCAACTTTCCATCCATTTTTAAATAGAGATTTAACCTCTTTAATGGTCGTACCCCATGGCGGACCGCCCTCAGCTAATATTTTATCCAAAGGGAACCAAAGTCCAATCAACTTCCCACCAGGTTTCAAAAGTTTTTGTATCAAACTTTCATATTCTTGCCGTCTTTTTGGATTAATCGCACAAAAACAGGTCTGTTCTATGATATAATCAAATGAATTCGCGTAAACAGTTTTTAAAGAGAAAATATCCACTTCAACTGTATTTACAGGTATATCTGCTTCATTTGCTAATTCTTGAACCGCCGCTATAGCGGAAGGTGCAAAATCAACGGCGGTTACATCAAACCCCTTTTGCGCAAACATGACAGCATCATACCCACGTCCACAGCCAACGATACATACGATTCCCGGATCCAATTCATCCGCAATAGAATCAAAAATGGGTGTTACGCCATTTAAATCCCAACCGGCGTCATTCTCTAAATAAACGTCTTCCCAGAATTGGGCATCATCCTCGGGGAAATTCGTTATTCAACCTCTTGATATTGAAATACCGATTCTAATGGTTTGTCAAATACATTTGCAATTTTGAAAGCCAACTCAAGTGAGGGGGAATATTTTCCTGCCTCAATAGCAATAATGGTTTGGCGGGTGACGTCTGCTTTTTCGGCCAAAGTGGCTTGGGTCATTTCATCTGTATCAAAACGAAGCCGCCTAACATTATTGGTGATTGCTGCCTTTGTAAGATTTTTCATCGATATCGAATCTGTCCGATAATAACGCCAGCCATGTAAGTAAGTGCCATGAGCAACAAGACATCTGAGGCTTCTGCATCAGCTATAAATTTTGCGGTTGCCAGTAGTGAATAGCTGAAGCCTCCCACGAATCCAACACCCATCGATAGTGCAAGCGAATCAAGTTGAATTTTTATCCAAGAATCTCCAACTTCGAGAACTTTACCTTTAAGATTATCGGTTGTAAAACTGGAAGTTTGAATTGAAATTTCTTTTCCTTTTAATTCTTCTAACATAGTATTTTTCTCTTCTGTTTATGTTTCTATTATTTCCCCAAATAACTACCGGATTCGCATGATATAAAGATTAGTTATTATTCCTTACCTTGCTTCCCAATCGGTCATCTGGTTGTTCATATTTATGTTTCCATTAAAATATTTCATGATCAAATGTATGATATATATTACTATAAGTAAAGTATAATTTACATATTGTTAATTATTTCTTACACTAAAATATCGAGATTCGGGATGAGAAAAATACCATCCACTGACGGAAGCGGCGGGATACATGGCGCGACTTTCTGTTAAAGAGATTCCTGTGTTTTCTTCAACATTCAGCAATTCCCAAATCTTATCTTTTTCAGCATGATCCGGGCAAGCGGGATATCCCGGTGCAGGGCGAATGCCTTGATATTTTTCATGTATCAGGGAATCATTATTCAAAGATTCATCTACTGCATATCCCCAGAATTCTTTTCGTACCCGTTCATGAAGACGTTCTGCAAACGCTTCAGCCAACCGATCAGCCAATACTTTGGCCATAATGGCATTATAGTCATCAAGCTGATCTTCAAATTCTTTAACAATGGCTTCTATTCCATGGCCTGTCGTCACCGCAAATGTGCCTATAAAATCATCTTTCGTTGCAATAAAGTCCGCCAAACAATAATTTGGTTTTTGCACACCTTTATCCACAGTTTGACGAGAAAATTTAAATACTTCACCATCGGTAAATACGGATTCATTTTCAGCATGGGCGGGGTGAATTCCAATCACCCCTTTAGCAGTAAGCAATTTTTCAGAAACAATTTTTTTCAATAGCGCTTGGCCATCATCAAAAAGTTTCTGCGCCTCATCTCCATACTTGCCATCGGTCAATATTTTTGGATAAACACCCTTCAACTCCCAGGCATGGAAAAAAGGTGACCAGTCAATATAGTCCACCAATTCATCCAATGGGTAATCATCAAAAACCTTTACACCTTGAAACTTGGGTGTTGTTACTTGATATTGATCCCAATCAATTTGAAATTTTCTTGCTCTTGCTGTTTCAATATCAAGGCGTTTCATTTTTGGCGCTTTTGCCCTGGCTTCCCGAATCCGGGCGAAATCTGTGCGAATGTCCTCAACGAACGATTCTTTTTCATCCACATTCAATAGTTTACTCACAACACCAACAGCACGGGATGCATCTATCACATGAATGGTTGGTCCGGAATAATTTTCTTCAATTTTAACCGCTGTATGTTTGCGGCTTGTCGTAGCACCCCCAATCAAAAGTGGAATATCAAATTTCAGCCGTTCCATTTCGCTGGCCACATGAACCATTTCATCCAAACTGGGCGTGATTAATCCGGATAATCCTACAATATCTGCGTCCTCATCACGGGCAGTGGATAGAATTTTATCCGCTGGCACCATGACCCCAAGATCAATAATATCATAACCATTGCAGCCCAGAACAACTCCCACAATATTTTTCCCAATATCGTGGACATCTCCCTTCACTGTTGCTATGACAATTTTACCGTTCGATTTACCCGTGAGGCCCAATTCATCTTTTTCTTTGTCAATGAATGGGACCAAATGAGCCACGGCTTTTTTCATCACTCTTGCAGATTTCACCACTTGAGGGAGAAACATTTTTCCGGCGCCAAACAAATCACCCACCACATTCATGCCATCCATGAGCGGTCCTTCAATCACATGAATCGGGCGGTCATATTTTTGCCGTGCCTCTTCTGTATCCTCAACAATAAAATCTACAATGCCGTCCACCAGTGCATGGCTCAATCGATCTTCAACTGAATTTTCCCGCCAGGATAAATCTTTTTTCTGTGATTTTTTAACACCCCGATATTCATCAGCAATCTCTACCAGTCTTTCTGTTGCTTCTTTATGTCGGTTGAATAACACATCTTCCACCCGTTCTTTTAAATCAGGAGCAATTTCATCATAAACGATTAGCTGTCCCGCATTAACGATGCCCATATCCATCCCAGCCTGGATGGCATGGTATAAAAACGAAGAGTGCATGGCTTCACGGACACCGTTATTTCCCCGGAAAGAAAATGAAAGATTCGAAACGCCACCGCTGATATGAACCCCGGGCAGTGTTTCCTTAATTGTTTTAGTCGCCTCAATAAAATCTTTGCCGTATTCGTTATGTTCTTCGATACCCGTGGCAACAGCAAAAATATTGGGATCAAAAATGATGTCTTCCGGCGGAAAGCCAACACCGTTGGTAAGTATATTATAGGCTCGGGTACAGATTTCCACTTTTCGGTCGTAGGAATCGGCCTGGCCCTTTTCATCGAAAGCCATGACAATGACAGCGGCGCCATACTTTTTAACGATTTTAGCCTGGCGAATAAATTCAGCTTCGCCCTCTTTCATGGAGATGGAATTTACGATCCCTTTGCCCTGAAGATTTTTCAACCCTTCTTCCAAAACGGTCCATTTAGATGAATCCACCATGACGGGCACTTTGGCTATATCCGGTTCAGAGGCAATTAAGCGCAGGAATGTTTCCATTGCCTGTTCTGAATCGAGGAGCCCTTCATCCATATTTACGTCAATTATCTGGGCGCCATTTTCAATCTGTTGGCGGGCAACGGACAAAGCTTCCTCGTAATTATCTTCTTTAATCAATCGCCGGAATTTGACCGAACCGGTCACATTGGTTCGTTCGCCAATATTTATAAAATTACTTTCAGGGCGAATAGTGACAGGTTCAAGTCCGCTTAATTTTGTTAATGGTTGAATGTCAGGAATTTTTCGAGGGGTAATTTCTTTAACAACTTCCGCAATGGCTTTAATATGTGTCGGCGTGGTACCGCAGCATCCACCCACAAGATTTACCAAGCCGCTATCAGCAAATTCCTTAATAATCGATGCCATAGATTCCGGCGATTCATCATATTCACCAAATTCATTGGGCAGTCCCGCATTGGGATACACAAAAGAATAAATATCCGCAGCTGTAGAAAGTTCATCCAGCCAGGGGCGGATTTGTTCTGCCCCCAAAGCACAGTTAAGTCCAACTGCTGTCAAGTCTGCATGGCGTATGGAATACCAAAATGCTTCCACTGTTTGCCCGGAAAGCGTTCTGCCGCTGGCATCTGTAATTGTTCCTGAAACCAACAGTGGAATATCAACGCCCCGTTCATCCAATAGTGTTCTGACAGCGAAAAGTGCCGCTTTACAATTCAAGGTATCAAAAACAGTTTCAACTAAAAATAAATCGACACCCCCATCCAAAAGACCTTTTGCTTGATCATAATACGCATTTTTCAATTCATTAAACGTGATATTTCGAAATCCCGGGTCATTCACATCAGGGCTCATAGAAGCGGTGCGGTTGGTTGGACCTAATGCTCCAGCCACAAAACGCGGTTTATCCGTATAAACTTTTGCCACCGATTTGGCTATCTTCGCCGCTTCAAGGTTAATCTCATACGCCAAATCTTCCATACCATAATCGAACTGTGATATGGCATTGGCATTAAACGTATTGGTTTCAACAATATCGGCGCCAGCATCAAAATAGGATTTATGGATTTCGCCCACAACATCTGGACGTGTGAGGCAAAGTAAATCATTATTACCTTTCAGATCCTTTGGGTGATCCTTGAAACGATCTCCACGAAAATCTGCTTCCGTCATATTGTAGGATTGGACCATGGTTCCCATGGCTCCATCCAGAATCAGAATTCTATCTTTGAATAGTTTTATTAATTTATTCATAACAAAAAACCCCGATACTAAATCGGGGAATAATCCTTTTTAGCACCATTCTTTTAAGTCGCGGCAATAGGGCTCAAATCACGACAGTCTTATTTTACACAATAAAACCAACATTTTTCAAGGAAACCCTACAAGACAAATATCTTGCGGAGGGCTTATAAAACAGGTAATTTTACCATCGGTTCGGTTCGGAAGAAACGAAGGTTTATTAACAAATTTTTACGAAGTTTTTTTTAAACAAAAACAAGATTTTTACACATTTTTTCCTTCCTTCAAACCTTCCAACCTGACATAACAGCATAAAATCCTCCGTACGCGGAGCGTTTTCTGCTGTCTACATAAAACAGACGATAATGATGGTAATTTATAGGTACAGGTTATGAAAAAAGAAATTTATATAAACGAGAGCATGGGTGAAACACGCATCGCTATTCTCGAAGAAACTCAACTAGTAGAAGTCTATGTCGAAAAACAGGAAAAACAACGCATGGTCGGCAACATTTACAAAGGTAAAGTTGAAAATGTATTACCAGGAATGCAGGCTGCTTTTGTCGATATTGGTTATGATATAAATGCATTTTTACCATTCTCTGAAATTGAAAACAGCGATTATCTTATAGATGTCGATGATGAAGACCGTAGTAATGGTTCCAATAAAAATCGCAGGAATAATGATAATATTGCAGTTGATTTGACTTCCGGACAGGATCTCTATGTCCAAGTAATCAAAGAACCATTTGCCGGCAAAGGACCCCGAGTTACAACAGAAGTAGCTATTCCAGGCAGATTTTTAGTATTGGTTCCTGATGCCAATTATATTGGTATTTCCAAAAAAGTATGGGATAAATATGAACGTCGCCGATTGAAAAAAACCGTTAGTTCATTTAAACAAAAAGGGGTCGGAGTTATTGTTCGGACTGTTGCTGAAGGAAAAAGTGAAGATGTATTGAAAAATGATTACGATCAATTGAAGTCATCATGGGATCGCCTGCAGGGAAAAGCTGAACGCACACAATCACCCACACTGGTTTATGAGGATTTGGAAACGGTTTCCTCTGTTATTCGCGATTTATTAACATCTGATGTTGAAAAGATCGTTATCGATTCTAAAAAATTATTCCGTAAAACATCCCGCTATTTGGAAGAGGTTTCTTCCAACATGGCCAGCCGTTTGGATTTCTACCGCCTGAAAACACCCTTATTCGAAGGGATGGGTATTGAAGATGAATTGGTAAAACTCATGAGGCCGAAAGTTTGGCTGAAAAGTGGAGCTTACCTCATCATTGAGAAAACAGAAGCCATGGTAGTTGTTGATGTCAACAGCGGGCGGTTTATCGGTAAGAAACAGCATGAGGATAATTCATTAAAAATTAATCTTGAAGCTGCACGAGAAGTTGCCCGGCAATTACGCCTTCGTGATCTTTCCGGATTGATCGTCATTGATTTTATTGATATGCGCGAAGAAGCCAATCGACGCAAGGTCTACTATGAATTAAGAAAAGAATTGAAAAAGGATCGTGCCAAGGTCGCCGTTTCTCCAATTAGTGAATTTGGTTTGCTGGAAATGACGCGGCAGCGCATTCGGTTGAGCTTGATCGATTCTATGACTGAAGATTGTCCTACATGCCACGGATCGGGGCGCATTATTTCCAAAGATACACTTATTACACGAATTGATCACTGGCTGCGGCGTTATAAGAGTAAACACAAAGACTTACGCCTCAAATTGCTGCTACATTCAGAAAATGCTGATTTTATTTTGAAAAATAAAAAGAAAGTTTTGAGGGGGCTGATGTGGCAAAATTTTGTGCATATTTCAATTAAAGATTCAACAGAAGTAAACCGGGATGAATTTCGCTTTTTACGTTCGAAAGATAATGAGGATATTACAGATCATGTTGGCCTTGATAATCAGCACAATTCCGCTTAATTTTCCCGGCTTTTTGGAGACATTTAAATGAATGCTACAGTAGAAATTTCAGGAAAACAATATACAGTCAGTGTCGGTGATCGCGTCAAGGTTGCCCGTCAGCAGTCTGACGTTGGCGATTCACTTACATTTGATAGGGTCCTTTTTGCTAATGATGGCAAGAAAGATCATTTTGGCACACCTGTATTAAAAGGTGCTGCCGTTGAAGCAAGTGTACTTGAACAGGGTCGCGATCGCAAGGTGCTTATTTATAAGAAAAAGCGGCGCAAGGGCTACCAGCGGAAAAATGGACACCGTCAGGATTATACATTACTGATGGTTGATAAAATCAAATTATCAACAACAAAGAAAACTACGAAAAAGAAACAGGCAGAAGAAACTGCAAAGGAAAATTAATTATGGCACATAAAAAAGGTGTGGGTAGTTCCAGGAACGGTCGTGATTCAAATGCAAAACACCTTGGCGTTAAAGTATCTGATGGACAGGCGATTCTTGCTGGAGGAATCATATTAAAACAGCGCGGAACTAAGATACATCCAGGTACAAATGTTCGCCGCAGCGGTGATGATTCCCTATTCGCTACAGCTGACGGGGTTGTAAAATTTGGCCGCCAAGGGCGATCAAGAAAGATTGTCAGCGTTTTTCCGCAAAGCTAATCAATTTTTTTAACCCCTGCACTTGCGGGGGTTTTTTAATTAGAGACAAATTAACGTAATTTTCAATAACATTAAGATCAATTAGAGAAAAAATGTCCAGAGCAAAAATTTCATTAATTGGCGGTGGCCAAATTGGCGGCAACTTGGCTCTCCTTGCTGCACAAAAAGAATTGGGTGATGTAGTTATTTTTGATATCCCAAAAGCAGAAGGTATGGTACAGGGTAAAGCCCTGGACCTCATGCAGCTGCGACCACATGACGGTTATGATGCAGATATTACCGGCACTTCCGATTGGAATGATGTTAAAGATTCAGATGTGTTTATTATTACCGCTGGTATTCCCAGAAAACCCGGGATGGATCGCGAAGACTTACTGGGAATTAATTTAGGCATTATGAAAGATGTTGCCACGAATATCAAAGAACAGGCACCAAATTCATTTGTGATCGTTATTTCCAACCCGTTAGATGCCATGGTATATGCATTCTATAAAATATCCGGCTTTCCTAAAAACCAAGTTGTTGGAATGGCTGGAGCACTTGATTCCGGACGTTTCAGAACATTCATTGCCATGGAAACCGGATTATCAGCTCAAGACGTAACATGTATGGTTCTTGGCGGTCATGGCGATACGATGGTGCCTATTACCAGACTTGCCACCGTTGGCGGCGTTCCTGTAACTGATTTGATTTCTGCAGAGCGGCTGGAGGAGATTGAAGAGAGAACACGCTTTGCCGGCGGAGAGATCGTTAAACTATTTGGTAATGGATCTGCATTTTATGCCCCGGCACAATCGGCCATTGAAATGGCAGAATCATACCTGAAAGATAAAAAACGTGTTATTCCCTGTGCTTCTTTATGCCTAGGGGAGTTCGGTGTCGATGGTTATTTTATTGGTGTTCCTACTGTGATTGGTTCTGGTGGTGTTGAAAAAATTCTTGAGTTTGAATTAACGGATCATGAAAAAGCTGAATTAAACAATACGTTGGAGGTTGTCAAAAAGACGGTAAAAGAAACTGGTTTATAATAATGAGTCTAGTCTTTAAAATTTTCTCTATACTTTGTATTTACGGCTCAATCTCTGCTCAAGAAATATCTGTAACAACAGTTATTGAAGTAGAAGATTCTACAAAATCCAAGAAAACATACTTTTCAGATTACCATGTGGATTCAAGCACGGTAAACAATAATGAAATAATAATCATTGGTGGCAATTTGAATGTTGATGGTACAATCAATGGGAAAATTACTATAATAGGTGGTGATGTTTATTTGGGCCCTACAGCACTTATTAATGGAGAAATTATTGCAATTGGTGGAACTGTAACCCGAGACAAGTCAGCAATAGTAAAGGGCAAAATTAATCAAACAAATCTTAAAGAAGGCCTTTTATACAAAGAAATAGAAGATCAAGAATTTGAAAATGATTCTCTTAATAGAGACGACTTATCATATATCAACTTGATTCATACCAATAAGGACCTATTTGTACACAATCGCAATGAAGGTCTTGTTTTTACTCCCATAAATACATACTGGGATAGAAATGGAAAATCATCTTTCACATTGAGATTTGAATTAGGGTATCGTTTTGGGTCCAGTGAGGGTATTGGACAATTAACATTTGATAAATCTTTCTTTTCCAAAAATGTGGGAATCTTTGCTTCAATTTTCAAAAAAAGCCGTTCAGATGATAACTACCGTTTGCCTACAAGTGAAAACAGCTGGGCTTCGTTTTTAGCTCGACAAGATTTTTATGACCGCTGGGATGAAGAAGGATGGTCAATCGGCGCAGTAATAAATTTTGATCAATTAAAATTCAAAATTGAAATGAACTATGTTGATGTTGATTCAATCGGGGTTATTGATAACATATGGAGTTTATTTGAACGAGAACGAAAAACACGACTTAACCCTTCCTTAATCAATTTAGAAACCACTGATTATCTGCATATAACCTTGAACTTTAGAACCAAAAACTATGCACCTTTATCATCCGGTTTAGCTATTAACATTGATGGTGAACTGAACAAAACAAATGAATCTCATCGAATTATCAGTTTAGTAAAACTGAATTGGGAAATAACTAAGGGAATCGTTTTACGAACTCAGATTATTAATGGAATATCCAGTGGTAATCTGGAAGATTTTCGCAAATTTGGATTAGGCGGTCTTGGGTCTGTGAGTGCCTTCCCTTATAAGTACCAGCTAGGGGACCAAATGATGCAAATGAATGGAGAACTCGTTTTTACCGAAGATTTTACGGATAAGTGGTTTTTCTTAAAGCTTTTTGTAGATGGTGGTTATGCCTGGACGGGTTCATCATTTAATTTTAAACAGCAAGATTTTATGGACTATGGTATTTCATCTGCTGGAATTGGCATTGGCAGCAACGATTTTAATGATCTTAATTGGTCAGTAAATATCGCCAAGCCATTAGATGGTCGGGAGTATTATGAAACAACTATTCGATTCAATCATAATTTCTGAATTAAATATCTAGAAAAATCTCCCCTTCCCTTATTTCCACAGGAAATGATTTCAGTTTAATCGATTCATTTGCCACAGCACATTCTTTCTTTATATCAAATTCCCATAAATGAAATTTGCACTGCACAGTTTTGTCTGTTATATAACCATCGCCCAGTGACGCGCCGCGGTGGGGGCAGCGGTTATCCCAGGCAAAGATATTTCCCTCCACATTGAATACAGCGATGGGCGTATCATGAACCATGACCACTCTGGCTGATTTATCAGGGAGGTCGTTTACATTACAGACTTTTATCAATCAGCTACCATATTTAATACTTCAGCAACCAGCTTGGAAATGCCTGCTGCAGCTTCCTTGATGCTTTTAGCCTCCATATAAGCAGGAGTGGATACGACTCTTTTTGCTGTATCTACTATCATATCTTCTACGGGACACGTGACATGCTTGGCGCCCATGGCATCTATATCATTAGCTGTTTGCTCATCAAAACCAATGGTCATTTCTGTCTCTTCACCAAGAATTTTTGCCATCATTGCCGGTGCAATACAAATAACACCGATGGGCTTTTTATCTTTATGGACTTCTTTTGTAAGACGCATGACGTCCGGATTTACAGAACAATCAGCTCCGGCCATGGCATAATCACTTAAATTTTTCGCAACTCCAAATCCGCCGGGAAAAATCAACGCATCCACATCATTAGAAGTCACTTCAGCCATATCCTTGATTTTTCCCCTGGTGATACGCGCAGACTCCACTAGTACATTTCTGTATTCATCCATTTCCGTACCGGTATAATGGTTGATAACATGTAACTGGTCAATGTTGGGTGCCATCAAGACCATATCTGCTCCTGCTTTGTCTAATTCCAACATGGTTATGACGGATTCGTGTATTTCTGCTCCATCATTCACACCGCAACCGGATAATACCACTCCTATTTTTGGCATGATGCCTCCTTTATATTCAATTTAATATTTCTGGATAATCCTGAAAATTTTGTCCTTTTAACAGCAGAATCTTTGAATAATTTACGAAATCCTGCTTCATCCAGTGACTGCCAATCTTCATGAGTCCAATCTAAAATTTCCTGCTTGGGATTGAATGACTGTTCATTTGTACGTTGTGCAAATTTTTCATTCCAGGGACAGACTTCCTGGCAAATATCACAGCCATAAATCCAACCATGCAAATCTAATTGATCTGCAGGCAAATCACCCCGATGTTCTATTGTTAAATAGGAAATACATTTTTCTCCATAGATCTCATACTCACCCAGTGCTTGTGTGGGGCAGGCATCGATACAAGCTGTGCAAGACCCGCAAAGATCTTCCGTAAAGGGTTTGTCATAATCCAATTTAATATCCACGATCAATTCACCCAAAAATAGCCAGCTGCCATAATCCCGGGAAATGAGATTTGTATGTTTTCCCTGCCACCCTAATCCGGCTTTTTGAGCCCAAACCTTATCCATTACAGGCGAAGTATCCACACAAGCTATACCTTTAATATCTGGGTCCATTGATTTAAGCCAACCTAATAATGTATACAGTTTAGATTTTATTATGTCGTGGTAATCGTTACCTAAGGCATAATTACTAAATTTGTAATTTGAATTAAGGTCCTCTTGATCATGGCCAGTAAAATAATTCAACCCCACAGATATGACTGACTTTGCTTCAGGGAAGTACTGAAAAATATCACCTCTTTCATTTTTTCGATTTGCTATCCATGCCATGCTCCCATGATGCCCTTTTTTCAACCATGTGTCTAAATTCGATTTTTCTTGGGGAGTGGAAACCGCTTTAGTAATACCGATTTTTTGAAAACCAAATTCAAGGGCTTTGGATTTAATTTGGACTGATAAATCTGTATTCATAGATATAATTTACAAAGACAGTTGGTAGTGCAGACATTCCCCACCTACACTTTTTTTAGATGGGTAGACTATCTGCACTTGTACAGGCATGAAAATTTGTTCTACTTGGCTTTCATGTTAACAATCGTTTCGCCCATAAAAGACCGATAATCGTTTTCACATCGGTAATTTTTCCAGCCCACACCATTTTTACTGCTTCAGTAAGGTCAGTAGGCATGATTTCAAGAAATTCATCGTGATCTGTGTTTTCAGTCGTTTTGACTAACTCTTCAGCAAGGTATATCCACATTTTTTCACTCGCAAAACCAATTGCAGGATGAATATTGCAGACAAAGGTCAGTTTCCTGGTAATGTATCCGATTTCCTCTTCCAGTTCTCTTCTGGCACAATTTTCCGGGTCTTCTCCAGGGTCAAGTTTGCCTGCCGGCAATTCGATCATTTCCGCTTTCACTGGGTAACGGTACTGCTTGATTAAAGCAATCTTCCCATCAGGTAAAACTGGAATTATACATGCCGCTCCGGGATGATTTATCCATTCCCGTGTAGATGTTTTTCCATTGAGCAATTCCACTTCATCTTTACGGACATCTAGAAATGACCCGTGGTAAACTTGTTTTGTGGAGAGTTGTTTTTCTTTTAGTTTAGACATGGTTGATTTGCCGCAAAGACACGAAGGCACAAATAATATTTAGTAGAAAAAACAGAAAAATATGGAGAGAAGAATTTTTTCAGAAGGTTCGCAAGATTCAAGAATAATAAACTTTTATAATATATTTATTCAAGTATCTAGTGAACAAATTCGTGCCTTGTAGTCATTGTGGTGAATTAAAAATATTCGATATAAATAATTTTCAGTTCTCGGTTGAAATAGTCCACTTTATCTTCATTAAACAAAAGATTGTTGAAATCCATTTCAATATGCAATCGCTCTACAAACGTCCAGCGTATAGCTGCATTTAAATATCCGCCATTGTTTAGAGCAATATCTTCTGCCTCATTATCATTCTCATTTAAAGCAGCATTATATTCTACAAGCATTGAAAGTTCTGGATTGAATTCAATATCTATGCCCATGAAAAGGTTTTGATCTTTATCATTATCTTTTATTTCCAAGAAATTTTGATTTACACCCGCATGGAGTCCCATATTTCCCAAAGGGGTTGTCCAGTTTTTGCTGGCTGAAGCATAAACACCATAGGCTTTGACTTCATACCGCTCTAATATTTCATCATAGGAACCAAAGCCTTGACTATTTAAACCAAGAGCTATACCTGGCATGGTAGTTGTTTCATCAATGAAACGATATTTTATATTCACTTCCGGATGTGGATACCATTTTAGACTGTCATCTCCGATGAGGTTACTAGCTCCAAAAGACATACCAAACTGGAAGCGATCAGTAATTCCCACTTTGAGCCCCGTGCTGAACCCGCCATTTTTCTGGACTCGCATATCCATTGAGAAACTGCCGCGTACGAGTGTTCCTGCAGTAGGCATTGTAACAAGATTAGTTGGGGGTGGATATGCACTTTGAGCCAGTAATAAACTGGGTAAAACGATTAAAAGGAAAAACTTTGGTATGTGTTGCATAGATAAAATTTACCCTTAATTGAAAGGGACTTGCAACTATGGGTAAACTTTCTCTCCAAACTTGTTTTTTATAATGGATACTTTTTCCAATGACATGCTTAATATTTCAGATTTATAAGGTAATGAAAAGCGTAAATAATATTCATCAAAGGCTACAATGACAATATCCATTTCTTCATTATTCAACATCGTCAACCGATCCCATTCAGTATGTGGAAAAATTGCAGGGTATGAAGTGATAATTCTTTTGGATATTAATTCTTTCATAATGACGTCTGCTTCATCTAATACATTACCCGTCCTGGGCGGGGGTGTTAAATACAATTTATCTTCAGGTGCCATGCTTAAAGCAACGTGGCTAACCTTATAATCTCCTCCACTATATTCCCATATCTGCTGTACATTATTCATGATATCAAAATCGTATACAAACTTTCTTATAACATCCTCATTTGGGAGCATACGCCAGACTTCTTCCTGCAAAAAACCCAAATGATCATAGGTTAGTGAGATGGTGCCATATTCGTGTTTGTTCACAGTACGGAAAAGAATCTCGCTAATTACATCTGTTCCATTAAGTATAAATTCGGTTTGTTGTCCAGAATAGGAAACCGATGACCTCGCTTTCCATGTGTATTTCCTGAATTCTACACTCCAGGGCTCTTGTTCACCATAGTGGATTATTTTTTCCGTTTTTCTTGCACTATTCAAAAAAAGCCTTTTTTTCAAGACATCCCCAACATCGTAAACAATCATTTCTTCCTTAACCAATTTATGATCATTATCAAGCCAACGCTTTAATACAGGGTATTTGTTTTCATTAAACGTGACTTCCAAGTGAGGAATCCCTCTCCTCGCTGATGACAGCATGGGCGCATCAGCAATAAAGTCTCGATCAGAGCGATAATATTTTATAAAAGCTGTAGCTGTCTCTTGCCCCAAACCGATAGAATAAAGGGTTAAATACAGAATTAGTTTAGGGAATTGGTTCAAGGTCCTCATCCAATTGATTAGAAAGTCTGTAACGTAATATACGCCCTGTTATAGTATCACAAATATATACGATACCTCGTTCATCAACTGTAACAGCAGCTGGTTCAACTAATATTCCTTTTACTTCAATGGTCAAAAATGTATCTACTGCAACCGTATCAGTACCCAGAACAACATACAGGGTTGTGTCAATAATAGATTTTTCAATTCCTGCTTTACGAAAAAATTGGCCATCTGCGTCAAAGACCTGTATCTCCTGCGCTTCAGAATTGGCCACATATACGGATTGTTTATTATCCACTGCGACATCGGCCGGTTTTGAAAATCTGAATAACTCCATGATATCATTCGTCTCAGTCTGAAAAACAGATGGATATGTTGAATATGTTCCTGAAGTTACTGGACGAATTTTGTGTATAGAGAAAAAATCTCCCGACTGGGCATAATAAATATTTCCATTGTAATCCACATCGATACCTAAGGGTTGATTAACTGTCCCTGCGCCAGTACCCGATTCAGAAATAGACGATTTGAATACACCCCTATGCGTCCAAATTTCTTCTCCATTAGTCAATTTCAGAAGATAGGTACGCTGCAGATCGATTCGGATTATCCGGTCATGAGTGTAATCCAATGCATATATAAAATTATTTTCATCACGGGTAGCTGATAATCCCGAAAATGATGAGTTTCCAGATTCATAATAAATATCATTGAACGAATGGATTGAAAGAGCACCATCATAAAACACATGGGGAGTTAATAGGGAATCAATGATATTTTGAGGTATTCCCCAATTAACATCTTCAAGCAACCAATCAGAGTTTTGCATATATTCATCCCAATCACTCGTAAATGCATCCACAGTTACGTAACCTGCTCCCTCGTTATAGAATGATCCGGACACTGCCATTTCTTCAACGCCAATATCATTAATGTATTGATTCCAAATATAGATCTTCTGGCTGCCATCGATAAAATACACATTCATTTTCTGATCTATATCCACATCAATGGGATTGATATCCATTTGCTTTAAATTATCAAAACCGGTCAATGCTTCCCCATCTTGACTAAATACAAAAATGGATCTTGAACCTGTATCGGCAACAAAAACATGGCCATCCTGCGCTATGGAAATTTCGACAGGAAATTGCAGACCCAATTCATCATCCCAAATAGGATGGATTAGTAAAAACGTTGTGTCACCCACAGAAAATTCCCCATCATCCTCGAGTGACTTCGGTAACTGCATTTTTTCTACACAGGCAAAAGATGACATAAGAAGAATAACAATAATATTGTATTGCATCTGCTTCAAAATGCCAACCCTAATGATATTCTTTGTGGATTGGATAAATGGTTAAAGTTGGCATAGGCATAATCCACACGCAGTTTCAGCTTTCCTATAGGAATGATCAACCCTGCGCCAAAAGATACATTTTCCTCTTCTTTATTGATCTTATAACCACCGCGCAAAAAGAATATATCAGCATAATTGTATTCAATCCCTGTAGATATATTTTCAGCATTATCCACTGGGTGATTTAACTGTAGCGCAATTAGCAAAGATTGTTTTTCTTTCTGCCAAACATCCATTGCTGCTCCCACCCTGAAAATAGTTGGAGGGGAAAATGAATCAAATGCAGTCATTACTATTTTCTCTTCCCCCGTTTCAGTATCCAGGACATTTTTTTCATACGTTCCTTTCGGTTGAGCCTGAGGACCAAAATGTGACAGAGAAGCTGAAAAACGTAATGACCGAAATCCTGTCCAGTAAAATGTGCCCATATCCATCATGGTAGAACTCATTTTATGACCAGCTAAATCTTCTTCAACTTGCTTAAAAGTTATTCCAAAACTAAAACGGTCGGTCATGCGTGCACCGTACGTCAACGCGATAAAGCGATCCTGGAAAACAAAGTAATTACCTGTTCCGTGAGGTAAATATTCCGTGGTCTCCTGCATGGGAGTCATATGTAAAACACCAAAGGAAAGCCCTGCAAAATGTCTGCCCCTGATATTGCGTGTTACACTAAAATAATCATAGTTGATTTCTGCCGGCCACTGGATCCGAGATGCGGAAAATTCCGTTCGCTTAAATTGTGCAATTGTACCTGGGTTATAATATATTGAAGCAGCATCCTGCTGTAAAGCAACAACGGATTCACCCATACCTACTGCCCGAGCACTAACGCCAATTTTCAGGAACGTAAATACAGATGTTCCAACACGCTGACCGCCCAGTATTGGAAAAAAGTTTTGGCCATGTCCAATCGTTAGAGTGAATAAAAATAATATTACATTTTTACGCATCAGAAAATTACTTGCAGTCCTAACTCTACTGTTTTGGGTTTGCCATTGCGTGATGGATCATAATTTGGATTTGGCCGGCTGATCATGCTGTAGGGTAAGATTTCGCCTGGGCCATATCCTCTTCCGGTATATGGATTGATACGCCTAGGAACCGCTTCATCAAAAATATTCTCAATTTCAACATAGAGTTTGTATTTCAACCCTGCAATTTTGATAGTCTTGTACAATTTTATGTCGATCATGCTGTATCCAGTCAAATGATCCATTCCAAGTTTTTTAAATAATTTCGGAGTGTATTCGCTTATATAAGCATAAGGATTAGCACCATCTCTAGGGCCAACGTAATACGGAACACCATCAACATAACGAATGCCGTTTTCATAATCATTCGAGCCAAGAATTGAACGTGTGTATCGTCGTCCTGAACCTAACTCAAATCGTATTGAAGCTCCCCAGTTAGCTGGATGGGTATAATAGATGTTGCTGAAGAATTGCAGCGGTTTATCCCAGCTCATGTAATTTTCATCCAAAGGTTTTTCACTTAAGGCTCCGGCTTGTACGAGTAAATTATCTAATGGCGAAGAACTTTTACCGGTTACAATTGAATAATTGAAATTTAAATCGACATACCAGCGTTTAAATACCCTGCTTTTAAGGATCATTTCCACTCCTCGGGCACGAGCATAATCCGCATTGAAATACATATTGAAACTCAAATGAGCATACTTTGGGTTCGAAGGTGTTATAGTCTGTGAAGTTTCATAATCAAACATATCCTTCCAGTAGGCTTTCAATTCCAAGACCTGATCTTCACTAAACCTGTGTTTTATCCCAAGTTCATATTGAACTGTTGTTTTGGGATTCAGGTTGGGATTGCCAAATACCTGGTAAGTAGACTGGGATACTGAATTCAACTTGGCGTACACGTATTGGAATGTGGGTAATTGGGAAAAATGTCCATAATAAAAATAGAGGACATCATTATCCGTTACAGGATGAGATATACCAAAGCGGGGACTGAATCTTCCTTTTCCTTTATACCCAAATAGATCAAATGTTTCTTCTTCAAATTTCTCACGGGCTGCATCAGTGATGATCACTGTATTGGGATTGTTAATGGCATCTTCTACATATTTCCCTGGAAACCAGTAATCATAGCGCATACCCACATTAACGGTCATACCCTCAAAAGTGATGCGATCTTGAGCGTAAAAAGCGCCAAAAGTTGTATAAGCATTATACATATCATAATTGGCTCCAAAACCGGAAGTACCTGCCCAGGGCTCATCTATATCAAGAACCTGAATCTCAGTGAGCGTATTCTCAAAGCCTGCTTTAATCTTATGTCGGTCCCTGGTTCGGTATACCCAATCAGCGTCAATACGGTAATTATCGCTGGATACATCATACCATTCCGGTGCAAATCCTGTATCATAAAATTCATCACCATACGAGATGGTGATATTTCCGTCTTGATCCACAACCGTATATGTGATGGGCTCGATGTCCAAACGTTCTTTGTACTCTGTCCAATGGAGGTCCTGCACTGCACTATGTTCCAGAGTTAAAAATCTGCCCATTGTAATTTCATAAAATGATCTTGTACTTAAGGTATGGGTCCAGTTCAAATTCAACAGTCGAGTCTCACGGGTGACAGTATTATAATTATCAAGGATTTGTTGATAACTGTACGGATAATAGGTTGAGGAAAATGCACGGGGCATAAAGTATCCCTGATTGATATTCAGGGATATATCATAGGACATGCTCAACTTTTTCTTCGGTGAAATTCCCCAAGTCAATTTATACAAAGCATGCCAGTCATTGTTTTCCCTGGGAGCCAAAGATCCTAGAATATTATCTTGTGCGCTATATTCCATTCCTGGGATCGACCAGTAACGGTGTGGATATAATTTTGAAGCTGTGGGAAGATTACTGTCATACATTTTTCCATACCCATTTAGAAAAATGGAAAATGATCCGGGAAGATCGAGACCTAGTTTTGGTAAAAGCAGTTCCATAATTGGATCAGGCCCACCAAGGTTGAATTCAATTCTGTCAGTTGAATAATGATTTATTACATCCTGTTCCATACCCCAATTATCACTGGCGTATTTGAATGATCCTTCAAAATGTTTGCGTCCTTCTTTTAAACGGATATTTATTATACCTGACATGGCTTGGCCATATTCAGCATTGTACCCTCCTGTCACAATCTCTAAATCCTGGATCGCTTCCGGATTAATGAACAGATTTCCTGAATAACCAGAAAGGGGGTCTTTCACGGATTGACCATCAACGATAAACATACTTTCATCAATTCGTCCCCCGCGAATATGAATTTCATTATCCTGAGTCGTAACACCAATCTGTTCAGATAAAATATCCTCAACACTGGAAACAACCCTGTTGGCAATATCTTCGCTGGTAACGCGTACAACACTTGCTGTTTCATCCACATCAAAAAGCGGTTTGGAACCTAAAACTACCACCTCTTCGCCGAGGGTTAGAACTGTTTCTTCCATTTGGAAATCAAGGACTGTGGTTTTGCCGGGATCAACTTTAATCCCTGTTTGGAGCAATATTTTATAGCCAATGATGGACGCTTCAATATCATACGTGCCGACTGAAACTCCGGTAATAAAAAAACGCCCGTTTAAATCTGAAGCGGCTCCATAATAAGTACCTTTAACGATGATATTTACTCCAACGAGACTTTCACTATTATTTGCATCAAGAACAGTTCCAGAAATTGTGCCTTTACTTTGCGCAAAGAGAAAAAACGGCATAAGAGCAATTAACATGCGGAGCTTCATTCTGTAAATTCCTCCTTTAACAAATAATCAATGAATCTTGCTGCGGAAGTACCACCTTCCAAAACAGGGCTAGAACCATTATGAATTGGTATAGAAAAAAGGACCACCTTTCCAGATTCTTCAGTAGGTGAAATTTGAAAACGACCGAGGCTGCACACATTAGGCGATCCTGACCATTCATCGGTACTGTCAGCTTCTTCCAGTTTATATAAACTCTTTATGGAACTGAATTCACTGGAGTCTGGAGAAAATTCCTTAACGCGTATAGCGACAAGTGATGATAAAACCAGATCAAGGCTATCAGCAATTTGAGATTCTAATGTTGCTCCTGATAGAAGCCGGCCCGAAGGATTGATCACTGAAACATCTTGTAATGGAAACCAGGAAAAAGTGGTATCTTTTAGTTCTGGTGCATTTAGAAAAAGGTGGCCGCCATCCATAATAAAGTTTAATAAACTGCTGCTTGCTTCATGGTATGTCTCACCTCCAGTATAGGCAGAATACCAGAATACCTTATTAAAATATTTCAGATTTGCAGAAACATCGCTGCTAGAGTAAGGCAATTCTTTCCCAATTTCCCAAACTGAAAACTGATCAGCGCCTAGGAGTGAATCCAATACTGACCGATACCAATCCTGGGCATTATTCTGGCTATCCTGTACAAAATCATCAACCAGTAATACATCACCGCGAACGGGTATGACTCTCCAGAATCCCGGCTCATTGGGATTGGTATCATCCGGGAAAAAAGCAATATTACTTTCAGCTCCGGCTATATCCTGCGCTTTGATATAAAAACGATGGTAACCCGGCTCAATATCTGTCAGGGATATGCTGGAGTAAGCTGCAGCATCTAACCGTATCCAACACGTCTCGCAGGTATCATCCAAGGCATAATAAATATCAATGATGGTCTCGATACCATCCTGGTCTGTTACATCCCACACAAATGTACGGGTAGGAAATGTTAAGCTCGTGTCACTTTGGATATCATCAACAAAGGGATTGCTGCGATAACGAAAACTGATCTCTGGTGCAGAATTCATGATGGGCAGGGTCAATTTTGCTGGAGTAGTATCTTCCAGACTGTCATTATCTATCGCTATTACTTCAAAACTGAAAACATCAAGATCCGTTCGAATCGGTACATAAAAAAGGCCTTCTTCTTCCGTGGTAAACGTCCATATTGAATCAGAACTCCACTTGTATTTATAACCAATAATGTTTCCATCTTTATCCTCACCCCACCAGTGGAGCTGCTGTTTGCTGGTTGTGATGGTTGTAAAGGCGTGCTCCAAAGTGTCCCACACCAATCCAGGATTCGGTTCTTCATCAATAACATAAGTGTACTCACCACTGGAAGAATCAAGATGGGCATAGATGGTATCACTGGCAATAAGCGATAAATATGTTTCAGGAACCTCTTTTCCGTATGGGTCGGACGGATCGTCATATTCCCAAAGGGAACAGGAAAAAAAGATGAAAAATGAAATTAATCCCAGACGGCGCATACTTTAAACAATACAGGGGCGGTATTAACCGCCCCTGTGCAGTGTCGTTTATCTTAC
>CAZORD010000017.1:0-39658 GCA_964582455.1 uncultured bacterium | reverse complement strand
CGGCAGATTTACAGTCTGCTGCCATTGACCGCTCGGCCATCTCCCCAACAGACTTTTTTATTTTTAATGAGCGTGAGCCACCGAAGGGACTCGAACCCCCGACCGACTGATTACAAATCAGTTGCTCTACCAACTGAGCTACGGTGGCATGCCGGGTATTCTTATTTATTTGATTCATTTTATTTAGGCTAACCTGACCGACGTGAAATCAATGAATAATGATTAGGAGAAAATCAGGAAATGCAAAGCCTCGAAAATTAGATATAAAATAGAGTATCTTGCAAGAGAGTTTTATAAGGAAAAATATATATTATTTTAATCGCGATAACACTTGCTGCCCTCAGGCATATCTTCGACGATCCATCCTTTCTCTTTTAGCTCTTCCCTAATACGATCAGATAAGGACCAGTCTTTTTTTCTGCGAGCTTCCTCACGTTTTTTAACTAATTCTGCAATTTCATCAGGCAAAGCAATTTTTTCTTGAAGGATAGAAAATATTTTATCAGCAGCTTCAATAAATTTTATTCCTGCACCAGCCGCAGCTTCAGACAATTCATTTTTATCCAGTTCACGATTCAGATCTCGAATATAGTTGAATAATACTCCAAGAGCTTGAGGAGTATTCAGATCATCTGTTAGCGCTGAAATGAATTCATCATAATTTGGTGGTAGAACTTCACCGCTAACAGCAATCTTGCAAAGATTTTCATAAACGTCATTGATGCGGTTGACTGCTTTTTTAGCATCTTCTAATTTGTTATTTGAAAAAGTCAGTTTTGAACGATAATGGCTGCTGATCAATACATATCTCAAAACCTCTATTTTATGTCCTTCAGCTATTAATTCTGGTACAGTTTGAATATTGCCAAGAGATTTACTCATTTTCTCATCTGATAAAATTAGGTGTTCACTATGCATCCAAATATTAACAAAATTCGTATTTAAAGCTGTACATGATTGAGCAATCTCATTCTCATGGTGGGGAAATATATTATCTATTCCCCCACAATGTATATCAAAGTGATCTCCTAGAAACTTTGTAGACATGACAGAACATTCAATGTGCCAACCCGGCCGTCCTTTACCCCAAGGTGAATCCCAAGCTACATTTCCATCCACTTTTTTCCATGATTTCCATAGTGCAAAATCCTGGGGATTGTCCTTTGTATATTCATCAGCTGCAACTCTGTCCGATTGTTTTTGGCCTTGCATATCAATATTGGCCAGTTTACCATAATCTGCGTAAGTATCAATTGAGAAAAAGACAGAACCATCATCTGTTACATAAGCAAAATCTTTTTGAATTAAAAGTTGGATCATGTCAATCATTTCCTGGATATGATCAGTAGCTTTCGGAAAATGATCCGCTGGTAAAATATTTAAGGTTGCCAGATCTTCCATGAATTCTAACGTATATTTTGAAGTAATCTCAACCAATGGTTTATCTTCATTTATGGCTTTTTTAATAGTCTTATCATCCACATCAGTAATATTCATTACATGATCTACATTATAACCCACCATCTGTAAAACACGTTTTAAAATATCCTCGAAAAGAAATGTCCTAAAATTACCAATGTGGGCTCTTGAATAAACTGTAGGTCCACAGGTATATAAGCCAATTTTACCAGGCTTGATCGGCTCTAAAATTTCCTTTTTACGTGTTAATGTATTATAAAGTGTAACTTCCATTATTTCTGCATAGCTCGTTCAATAATATTACCAATTAACTGTTCAAACGACATTCCTACTGCTTGCGCAGCTTTAGGTACAAGGCTTGTATCTGTCATTCCCGGCAGTGTATTTAACTCCAGGAACCAGTGTTGATCATTTTTATCTAAGCGAAAATCAACACGACCATAGTGACGGCATTTCAATAATTTATAAATTTCAAAGGCAGTCTGCTTTATTTTTTTATTCAATTTATCATCTAATTCTGCAGGGCAAATATATTCTGTCAACCCCTTTGTATATTTACATTCATAATCATATAGGCCATGTGATGGTTTAATCTCAATAATCGGTAATACTTCATCACCAACTATCGAAACTGTTATTTCCCTTCCACCAATATATTTTTCAATAAGTATCTCGTCATCAAATTTAAATGCTTCTTCAACTGCTGCATGAAAACCTGATGCACTCTTTACAATAGTCAGGCCTACAGTACTGCCCTCACTATTCGGTTTAACGACACAGGGATAACCAAGCTCATTGTTGATTGGTTTTCCTTGTCGAATACGCTGCCAATCGGGAGTGAAAATTCCAACATCTTCAGCCAATAATTTACTGATATGCTTGTCCATGCACATGGCAGATGATAGTGCATCGGATCCTGTAAAGCGAATGCCCAAACTTTCAAACATACCTTGTATCCGGCCATTCTCACCAATTCCGCCATGGAGCGCTAACAATACAACATCTACGTTTTGAAGAGTATTCAAATGAGGCATAATATCATTTTTAAATTCCAATTCTATTGTATCATACCCATTGGCAATACAAGCGCCTACCATAGCTTTTCCTGAATCTAAAGATACCTCTCGCTCTGAAGATGGCCCTCCCATCAACACTGCTACTTTTGTACTCATGATGTAATTAATTCAGCTCCCACTTTTAGATTTTCTACAACATATTTTGGCATATGATCTTTATTCATTTCTTGCAGTGTTATTTGTCCTTTTCCCGTTAATACAAGCATAGCATCCATATCTAATTTAGCTCCAGCTTCCATATCTGAAACAGCATCACCCACCATTAAAGAACTTTGCAAATCTATATTAAATTCAGAAGCAGCCTTATTAAACATCCCAATACCGGGTTTTCGATATTCTGTGGCACTGTCAGGATGATCTGGACAAAAATAAATATCAATTAAATCCAAATCATTTTCAGTAAATGCCTCACGGATAAAGTGATGAATTTCATTCAATTTTTCTTCTTTGATCAAACCACGTGCTATCCCTGATTGATTGCTTACAATACAAAATTGATCACAGCAAGCAGACATTTTTTTTAGGGCATCTATGGTAAAAGGGAAAAATTGAAAATCGTGTAAATCACTGATATATCCTGGATCAGGATTTAATGTACCGTCCCGGTCAAGAAAAATAGTATTGTATTTTTTCATTGAGCAATCTCTTTTGACTGCACATCTTTGATTTGAATTGAACTGCGTAAAAAATACATAAAACCGAACAGTACGAGTGGAATAAAACCAACAGCATGAATCAATACAGCAAAGACTTGAGACTCTGTTAATCCACTATTAAATAAATTCACTAATACGTACACAGCAGCTGCATGATATGTACCAACATAGCCAGGTGCTGATGGGACTGTTATCGCTAATGTTGTTGCGATTAAAACAATTCCAGCTGCAACCCATGTTAATTCAATCCCGGTAGCCATAACGACTAAGGCAGTGCAAATATAATATAAAACCCATAGGGCTAATGTTAGCAAAACCAATGCAAAGGTATGCTTTGTTTCACCAATTGATATGATGCCCTTGAAAATATTCTGTATACTGCTCAATAATTTTTGCCCGGACGTTTTTTCAAATATTTTCCAATGAACTACTTGCTCATGAAAATTGGAATGGCTTTTACCTAACCAAATAATTATTACAAGGCCCCCAACCGTTAAAATCACTAGAACAACTAATACATGACCACTCCACTCCATTAATGGCGAGAAGAAAGCGAAAAAGATCATCACAGCTGCCAAGCCTATCAAATCAAGTAAACGCTCAATGATAATTGTACCAAATGCGGCTGATGTTGTAATCGTATCGCTGCGAGAAATAGCGTAAGCTCGTAATATTTCACCCAACCTGAAGGGCAACACACTATTACCGAAATAACCAATCATCGTTGAAGCAAACAGGGGATTAAACGTGATAGTTTGAATTGGTTTCAACATTAGCTGCCAGCGATAAGCACGCAGGGCAACGCTCACAACTATGATTCCCATAGCAAGTAAAATAAAGGAAAAATTAGTTTGGGATAAATGATCGATAAGTTCACTGAAATTCATACCTCGAAATGCATACCAAAGACCTGCAATGCTTATTGCGATGCCAACAATTAATTTTAATATTTTATTCACGTAAATCGATCACTTCGTCTGCATCTTTTCCAAATTCAGAAAATGTATAACTTCCTCTTAAAATTTGCCAACTGTACACTTTTAAAGTAATCCAATTATCCTTATCATAATCAACAAACAATTTCTCAAAATGCCAGTTTTCATTTTTTACTGATATGGTACCTTCCATTCCAATATCGCTCATTGTGAATGAAAACGTGATAACACCTTTTTCGTTCCTTTTATTTTTTAATTCTATCCCCGTGAGATCTCCTCTTAAAATGTAAAATATATCTTTCTCTGCACTCAAACGTTCATCAATAATTAGCTGATTAGTTCGTTTATTTATTGTTTTAATATTATTTCCTGAGATAAATATATCCTGCTCGTCAGATTCAATAAGATATTGAGTAGAATCAATAAATGAAACTGAAAGGTTAGAATTATATATTTGGCCGTATTGAAACTGGTTTAATTGGACTTCTACCTTTTTCAATCTAAAGAAATGCAACCCTCTCTTTAATGAATCAAGATCTGATATAGAAGATCCATTTATATACGATATAATTACTAGTCCGTATAGGAGCAAACGGATTTTCATAATCTTAATCTTCTAAATGGAGTAAATAGGTCTCATCCACGAGTACTTCTCGAGCCTTGCTCCCGGTGAATGGTCCCACAACCGCTATCTGCTCCATTTGATCTATCAATCTAGCAGCTCTAGAATAACCTACTTTTAATCGCCGTTGAATAAGTGAAATAGAGCCCTGCTGATGAGTGACGACTAACCGAATAGCTTCATGCAATAATTCATCTTGATCACCTTCCCCACCGCCATCTATTGCAACTCCATCGACTAATTGCCCTTCACGAATACTGGGCAAAATCAGTTCATTGGCTTTTGGCTGGTCCTGAATATGTTCCATGATAGCTTCAATTTCTTCCAACGATAAAAATGCATTGTGTAAACGAACCGGATCAGATGAACCTGATCCCAAATACAGCATATCTCCCCTTCCTATCAATTTTTCAGCTCCCATCATATCAATAATAGTGCGGGAGTCAATTTTACTCGCTACCTGAAATGCAATTCTTGATGGAAAGTTAGCCTTGATTAAACCAGTGATTACATCGACAGAAGGACGTTGTGTAGCAATAACTAAATGGATACCAACTGCTCTTGCCAATTGCGCAAGGCGGGCGATGGGCGCTTCAACTTCACGGGCATTCAGCATCATAAGGTCTGCCAATTCATCTATGACCACAACAACATAAGGCATGATCGGTTCACCACTGTTCTGCATCTTTTTATTGTATTCATCGATATTACGTACCACCGCATCAGCGAGTACATCATAACGACGGCCCATTTCCCGTTCCACTGCTCGTAAAGCGTAAACAGCATTTTCAACGCTCGTCACAATCGGTTCATCTATATCCTCCATGGAAAGTAAATGAAATCCCTCCAGAGCGCGGTATAAAGACATTTCCACTTTTTTAGGATCGATTATTACGAATTTTAAATCATCGGGAGCGGAACTGTACAATAAACTGCAAATGATTGAATTCAAACATACTGATTTACCTGAACCTGTAGTTCCGGCAATGAGTAAATGTGGCATATCTGCTAAGTCCAGCGTGGCTATCTCTCCGGAAGTATTTTTTCCTATTGCTAAAATTAATTTGGAGTCCGAATTGGCGAATTTTTCAGAATTAATTACAGATTTGAAATACACGGTTGCCGGATTGCGATTAGGAATTTCTATGCCCACAGAGGATTTACCTGGAATGGGCGCAATTACACGAACCCGGCTGGCTTCCATAACGCGAGCCAGGTCATCCGAAAGTTGTACAAATTTATTAACACGCACACCTTCGTCAGGCTCAACTTCAAACAAGGTGATCACAGGCCCGGGGCTGACATTCACAACTTTTCCTTTAACACCGAAGGTCAGCAATGATTGGGTCAGGAAATTGGCTCGCTCCACCAATTCATCACGGCTCATTGTATCAGAAATATTTACAGGTGTTGCTAATAGATCAGATGATGGCAGCTGATACTCTCGTTTAGGCTGTTGGCGTTCTGTAACTTCATCGAGGTTTACTTCTTCTTCTTCCACCACTTCACCTACTTCAATATTTTCACTTTCAATTATATCTGAAGTATCAATCGACTCTATTGGATGCTCATTCGTTTCCGCTACAGACGTTTCACCTGGATCAGGTACATCAGGAGTTTCTTCATCTTCACTTGATAATATTGTTGGTTCTGGCTCATCATCAATCGGTGTAGTTGGAGAGAATGTTGTTCCAGCTGACAACGGTTTAGTAGGAGATTCCTGTTCATCATCTTCCATTTCAGGATCAGGTTTTTCTGGATGTGGTTCTACAACATCTTCTTCCTCACGCTGATCATCTATTTTCTGCAAAAGATCCTGGGTGTGTTTACGTTTGGCTTCTTCAGTGGCAGCCATTTCTTTTTTCAATTTTTGCTCATCCCGTTTCTTATTGATTTTTATACCCAGTTTTTCTAACGGTGCATATAAACTGAATTCGAAATAGCCGCGGACCAGCACCAGCCATAGTGCAATCAATAAGATGGATGTTCCGATGATACCCAAAAAACTGTACAGAAAATTGGCAAGATTACCGCCAATGAGCCCGCTACTGGTGAAGTCCAGCCCAGAACGATCATTCATACCAATCTCGATCAATCCAATGGTTACGGAAAGCATCACGACCACACCAACAACATATCCGCCGATACGGTTAAAATCTTTTAATTCTTTTTGGCTAAAGCAGAGCCAGCCCCAGATCATACCCAAAATGGGAAATAGAAATGAAGGATATCCAAAAAGAAATTTGATGAAAAAATAAGAGAGGTACACACCAAGTAAACCCAACGGATTTTCCACCTGTACATTTGACGATATACTCGGATCTTCGTTGGGACTATAACCCACGAGGCTGATGAATACCAGCAGCGAGATCGCAACGGTCAGAATACCTAATATTTCGAGACGGCGGTCTTTCAAAACAATTGGGAGTGTTCCGTTTTCACGGACATGAACCAGTCTACAAAATTCACGATACCATCGTACAGATGTGTTGTGGGAGTATAATCAAGACGGGATTCGGCACGGGATATATCGGCGTATGTGCGCTGTACATCGCCGGAAGGAACAGCACGCTCATCTAGAACTGCCGTTCTGCCGGTGACTTCACTGATCGTGGATACCAGATCAGCCAACTTAACTGGTTCAGAGTTTCCGAGGTTGTATATCATGAAATCGTCGTTGGATTTCGTTGCTGCAATTATACCACCAATGATGTCTTCAATGTAAGTATAATCTCGAGCTGTCGAACCATCTCCAAAAAATGGCAATGGTTGATCATTCAAAATATGACGAGTAAATTTATGAATGGCCATTTCAGGGCGCTGCCGGGGGCCATAGACTGTAAAAAAACGTAAACACACTGTGGGAATTTTATATAAATGGGCATAAGTGAAACACAATTCTTCTCCCATTTTTTTGGTTGCGCCATAGGGCGAAATCTGTTGATCAACCATATCCGTTTCAGAAAATGGGATCTTATCATTATTGCCATAGACGGATGATGAAGATGCAAATATAAACTTATTTATTTCCTTATCCTTCATCTCCTCCAGTAGTATTTGGGTACCGTTAATGTTCACATCTGTATATAAAACAGGATCTTCCAACGAAGGCCTTACACCAGCCATGGCAGCCAAATGAATGACCGTTTCAAATGAATATGAGGTAAAAATTTCACGAATGAAAGCCTTGTCCCTGATGTCCCCTTTATGGAATGAATAACGCTTATAATCCAGATGTCGTTTTTGATTCAACAGTTTGATCTCTGGATGGTAAAAATCATTAAGATTATCAATACAGATGACCTGTTTACGCTGGCTCAACAATGCATCAATTAAATGGGAACCAATAAATCCACAGCCGCCTGTTACCAATATCGAACTCATGATTGCGCTGTACCCTGTTTATAAAATGGAGGTTTAATAATAACTGCTTTTTTCATTTTACCGCGAATATCAATATCAATTTCCATACCTGGCTTATGTTTACCGAATTGAACATAGCCAATCCCAATTCCTTTTTGCAAAGATGGAGATTGAGTCCCGCTTGTAACAATTCCCACTCCTTCACCATCGACATGGATCATATATCCTTGCCTGGGGACTGCACGATCAACCATTTCAAAAGCAGCTAAATGACGGATCCGTTCCTTTTTTACTTGAACGGCAATATTTTTGCCAATAAAGTCTTCTCCAATTAACCTAGTGATCCAACCCAATCCTGCTTCGATTGTATTTGTGGTTTCGTCAATATCATTTCCATATAGACAATATTTCATTTCAATCCGTAATGTATCTCTACATCCCAAACCACAGGGCATTACTCCTTCAACTTCCATGATCAAATCCCACATTTCTCTAATAGAATCATGATCTGCATATATCTCAAAACCCAGTTCACCAGTGTATCCGGTTCTGGCAATGGTAACACCATTGTTTTCAATAAATGAATAAAAGGAAATTTCAGATAAATCATCATTAACCACTTTTTGTAAAACATCTCTAGAGTTTGGTCCTTGCAAAGCAATAAGTCCAGTATTGTTGCTCACATCAACGATCTCGACAGATTCCGGTTTATGATCATTCAGCCAATTCAAGTCTTTTGTGAGATTGGACGCATTCACCACCAACAT
Source organism: uncultured bacterium (assembly GCA_964582455.1). Taxonomy (GTDB): domain Bacteria; phylum Fidelibacterota; class Marinisomatia; order Marinisomatales; family TCS55; genus UBA2126. Next base: position 30,820 of record CAZORD010000017.1, on the reverse strand, counting down.
GAATTTATCCGTATATTTATAGATTAAGAGATCATCCACGATTCCGCCATTGTCATAGCACATGGCAGAATATTGAGCATCACCAACTGCCATTGCTTGTACATCATTAACGGTCAAATAATTCAAAAAATCTTCAGCACCTTCTCCACTGACGTTGAATTCACCCATGTGGCTTACATCAAATATTCCGCAGGAATTGCGAACAGCTAAATGCTCCTGCATGATGCTTGAATATTGAATTGGCATTTGGTAGCCGGCAAAGTCAACCATCCGAGCATTTAAATCAATATGTCGTTGATAAAGTGGAGTTTCCAAATTCAATCGCTGGATTCTAAATATAATTTCAGTGTACTCATCCCTTCCGCGATTTCTTCCACTGAAATCCCTGAATATGCAAAGCGCACATAGAAACCTGGTTCACCATCTTGAGGACGGCCAAAATGATCACGCGTACAAAAGGAAACACCCGAATTGTGTAAAGATCTTAACTGCAACTCTGAAACTGAAGTCAGACCTTTTCTTTCCATGATATTTGTAACATTTGGAAATAAATAAAATGTGGATTCCGGTGTGGCTATATCGATCCCGTCTATCGCATTTAATCCTGCCAAAGTGACGTCCCTGCGTTTATGCAATTCTGCTAATATGGCCTGGGCTCCCGATTGATCACCATTAATAGCTTCCACCACAGCCCATTGATGAAAATGGTTGGTGCAGGATTCATCATTCACATTCAATTGATTGATCACTTTGATTATATTTTCCGGCCCTATAGAAGCGCCTATGCGCCAGCCGGTCATGGCGAATTTTTTCGAGAATGTGTACAATATCACCGTCCGTTCTTGCATGCCGGGTATGTTCACTATGGATTGTGGTTCAGTATCATACAGCATCTCGTAATAAGCATCATCGCTCAATACCCAAAGATCATTCTCGATCGCCAATTGCGCAAGGGCTTCCATTTCTTCTCTGGATGATTCAGCTGAAATGGGATTGTTATAATTATTATAGATCAATGCTACGGTCTTATTGGATATGGATGCTTGCAATTTTTCAATATCGATGGCAAAGCCGGTGTCAGTTTGGTCATAACTATAAGGCACCGCTTCGCCGCCATGATATTCGATCTGGCTTTCATAAATGGGATAGCCGGGATTTGGATAAAGTACTTCATCACCTGGATTCATCACCGCTTGTATGAATTTACCGATAGTGGGTTTTCCGCCGGGTTGAACAGATATATTTTCAGGTCTATAATCTACACCTCGTTTACTTCCTACATCATGAGCCAAAGCTTCACGTAGTGGTAATATTCCCTCAGAAGGACAATAACCATTCTTGCCATCAACAATATATTTTTGAGCAGCTTCTATAATATTTTGCGGAGTGGAGAGGTTGATATCCCCCAAGTGAAATGGATAAATTTTATTACCTTTAGCAGCCCATTGCCGAGCTTGGGCAGAAACAGCAAAAGCGGTTTCCGTGCCAAGGCGTTTAATACGTGTGGCGATTCTCATTGATTATTAAAGTTTAGATAACGCCTTTTTTATAATATTTTCTATACTACCGTCTAATTCACCTGCTGCTTCCAATACACGGATGGCGTGGTTTGCATGCCCTCTTTTATAGCCCAATGCCATTAATCCAATAACTGCATCATTTGCTAATCCATCTTCAGCGGCATTCATAAAATCCATGCTATCATCATCTTCCTCCACGTATTTTTCCTTTAATTCAACAATAATGCGCTTGGCCGTCTTGGTTCCGATCCCGGGGATGATGGTCAACGATTTCACATCACCAGCAATGATATTCTTTTTGAATTCAATGGGATTTGACCCGGAGAGAATATTCATTGCCGATCGCGGACCGATACCGCTGATCGTATTTAGCATAGTGAACATTTTTCGTTCTTCCGCATTTCCAAATCCATACAGTTCCATGAGGTCCTCGCGGACATTCAGATACGTAAGTAATTCAGCAGTATTACCTTTTTCCGGGAGTCCGTTATATGTAGCCACCGTGATAGAAATCTTCAGTCGCATACCGTTCATGTCCAGCACTACATGACTGGGATCTTTATGGAAAAGTGTTCCTTTAATAGAATCGATCATTGGACGAATTGCTGCTGATTAATGTAACACAAGCCCACTGCTAAGGCATCGGAAGAATCTATAGGTGTGGGGACTTCCTTTAATTTTAAAATATTCTGAACCATATACTGGACCTGTTCTTTAGTGGCATTCCCATTCCCTACTACGGACAGTTTCACTTTTTTAGGTGCAAATTCGGTACATGGAATGTCATGTTGAGCGGCGGCTAGGATCACCATACCCCGGGCTTGGCCAAGCATAAGCGCTGATTTAAAATTCTTATGATAAAAAGTATCTTCAACTGCCACAACATTTGGCTGGAAATCTTTCAGCAGTTTGACCGTTTCCTTATGGAGATACAAAAGCCTGTCTTGGAGATGTTTTTTTTTGGGCGGACGGATCACACCATAGCCATGGGCTTTGGCATTCCGCTTGGTGTAGTCCAGAATGCCAAATCCTGTGACGTTGATTCCCGGATCAAAACCTATGACGCGCATCAGTCCTCGGGATTAAAATTGGTGTACACAGCCTTGATATCATCATGATCCTCCAGTGCCTCCAGCAAGGTAATGACCGATGGTTCTTTATCGCTATCAACATTCTGCATATTCTTGGGAATCATATCAATATTGGCTGATTCCACCTCATAACCCTGTTCTTCAAGCACATCACGAATGGACATGATATCAGACGGATCAGTGGAAATAATAAAGGCATCGTCATCCGCTTCAAAATCTTCAGCGCCGGCTTCCAAGGCAGCTTCAAAAACCGTGTCTTCTTCATGGCCATTAACCTTCAATGTAATTTGCCCTTTCTTATAAAACATCCATGATACAGAGCCATTTTCTCCAAGGTTGCCGCCGTATTTTGTGATCAAATGACGAATCTCCGCCACTGTCCGTTTTTTATTGTCCGTAAGGCATTCCATCATAATGGCAACCCCGGCAGGACCGTAACCTTCATAAGACGCTTCTTCATAACTTACGCCGGGGAGTTCCCCTGTACCTTTTTTGATAGCGCGAGTAATATTGTCCATGGGCATATTTGCCGATTTCGCATTGGAAACTGCTTGACGCAAACGAGGATTGCTTTCAATTTCACCACCACCGTCCCTGGCTGCAATAGTAATCTCCTTGATGATGGTTGTAAAAATCTTGCCGCGCTTGGCATCGGTGGCGGCTTTCTTGCGTTTGATAGTGGCCCACTTGCTATGACCGGACATATTTCCCTTGAATTATGGTTAAAATTGAATCGAAAAATTACACCGTTTATAGTGATATATGGAATGAGGTTTCGGTTGAAAATAAAAAAATGCTGTTAACCACACCTGCCCCTCCTTGAAACCATAAATAAATAAGTGAAGGAGGGATTAAAGATTTTCGAGAAAATTCTCCTCCTTACGGTAATGAGAAGAAAAAGAGGTGTTTGAAAAAATGTTTTACTGACCAGATCGAATGATCATCCCCGTCCTCTGGGGCGTAATCCGTGTGCGGATAACCCAGGCTGAACGGTAGCCCATATTCTGTAATTTCTGGCGCATTTTGTCAGCGCCCTCCCGGACAACGTAATCACCTATTCGGACTTTGTAATTTGGCGTTTCATATATAACATATACAGAATCTTCCAGGGCAGTATTCAATATCGCACTCAACGAATCAGCTTTTGTCATGGATTTTGATGCCAGAACCTGCACGCGGAATCCATCCGTAACCCAATGGACAGTATCTGCCGATAATATCGAATCAATTGGGTTTTCTCCTGGTAACACATTATTAATGATTACCGGCCATTTAGGCTGGACATCGCGGTGCTCATTAGGATCGAAAATCTTCTTCAGATCTGTTTCTTGACTATAAATAATAGATACTACAAAAATGAAAAAATATTTATACACTTGGCAAAGCCTTATAAAACTTTGTGTCTTCGTGCCTTCGTGGCAATTAATCATGATAACGGTCTAATAACATTCACTGGAATCCAGCCCTTTTTCCCATCCAGCAAAATGATTTCCACCCAACTATCCTGGCTTTGGGTAATCTCGGTTTTCAATCCTTCATGAATCTTGAATACGATCATTTCATCCCGCACTGCTGGCACTGAATACACATTTACAATTGATGAAACAATAACACCCTCTGACTTACCAGTCACATCCCAATACTTATCCAAACAAATACCGTGAATCACGATAGTCAAGACTACGAATATTGTCTGTAATCGTGCTGTTATTCTACGTCCCAAAAATCGGAACTGGCCTAATGTATAAATCAATCCTACCAATAATAAAAATGTACTGCCCAAGATGAGCAGGCCGTTCACTGTTTGCGAATTTTTGAATGCTCGGTACCATTCCAATAGTGCAAATCCATCAGGCATGGTAATCCTGTCTTTCACCCGGGTGTTCACCAATTCAAGATTATGGAGAATATCATCATTTCGTGGTTCGAATTGGAGACCTTTTTCATAAGCCCAGACCGCATAGCCAACCTCACCCATGCGGTAATAGGCATTTCCAAGATTGAAATAGAGATCAGCATGTTCCACATTGCCCAGCAATCGTTCGTAGGTCCGGGCAGCCTGGACAAATTTTTCATCCTCAAAAAACCAATTTCCCTGGACGAACATACTGTCTGTATTCGCTGAAATTAAATTAGAGATCAATAGAGGTATGATCAACAATCTCATGCGTGGCCGTCCACTTTTTTAAGAATTGCCTGTGCTCTTGCAGACATATTTTGTACACTGCTTGTTCCCGGTGCATACCGCTCGGCATCGCAGTCTTTCAATAATTGTACCAATTCATCAAGGTTTTCGGGCGAAACAATGCCTGTCAATTCTTCTTCCACGGATAGTGGATCCATTTTATCGGTTTTCAACTGCCAGCGCTCCATCAAATACGTATAGATCAGGGATGTCACTTGGTTAACATTAGTGTCCATTTTCAATTTGCGGTTTGCTGACCACAGAGCTTGGTGAGATATCCGCTGACCTGCAGTGGCAATGCGCTGTTGGTGATATCGCGTCAATGTAACGGGAGCCAAAAATAACCCAGCTGCTAATATATAACTCGTCCACACCCAAATGGGTATTCCCCGGCTTCCATGTTCTACCCATGCTGGAGATGAAGTAACATTATAATGAATATCCTGACCTAACAATGCAATCTCTTCTTTGGTAAAACCCGATGTTCCTGACGTCAGATGATCTTTAGCCGGTGAAATGTTTAATTCCACTGAACGGGTACTAATGGAATGAAATTGTTCATCATGAGGATCAAAATAAGCCAATTCTATGCGCGGTAAAAATACTTTACCTGCCTGGCGCGGGATCAAAATATATTCCCATTTCATTTTGCCGGTGAATTGATCCCAAAGCTGTTCCTGATCAAATGAGGATGTAGGTGGAAAAACTTCCATCGTTTCCGGAAAATCCATCTTTGGCAGGCTGAACATATTTAAGTTACCTGTACCCTGTAATTCCACGTAATAAGTCACAGCTTCATTGGCTTTTACTTTATCTGTATCCACAGTTGCCTTCAACTTGAATTGTCCCACTGCCCCGGTGAAATTCGCCGGCTGGCCGCCCGGATAGGATTTTATATAGATCTTCCGGGGTTCGGTACGGATAACTTTTTGCACAGTCTCGTTGAAAAAATTGTTGAAAAATGGATCATCAAAGATGCCCCGTTGGCGGCGCTTGGTCTTCACCTGTACATTGCACCTTGCTGTCATAGGTGACAGTTCCAGATCTCCTGTTTTGGTGGGAAACAACGCCACTTTATACAGCGTTGCCACGTTATACTGCACGCCGTTGATGGTGCTCTGGTTGAAACGCGGAGGACGAGGAACAGATAATTCTTCTGACCAGAAACCCACACTCTCCGGGTATTTGATATCTTCCAGGCTCATCTGCACCCGGGTATACAATTTATAGGTAACCGTGATTTGTTCTCCTACAAATGCTTCATCCTTATCGATCTCTGCCAACAGGAATAATTCATCTTTTTGGGTCACGCTTCCACCCGCTTTTACATTCATGGCAATGGGTTTGGTCTTTAGTTTTTTACCATCTAAAACCACCCTGATTGGAGGGATGACCAATTTTCCTTTTTTATTGGGTACCAGCGTCCAAGTCAATGATTTGCTGGATGTAGCCGAACCGTTTATGAATTGATAACTGGTCTGCTGTGCCGGCCCGCTGATGATTGTAAAATCTTTTTCAATAGGCGCAAGGTTCACTTGTGGCATATTGTCGGCATCCTTGGCTTCGATTTTGAAGGTAAATGTTTCATTCACTGCCAGCTGATTCACATCCACAGAAGCTGTTACAGACTGACCGGATACAATTTGAAATAAAAAAATGATTGGGGAAAAAATCCGCATTACCAGTCCTTTTCCAGTTTTTTAGATCGTGCTTTGGCTATTTGCCGCTTTTGATTCACTTTTTCATCCTTTTTCAAGGCGTCTAAAATAGCTTGAGCATGCTGTAGATCCTGCTGTTTTTCCTGGTCTTCCTGTGTCTGCTTTTCCTGTTCTTGCTCCTGTTGTTCCTGCTGCTGTTCCTCACTTTGCTCTTGCTCTTGTTTTTGTTGATCTTCATTTTGATCTTGCTGTTGTTCTTTTTTAACCTGCTCACTCTGATCCTGATTTTCTTGTTCCTGCTGCTGCTGTTGTTGCTGATAACGAAGCATTTCATAATTATGCTTGGCGTCCTTATCATTGGGGTCCAGTTCCAATGCTTTGCGGTAGAAAGTAAGTGCTTCCTCATTCATCTGCTGATTAGCAAGAGTATTGGCCATATTGTAGTAAGCCTTGGATTGCAATTCTGCATCATCCGTTATTAGCGACTGTTGAAAAGCTTCCATGGCTTTCTGGAAATCCTGCTGTTGAAATGCGGTAGTACCCAAGCCAAACTGTGCTGCAGCATCTTCTTCCTTTTCTTCCAGAATAGATTCGTAATAAATCCGGGCATTGTCGTATTCGCCGTTGAGGTAGGCCTTCAAACCATCATCCTGTGCAAACAGCAGCCCAGCCATCAAAAACATACTTATCTTATACAATACGCCCCCTCCAAGTGCTTTCTTCTCTTTTTCGAGTAGGCAAAATCATGCTAATTCCCAAAAATAAAAATGATAAAAATGCAAAAGACTGGTAACGATCCTCAAATTCTGCATAAACATGCGATTCGATGGTTCGTTTTTCCATGGTATCGATAGCGGTCATAATCTCTCGGTGGCTGGCGGCGCGGTTGTCAAAACGGACAAATACACCGTCGCCGGAGCGGGCAATATCACGGAGCAATCCTTCATTCAACACAGACGTTACCAGTATTCCTTGGCGGTCCCGTTTATATTCCCGTGAATCATCTTTATCAATGATAGGAATCAGCGAACCAGTCTCCGTGCCAACACCGACCGTATGGATGATCATGCCCTGATTACTTGCTTTTTCAGCTAATTCAATAGCGGCCCCTTCGTGGTCTTCACCGTCCGTCACTAATACACATACTTTATAATGTTCACTTTCTTCTGTAAATGCCGATAAACCCGTTTGGATGGCCGTGCTCAAGTCCGTTCCTTGAGTTGGGATTAATTTTGTATCAATTCCGTCCAAAAATAATTGGGCTGCTTCATAATCGGTCGTGAGAGGTAAATAGAGATGGCTGGAGCCGGCAAAGACCACCAATGCCACACGGTCGCCTTTCAGCTTGCGGATCATCTGACTAATCTCAAATTTAGCTTTTTCCAATCGATTGGGTTTTACATCTTCAGCATCCATACTTTGGGATACATCAATCGCAAAGACAAGATCAACTCCTTTTCGTTCCACAGGAGCCAAACGGGTGCCGATCTGGGGCCCGGAAGCGGCAAAGACCAAAAATATTAGCCCAACCACACCTAAACGCTTTTGCCAGCGAATTCGGCTGAAATCCACCCGTTGAAACAGATTCTCCTCGAGAACGCCGTCGCTTTTAGCAAAAACAGCTTTTGTTTTTCTGGCTCGGACTGTCCACGTGAGCCACATGAGCAAAAACGGAACATAAAGAAACAATACAAATGGAAAACGAAAATGGATCACGTCCGCCTCCGAAAAATCGATCTGTCCAGCGTTTCATAGCAGAGACCCAGCATCATGGCGGGGATGAGCAGCCAGCCGAAGAGTTCCTTGTATTGGGTGTATTCCTTTACTTGAATCTCTGTTTTTTCCAATTCATCAATTTCAGCATAAATATTCACAAGCATTTTCTCATCTGTGGCCCGGAAATATTTTCCGCCGGTGCGATCGGCAATGGCTCTCAACGTTTTCTCATCAATCTCATTTCGGATATATCCACGATTGGGAATAAATGACACAGACTGGTTTGTTCCGGCACCGATGGTGTAGATACGAATATCAAACTGGCTGGCCAGATCAGCGGCTGTGAGTGGATCCAATTCACCGGCATTATTGCTGCCGTCGGACAGGAGGATCATCACCTTACTTTCTGCTTCGCTGAAACGGAGGCGATTGATGGCGTTGGCAATGGCCATACCGATGGCAGTACCGTCCACTTCCCTATCGGCAATGCGCACTTCTTTCAGCAAATTCTGTAATACATTCTTGTCTACTGTTAAGGGACATTGGATGAAAGATTCCCCGGCAAAGACCAAAAGTCCGATACGATCTTCTTCCCTGTTCTGGATAAAGGTCTTTGCGGTTCGCTTCACCGCTTCAAGCCGATTGGGATTAAAGTCCTCTGCCAGCATGGAACTGGAAATATCCAATACCATAACCATATCCACCACCTGCACATTCTTTTCCTGGATACTTTCTACTATTCTAGGTCGTGCAAGTGCTATTATAATTAGTGATACAGTGATGATCTTAAGAATATTAATAGATAGTATTTTGGCATTTCCACGCTTGCGAAATGCCTCTGGGACCAACTGCAATGATGAAACACGCATAGTTCCTTCTTTCATTTGGCCAACTCGCTTTTGCCAGATGAAATAGGCTGGAATTGAGAGCAATCCCAGCAAGACCCACGGATGTTCAAAAAATATCATTTGTCCCTGTTACGCGTACCATTATGGCATTCTATACGCAAAAAGTTCAGATTTGTTTCTAATCGTTAAAAACGGACGGATGCCCGTTAACTGATTTTATGTAACTGCCCTAGTTATCGTCTTCGACAGAAGAAGCGGCATCTTCGATTTCCCGCTTCACTTCATCGGCGCCGGCCTTGAATTCCTTCGAAGCTTTACCCAATGAACGAGCCAGTTCCGGCAGTTTTTTGGCGCCGAAAAGCAGCAAAACAACCAGAAGAATGAGCAATAGTTCCCAATAACCAAAGGCTGCTTGTATTAGTGTGTATTCCATAAATTTCTCCGCTTTTAATAAAGTTTGTGCATTAAAGTTACAACGCTCATCGGAAATATCGCAGGAAGTAGTAAGCCCCCGCCAGACCGATGATGCTTGTGAAATTTATCTTTAGTGAAAGACCGAATTTCAGTGTGAACATGATCAAGTCCAAGACGATAACACCACTATCTTGCCCCACCAGTCCACCAAGATCAAAAGAAACGCTGGTCAGGAAAAAGTCCTTCACAACTCCTGCCGGCAAAATCCAGCCCAATAATTCACCAACGAGCGTGCCGCCCATTGCGCCAATTAGTAATGTAATTAGCACAAGTGTTAATGAACGCTTTGCCATTATTCCTCTGTTGATAATCCTTCTTCAAAGCGATCGTGATCCAGCATCCATTTAATAGTGCTCCACAAGATATAAAAAGCCATTAGTGGAAACAGGACGATACCTTTCCATATGATTGCGCTGGCAATAAGCAATAATACACCAATGAGCTGCAGCGTATTAGATTTCCCTTTTTTGAAAGATAATAACGGAAATTTGGAGAATCGAACCGGGCTGACCATCATAAATCCTAAAGCAACTATCATAGTTAAGGCAATGCGGGGATCACCCATATCTCCAAAAACCTGGTGGTTAAATAACATATAACTCACGATTACGATAGCATTTACGGGTGTAGGTAATCCTGTAAAAAAAGATTTTGGATCATCATCTTGAATGATATTGAATCGCGCCAACCTTATAGTCCCGAACAATAGCGGTGTAAATGCGATCAATCCGCCCAACAAGGGCGGTAATCCCTCCACATAGACCGTATAGATCAACAATGAAGGTGCAGCACAAAAGGAGACCGTATCGGCGAAAGAATCGAATTCCACGCCAAATTTAGAGGGAATCCCCAGCATCCGGGCCAGTTTTCCATCGGCGGCATCACATAGCCCTGCAAAGAGAATCAGCCAACCGCCGCGAATGGGATCGCCCTTGATCATCATCACAATGCCCATGAATCCCAGAAACATGTTCATCACCGTGATGAGATTAGGAATAAATCTGCGTTTTTTACCTTTAGTTTTCATATCTATGTAGAGAGTTGACCGATAACAGTCTTACCCCCTGTTACCTTGTCGCCAACCTGTACGTTGACCACAGAATTGGAAGGTACAATAAGATCAGTACGAGAGCCAAACATAATAAAACCAAAGCGTTCTCCAGGAGATACGGATGCACCTACCTTGGCATAGCAATGTATTCGCCTGGCAATGAGTCCAGCGATCTGCTTGATCTTGATCTTTATATTCCCCCGGGATAGAACAACCACTGCTTGTTCATTCACTTCACTGGCGCTATGGTCAAAAGCAGCCTTGAATTTTCCCTTTTTGTAATCCACACTAGCTACGATACCATCCACAGGAATTTTATTGGAATGAACATTGAATACATTCAAAAAGATGGAAATCTGTTTGGCTCGGCCGACTGCCTCGTCTTCCACATCACCGATTAAAACAACTTTACCATCTGCCGGAGCGATGAGCAATCCATCACCTTGCGGTGTTTCACGAGAAGGATCTCGAAAAAAATTGAGACTGAAAACAAATAAAATCCCAAATATGTAAAATAGAATCTTTAAATAACCAGTATCGAAGCCATAACCGGTAATACCGCAAACAAATGCAACGACCATTAACCCCACCAGGATGTTGCGCCCTTCCGGAGCCAGCATTATTGTATCCTCGATAAAGTCAAATTTTTGGTTAGAGTTTTGCCATCCCGATAAATCTTTAATTTGATCTTATTTCCTGATCGGAGATCGCTTTCCCTGATTATTTTCATTATTTCTGTAGAACTACTGATTTTCTTGCCATTCACTGCAGAAATAATATCTCCCACTTTTATACCTTCCTTTTCTGCATTACTTCCATTTTCAACTTCCACAACTATAACACCTTTGCTAAAAGGTACATCCAAGTATTGTGCTACTTCAGCTGTAAGCCGCTCCACAGCCAAGCCTGTATCGTAACTGCGGTCTATTTTGCCGGATATTTTTAATTCTTCAGCAATATCCCTGGCCAGGTTAATTGGAATGGCGAAGCCGATTCCAATACTACCTTCGGCAAATTGGGAAGCGGTATAAATAAATGTATTAATACCGATCACTTCACCCAAGCTATTTACCAAAGGGCCGCCGCTGTTTCCACGGTTGATGGCTGCATCTGTCTGGATCATATCTTTATATACTCTACCTTTTTGAGATCCAAAATCCATATCCATGGCACTGATTATTCCAGCTGTAGCTGTGGGCTGCTTGCTGATATCAAAGAGCCCAAAAGGATTTCCCAGGGCAATTGCCCATTCACCGATGATGAGGTCATCAGAGTCACCCAAAGATGCATAAGGAAAATTGCGTCCGTTCAATTTTAATAATGCCAGATCAGTAATATAATCCGTGCCAATGATTTCCGCTTTATATTCCTTTCCGCCCGGGAGGGTAACGATCACTTCCGTAGCATTTTCAATAACGTGAAAATTGGTTAATACATACCCATCAGGGCTGATCACAACACCGGAGCCTGAACTGTGGACTTCGCGCTTGCGGCGGCGCTCGGGGAAGAATCGCTCAAAAAATGGATCTCGGCTGAAGGGGCTATACACATCCCTTATCTGTACAACACTAATAGAGGCAACAGCCGGTTCAACTGATTCAATGGCCTGTGTAATTGCTGTTTGGCGGGTATCATCGATTCCCCACTGGCCATTAAGCAATGATATTATAAAAAGTATACTAGAAATTATCCGCGCCATCGTACTCTACTTTTTTTAAAAATAATCCTTGGGCCGGAGCTCTAAAGATCTGCACATTTTCTCTCGGTTCACTGAGTAGTTCTTCAAATTCTATACGTGTCATTTTATTGCGTGTAACTTCCACCATTGTACCTACGAGGTAGCGTACCATATGGTGTAAAAAACGGTTCGCAGCTATACTATAATTTACGATTCCGTTTTCATTCGACCATTTAGATAATGAGATTGTAGACACTCTATTTTCAACTTCTGGATTGAATTTTGAAAACGAAGTAAAATCATGCTCACCCAAGATCAATTGGGCTAACTCATTTAATTGTTCCACGTCCAGTTCCCCTGTTTTCCATACTTTATTGCGGTCCATGATATAATCATCTGTACGGCAATAATATACGTAATGCCTCTTTACTGCAGAAAATCTGGCGTGAAAATCACCAGGGACAACAGTGCAAACTTGTACTCGTATATCTTCCGGCAAATTACCATTTAATGCGGGTGTGATATCACATGTAGCCATATCCGTATTCCAATCGAAATGGGCTTCCTGCTGCAATGCGTGGACACCGCTATCCGTTCGTCCCGAGCCAATGACGTTGATTTTCTCACCTTTGCTCAAAGTTGATAAAACACTTTCTAATTCACCTTGAATAGACCGGTCAGACTTTTGAACTTGCCAGCCGTGATAAGCAGAACCATCATATTGAATATTTATTTTAAATCTTGGCAAGGCTATGGAGTACAATAAATAAATATGAAATAATGACCAGCGTTGAAAAATGCAATAATGTAAATGGAATGGGCTGGGCAACCCCGCGTGGAATGCTAGTACCATATCCGCGAATGGTCATGGCGTGGGCAATATCATCTGCTTTTTGCAAATGGATCATAATCATTCCCGGCATTTGCAATGCTGTTTCTTTCCAGCGGCTGATCTTCCCTTGTTCAACGGTTAGTCCCAATGCTTTATGGATCCCTTGCAAGCGTGTCCACTCTCTTTGTAAAGATGGATAAAACCGCAGTGTCATCTCCATAAATAAAAACCAATCCTCTACTTTTCGCCAGGGTTTATTGAATTGCACCCAAATACTGCGCAACGCTTGGAAAACCGATCCTGATCCAGAACCGACGGTATACAAATTCATGATAGCCATCACCATTAAAAACTTCATCATGGCAGTACTGATTTCCAAAAATATTTCCCAGATAGTTGACTGGCTCATAATGATTGAAATAAGAAAATAAAATCCAATCATAATCGGTAGGAAAAATATGAATGATTTTAACGATCTTAAAATGTGTTTAATGGATACCTTTTCGATACCAGCAATAATAATGAAAAGCAGCCCATACCCTATCCAATGGAACACTGTTGGGCTGAACAATACAGCAGTCGAAAATGATAAATACAGCCAGAGCCTGATCAGTGGTTGATTAAAAATGAACATCTTATCTAAAACTCCAGAGTTAAAACCAAACCAGAATGGCCGTTTTCTGGATTGATCAAAGGTATCACAGATATATCTTCAATCAGAGAAATACGCTTCAGGTATAATACATCAATAGCTGAAACGATATGATTGATCACAATACTGCCGGCAATGAATTTAGCTCCTAAGGCCCATGTATCGCTGGACACCCTGTAATCCCTGTATTGTTTGCGCTTTGAAACTGATGACCATTCCCAATTCCATGCATCATCGTGGGGATATAATGCTTCGAATTCACGGAAACGCAGGTGTTCTTCATTGTGTGTAATCATTGATTCATAATTGCCTACATCCACCCAAAACTGCCTGTCTTTCCCACTGGTTTCAACTCCGGCATGATCGGCAGCATATGCTTGGAAGAGGTCAGTATAATTATTACTGACTATTAATGCACCGGCAAACGATGTCCATAGCGCTGTTTCAGCCATCATAAAAATTCGCCCGCGTTCCGGTTTTTCAAGGGTATACTCACCCCAGCCGGGGAGCAAAAAGGATTTGACAACCGGACTCATACCGTCACTATCTTGACCTCTTGCCAGGACAGACAATAATGAAAAAATGATTATCTTTTTTGAATCCATTCCCAAATAACCAATCCTAAACCAATTAAAATACATAAGAAAGCAAATACATCTCCACTGGCAGTATACCAGTCCTGCGCGACAAATGTTAATGATCCGTAAATAATACCCTGTTCATAAAAGGCCAGCTTTTGTTCAGCTTTTCCCGATGGTGCTATAATCCCGGAAATGCCTGTATTAGCACTGCGTACAAGGGGGACTCTGTTTTCCACCGCCCTTAATTGCGCCACTGCAAAATGCTGATAAGCTCCCGGGGAATCGCCTGACCAGGCATCGTTGGTCTGAATGCTGAGTAAATCAGCACCAGAATCCACGAATTTTTTTGCTATCCTGGGAAAACTGGACTCGTAACAAATCATATTTCCTAAACGCTTTTCGTGTACATTAAATATAGTGTATTCACGGCCATGTTCAAAGTTCCCCTGTCCAAAATTCAATTTTTTCAATTGGGTGTATTTATCAGAAAAAGGAATATATTCTGCGAATGGTACCAAGTGGATTTTGTGATACATTTTTTGGAAATTATCCACATCCATCAGAATCGAACCATTATAATAATGTTTGCCCGCTTCATCCGTTGTCATGTCTACCGTCCCGGATAATATTGGAATGCCATTATTACTAACATGTGCCTGGAACTGTTTACGAATCGGGGATGTGCGCAAATATACCGGCAGGGCCGACTCAGGCCATAATACAAGGTCCGGCTGCAACGCCATCGCTTCTACCGTTAATGAATCCATAAGTGCAATCAGTTCAGCGCGGAATGATCGATCCCATTTTTGCACAGGATCCACATTGGGCTGGATGACAGCAACAGAAAATGCAGCTGTAGTTGATTTTTTCTCAACTGTATTCAGACGCCATAAGCCAGTAAAATAAACAATGACCCACAATACGACTGCACCCAAAATATATTGCTTCGACTCATCAGCAGTTAAAGCCAAGTAAAAAAATCCGTTCAAAAGGCAGATTAAAAATGCGATCCCGGCGGTCCCTGTTATGTCAGCCGTTTGGATCATGGGCAGGATGGAAACTTGGGTCAGCGCCAGGTCGCCCCAGGGAAAACCCATAGGCCCGAAACTGCGGATTAATTCCATGGCGATCCATACGAAAGGAAACATTATTAAACCCATCTTGAATTGCTTTTGCAAAAATGAAATAACTATACCCGCAAACACCCAAAATACACCCAGGTAAAAAACAGCTGCTGCCAAGGATAAAAATGCGATAAATCCAGTTGTTCCCTGATTTAATCCCATCCAGTAAAAGGCAATCGCGTGTGATGTTATCGCAGCTAAATATGACATGGCAGCGCTTCGTTTAACACTGCTATTAAGCCAGATATATAAAACGGGCACTAATCCAACATATATTAAAATACCAGTGTGTAGGGGTAAAAATGCTATACCCACCAATAGACCTGAAATGATGGCCAGCGCCCAATCGGGGTATTCGATTAGTTTCATATTTTTGAACTATCTAAAAATTGCTGGAGTATAATTGCTGCTGCGGTTTGGTCAATGAGACCTTTATTGTGGCCTGTTTTAATCCCCTGTTCTACCAAAGCTTTTTTAGCACTTACAGAGCTCAGACGTTCATCGATGTAATTGACAGTTATATCTTCATCATTTAGGCATTCAACAAAACGATACACATTTTGAGTCTGTACTGTTTCTTGCCCTTTCATTCCTTTTGGTAATCCGAGAACAACACCTGCAACATCATTTTCATATATAATAGTTTGAATTGCTGTAATCAAGTCAGGATTATTTGGAATTGTTTTATAGGGAGAAGCAATCATTTGCAGTGGATCCGAAAGCGCCAATCCGACACGTTTTTCTCCATAATCAATACCGAGGATGCGCTGCATAATATAATAAAATATTTAGATTAATATGACTGGCCGGTGCGCTCGATAAAGTCAACACCGGTTACTTTTGTCATTTTTCTTATAATACGCTCCAATTGACGCAAGTTGTTGATTTGAAGAATTAAAAATGTTGTTGCAATGGCATCTCTCACTTTTGAATCTAAACTGATAATATTCAGATTAGATTTTTTGATCACATCTGTCAGATCACTGATCATTCCCTTGCGGTCTTCCCCTACAACTTTTAAGCGTACACTGAAAAGGTCTTTTTTATCTACATCCCATTCAACAGGAATCAGCCTATCGGATTCCTTATGCAACAGGGGTAAACTCTTGCAGTCTGACCGATGGACTGTTATTCCCCGACCGCGGGTTACAAAACCGATCATTTCATCACCAGGGATGGGATTACAACATTTACCAAACGAAACCATCAGGTTGGAAATACCCTGCAGCTTTATACCCTTTGTTTTTGAACGCGCAAAATCAAAAAAGCTTGATTCATCATCAGACGTATCTTTATCGAGAGCTTCTTCTTTTTCCGGATTTATCTTGAGCAGAATATCACGAATAGTTAAATCACCTTTGCCAATGGCTTCCAGCAATTGTTCCTTTTTATTAAAACCGAACCGTTGATATGATTCCTCAATTTCAGTGTACATATTTTTCATTTTCATACGGCGCAAGGTCTTCATCAAAATTTCTTTGCCCAAGGAAATGCTTTCTTCAAACTGCTGCTTAATAAGCACTTTTTTAATATGTGTTCTGGCTTTGGTTGTTACCACAAAATTCAGCCAACCATAACTGGGTTTTTGCGTTTTGCTGGTTATAATTTCAATTGCATCACCATTCTGCAGCTTGGTATTCAATGGCACAATATTATGATTCACTTTTGCACCGAGACAATGCAGCCCAACTTCTGTATGCACTTGAAATGCGAAGTCAATGGGTGTGGAGTCTATAGGTAATTGCTGTAAATCTCCATTGGGTGTAAAGACAAAAATCTCATCACTGAAAAGATCAATTTTCAACAAATTCATAAACTCCCTGGGATCGGAAGATTCTGACTGCAGGATATCTACCAATTCCCGCAGCCATTTTATATGGGAATCCACATCTTTCAACTTAGCACTGCCTTCCTTGTATTGCCAGTGAGCAGCAACACCTATTTCAGCTGTTTCTTCCATTTCAACAGTGCGGATCTGGATTTCCATCAATTTCCCATCATGACCAACAACAGTTGTATGAATGGATTGATAAGCGTTTGACTTCGGAGAAGCTATAAAATCCTTAAAGCGCTCCTGAACAGGAGTAAATTGATTATGGATAATCCCCAGAGTCAAATAACAGTCTTCAATTTTTTCCACGATGATCCTGATAGCCAGGTGATCATAGATTTCCTCAAATGTTTTATCTCGCTTGATCATTTTGCCGTAAATGGATGCATGGGATTTTACTCGCCCGTAGATACGTGCTGTAATACCCAATTTATTTAATTCTTTCTGTAGGGGGTCAGATAATAATTTTATGTACTTCTCCCGTTCCTTGCGGCTGGATTTGATCTTGGAATCCAAGTCTTTGAATTCTTTAGGTTTAAGTGTTTTAAACACCAGGTCTTCTAAATGAAATTTTACATTGGCCATGCCCAGTCTATGGGATAAGGGTACAAATACATCCCGTGTTTCAACAGCAATACGGTGCTGTTTTATTCGAGGTAAATGTTCAATGGTTTGCATATTATGAAGTCTGTCAGCAAACTTGATAATAATTACGCGCAAATCCTTTGCAACTGATAAGAGCATTTTCATGAAATTCCCAGCTTGTTTTTCTTCCCTGCTGGTAAATCTTATGCCACCCAGTTTTGTAACACCATCTACAAGGTTGCAAATATCTTCTCCAAATAGTTCCCGGACGTCTGCAAGTGACGCTTTTGTATCTTCAACAGAATCATGGAGTAAACCTCCAATCACAGTAATATGGTCCATTTTCCAATCAGCCAGTAATTTGGCAACTTCCACACAATGGTTGAAGTAAGGTTCACCGGATTTGCGTTTTTGCCCTTCATGGTGAGATGTCCCAAAATCATACGCCTCCCAAAGGAGGCGCTTAATTTCATCTTTTTCGTTTTCAGCAGTGATATTTACCCGCTCAAAGAGTTCAAGGAATTGCTTGGGATATTCACCCACAAGCTGGGGAACAAACCGGGATAATGGATTTTGCATCAGAAAGGCACCTCTGCTCCAATCTCATCGCTAACGGGTGCATAATTTTCGAAACGGGCAAAACGATCGATAAAGGCCGCATCCAATGTGCCTGTAGGTCCATTACGGTGTTTGGCCACAATGATCTGTGCCTTACCCCTGTCTTCATCTTCCTGGGTATATATCCATCTACGATAGAGAAAAATCACCAAGTCCGCATCCTGTTCAATGGCACCACTTTCCCGCAGGTCTGATAATAATGGGCGGTGTTCAGATCGCTGCTCTACGGCACGGGATAATTGAGAAAGAGCAACCACTGGTATATCCAATTCTTTGGCCAAAGCTTTCAGAGATCGGGAAATCGTTGAAATCTCCTGCTGCCTGCTCTCAACTCCTCTTGGTCCCTGCATGAGCTGCAGGTAATCCACAAAGAGCAAATCAATATTATGTTCCGCTTTAAGGCGGCGGGCTTTCGCACGTAATTCCAATACACTGATGGCTGGTGTATCGTCTAAATGGATCTTTGCTTCAGCCAGTATTCCTACAGCCATGCTTAAATTTTGCCATTGTTTCTTGGGTAATTTTCCTGTCCGCACCAAATGGCTGTCTACTTTAGCCTCAGCGCATAATAATCGCAATGCTAATTGGTGATTGGCCATTTCCAAGCTGAAAACACCTACTGCATGGCCGTAATCCACCGCTGCGTTGCGGGCCATGGACAGTGCTAAAGCAGTTTTCCCCATAGCTGGACGGCCGGCAATAATGATTAATTCTCCGGGCTGAAAACCGGAGGTTAATTCATCCAGGTCCAATAATCCTGAAGCGATTCCAGTTAAATCACCGGAACGGGAATGGATCTGATCCAGTTTTTCAAATGCCTCATGGAGGATTGGGTCAATATGCTGGAATCCGCCCCGTAGACGGCGTTGGGAAATTGAAAAAATATTTTGTTCTGCCTGGTCTAATAGTTCATCAACATTCTGGGAATCCTCGAAAGCATCTTTCGATAAGCCGTGGGAAATCATGATCAACTGCCTGAGCATTGCTTTTTCTAGAACAATCTTGGCGTAGTTTTCAACGTTTGCAACTGAGGGGACAGATTCCACAAGACCTGTGATATAATAGGCGCCGCCGACACTTTCCAACTGTTTATTTTTTTTCAACTGATTAACAATTGATACTGTATCAATCTCTTGTCCCTCGTTAAACAATTGTGCCATACTGCTGAAAATCCTGCAATGGGCTTCCTTATAGAATTGATCAGCCGTAAGCCATTGTAGTGCCTTACTTACTGCTTCCTTGCTAGCAAGCATGGCGCCCAATACCGCCTGCTCTGCTTCACTCGATTGCGGTTGAACGTTTAAGGGTTGTTGTAATTCATCAGCCATTTAATTACTCTGCTCTAAAAATTCTTTTATAATTTTGAAATCTTCCCACGTAGGCCTTTTTAAGTCCTGGTTTCGCAAAAGAGCCGCAGGATGATAGGTCACCATCAATGGTGTTCCATGATAATCGTGAAATATGTTGCGCAGACTTTTCAACGATTTATCCACATTCAAAAGCGTTTGTCCGGCGACTCGTCCCAAAGCTACAATGAGCTTAGGTTTTATCAAACGAATTTGATGCAGTAAATAGGGTTCACACTCATTTACTTCAATTCTTAAAGGGTCCCGATTATTGGGCGGGCGACATTTCAAGACGTTACAGATATATACATCTTTATTGCGGTTGCGGCCAATGGCAGCCAGGATCTTATCTAACAGTTTACCGGCCCGGCCTACAAAAGGTTCACCCAACCGATCTTCTTCTGCGCCAGGAGCTTCGCCTACAAGAAGCAGGCTGGCGCTTGGATCACCAACACCAAAAACGAATTGTGTTCGGGTACTCCCCAGAGGGCAATTCTGGCATGAACATATTTCCTTTTCAAATGCAGCAAGATCAGCTGCAAAATCCGAACCAGGTAATGGGACTTGAGGCTGGAGGGTTAAGTAGAGTTCATCCCCGAATAATTCCTGTGTCTGCCTCAGGTAACGGCGTACATCTTCGGAACGGGAAACCATTGTTAATTATCTTCTGGTGTTACTTCCTGCCACTTCAAATCACCACGTATAAATTCATCCATAGCCTGGGTCGTGGACTTGGTTTCTTCTTCATAGTTTTCATTGGTTTCTTCTGGAATTTCATCCAGCACACCCATTTCAAACTCTTCAGCATCTTTAATCGCCTGGTCTATAAAGCGGTTTGAATTGATCTGCTTTGCCCGTTTGGACATAACCACTACAGTTTCATAAATATCTTCTGATTGTTTTTCCATTTCACGAATGGAAATTGGTTTAACTGCCATGCAGTACTCCTTCATTTTGTTTGTTAATGATTGCAATGAGTTCTTTGGTTGCCCGCTGAATTTCATCGTTAATAATTGTAAAATCAAATTTTTCTTTATACCCGATCTCAACTTTTAGACGTTTCAATCTTTTATTAATTCTTTCTTCAGAATCAGTCCCTCGTTTTTGCAGGCGTGCACGTAAATCATCCATACTGGGTGGTAAAACAAAAATTGATACTGTTTGGTCTGGATATAATTCTTTGATCGACATTGCACCTTTTACATCCACTTCAAATAATAATACTTCACCTGTTACAAATGCATGATCAATGGTTTCTTTTAAGGTACCATACATACAACCATGGACATTTTCAGTTTCTACAAATACGCCGTTTTCCGCACGTTTTTTAAATTCAACATCTGAAATAAAATGGTAATCCACGCCATCTACTTCATAATTACGCTGGTCACGAGTTGTACACGATACCGAAAAATTCATGTCTGTTTGTTTCTGCAGGGCACGGCAAAGGGTTGTTTTCCCCGCTCCCGATGGGGCTGAAATCGTGATCAAATGCTTCATAATACGTTTTGCGACTGTTCCCGGATCTTTTCCAGCTGGTTCTTAAAATCCACAACAATATTGATTATTTCACCTGTACCACTTTTAGACCCAACTGTATTGATCTCCCGGCCAAGTTCCTGAAGTAAAAAAGACAACCGTTTTCCTGTGGGTTCATTAAGCGTCAAAAGAGTTTTAATCTGATCTAGATGGCTGCGAATGCGCACCAACTCTTCTGAAATATCCGCACGGTCTACTAAAATAGCTACTTCTTGAGCAAAACGCTGTTCATCAAAAGATACATGCTCCGTAAGCTCAATTATACGCTGTTTCAACTTCTTTTTTTGATCAGCAACTAAATCTTTAGAAAAGCCATTAATGCTATCTAATTGACCTGATAACAAGTTGAGCCGTGCGAAAATATCATCATGAATTGCCTGCCCTTCTTTATTACGCATCGAATTTACTTGATCCAGAGCATGATCTAAAGCGGTCAGGATAGTTTGCTGCTGGAGTTCTGTCTCATCCCCGTTTAAGAATAGATCTTCAAAAGTAAGCAGGTTGCTCATATCCAACGAACGTCCGTATTCCTTTTGAATCGATTGCAAAACGTTTTCCACTTCTTCGAAGCGCTGACGGTTGAACGATAAATTACTTTTACTTAAATCTTGATTTTTCTCAATCGTAATATGAACGGTTCCACGAACCATCGATGTAGCGATCTGTTCTCGAATTGCTACTTCGATTTCCGGAATGAGCGCTAATCCGCGGATCTTCGTTTCCAGGAAACGTGCATTATAGGAACGTATCATTATTTGCACCGCCTGGTTACCCTTTCCGGCTGCACCTCTCCCAAATCCTGTCATACTTGTTAACATATTGTGCTTTATTTTATTCTGAAAAAGTCCGGGAATTTACGAAGTTATATTCATCCACCCCAAACACGGAATATACTTTATCAGCCCTGGTCATCTGCTTTTGGTTTCTGCCTCAAAACCTTTTTTTCAGATTTCTGTTTTTTTGCTTTGATGCGCTTATCATGCGCCGATCTCGGTGTCCTGGTCTTGATCCGTTTTTTTGGTTTTTTGTTTAACACCTCCAGTTTTTTCCTTAAACGGCCTAATGCGGTCTCTTTATTACGGTATTGGCTGCGTTCATCCTGGCAGGTCACTAATATTCCAGTTGGAATGTGGGTTATACGCACTGCACTCTCTGTTTTATTCACATGCTGACCGCCTTTTCCGCTGGACCGAAATGTATCTACTCGGCATTCTTTCAGCAGATCATTATCATTTTCAGGTATGTTTATCATCTTTGATTTAGTATACTTGTTTTTTAATACAACATTTCACATATTGAAATCACTATATTCTCTGACTTAAAAGTATATATTTTATCTAACAAAAGCCAGAACCTCATAAATCATGAAACGCCTATTCTTATTTTTCATTTCCACTTTTATTCTGTTTTCATGTGAAAAACAAAATTCAATTTTAAAAGACTATGTTCAAGAGCAAGATACAGCTTTTCGCTATGAAATAAAAAATGTTGTGGAAGGTGATTCCTGGAAAGAATATATCATCAAAATGGTATCTCAAGAGTGGCTAACATCTCAAGCTGTAGACCAAACTGCATGGTGGCATTGGTTGACGATTGTTATTCCTCATGAAGTTGAAGAGACTGAGGCTCTTTTGATCATTGGCGGTGGGAGTAATAAAAATGAAATGCCTGAATCTGCGAATTCGGCTACTATCCAAGTGGCTCTTGCAACAAAATCAGTGGTAGCTGATATTTCAAATATACCCTTTCAGTCATTGGTTTTTAAAAACGATGATTTTGGCGAACGGTATGAAGATGACCTGATTGCGTTTGGCTGGAGGCACTTTTTGGAAAGAGGCGCAAAAGATGAAGATGCTCGATGGCTTGCCCATTTGCCCATGACGAAAGCTGTGGCCAGAGGTATGGATGTTATACAGGAAATATCGGCATCGGAAAACAAACCGGTTGATCGCTTTGTCACTGCCGGTGGGTCCAAGCGCGGCTGGACCACATGGTGTATAGCTATAGCCGATGACCGCATTATGGCAATTATTCCTATCGTTATTGATATGCTGAATGTTGAACCTTCTTTTAATCATCATTGGAAATGTTACGGAGAATGGTCTCACGCAATTGACAGTTATGTTAACGAAGGAATTATGGAATGGATGGGCTCCAGGGAATATGACCGCTTAAATGAGATTGTTGAACCTTTCTCATTTCGTGAACAATTAACATTACCAAAATTTCTCATTAACGCCACAGGAGATGAATTTTTCGTTACCGATTCCTGGCAATTTTACTGGGATGATCTACAAGGTGAAAAATATTTACAGTACATTCCCAATACCAACCACGGATTGAGCAATAATGAAGGCGATTATAATATGAAAAGTCTCACGGCATTTTATAAAGCTGTCATTTCAGATTCAGACAGACCCCAGTATAACTGGCACGTAAGTAATGATTCCATTTATCTAAATGTAGACCATACTATCAATACTGATTATTCAATAAAACAATGGGAAGCTGTCAACAATGAAACACGTGATTTTAGGGTGGATGTTATTGGTCGAAGCTGGACTGCAACAGTTATTCATAAGTCAGCTGACGGCCGTTATGCGGTAAAAATCACTCAACCGGAAAGTGGCTATAAAGCAGGCTTACTTGAAATTACCTTTAAACCTGATTCCGATATTCCCTTTATGTTCACATCAGGAACAGTGGTCACACCCAATACATTTCCTTTTGGCGAATATGTAAGTGCAAAGCCAATGGGAACGCGTTAAAACACGCACAAGCAAATTTACAAAATCTTTTTCTCTATAAATGTGTGTTCAGGAAGGAAATAATATCGGGCCAGTATTCGTCACGGACCTGGTAAAACCATGAGTGATCTCCCCCTTCGTTGTTCCCCCCAGAATAATCAGTTTTAGCCTCATAAGTTTTTCCCAGGCTTTCCAGTTTGCTGATCAAAGAATCAACTTGTGATTTGATGGGTGTATTATCATTCTCGCCCACGGTTACCATGAGAGGAATGGCCAGTTGATCCAGTTTGTCCAGGGCATCCTGGAAGGTAATGTCTCCAGCTCCACCTGTTGAGGGGGACATGAGCACAACGGCAGCAACGGTTGTGGGATTGTCTAAAACATAATGAAGAGATAAAAGCCCACCACGGGAGAAACCGATCATAGCTAACTTTTCGGAATTAATGTCGTCTTGTCGTTTCAATAGGTCGATGGCACCATCATAAAGTCCATCTTCATGAGAAGAATTCTCTAATCGGACGGGAGCCAGGCCCACATACCCATTGGCGGCCAAAGCATCAGAAAAATCAACAATATCATACCCTATCGCTTGGGCACCTTCATAGCCTAATATTTCAACTTTCATTCCATGATGATAAATAACTCCGCTAAATTGAGTACCGGGGTTTGTATGGTTGTAATACGCATCCACAGTTATTCCAGATGCAGTTTCGTATTGCAGCCAACCGTTTTCTAAAATCGTTACTTCAACTTCCTTATCTACTTGAGTATTTTTATCCTCACATGAAATAATAATCAAACATATGAAAAACAGTATAAACTTTTTCATGACTCCCATTATATTTTCAGGAAATCATTTATAAGCTGCAGTCATAATATTTTTGCTACTTGCCCAGCCAGCCACTTCGGATCCAAGCTGAATGAAAGCAAATGGGAATCACCCAACATGGCAGATTGAGCTGACGATGTAAAAGCGTAATGAATGGCTGCTTGTCCCCAATCCAAACCCAGCCCGGCGCTGGTGAGAGCATTTAATCCCCGGCCAAACCGTAAAGCAATTTTATTGTACTGAATTTCAAGTCCGCCTCGAAAACGACCGCCCATCTTTCCCAACTGCAAATCATCATTCTCACTTCTTCCAAACGGATCCAGGGCAATATCTGCCATAAATTTAAATTGCAGTGGAATTTTGTCAAAACCAACTTCCTGGGCAATTCCGATAAATAACTCGGGAGAAAACCGCTCAACAGTACCATTATCCCAAACGAGTAATGATGTAGTCGCGTCTGTTAAAACAAGTCCAACTGTATTTCCTTTCCAAAAAGATGATGTTGCTCCTACATCAATGCCAATCCCTGATGCAAAATGTTCCGCTAATGCGTGAAAAAATCCTTTCATGCCTACACCGATTGTCCAGCGGTTGGATTGCCATGTTGAACTTAAATGAACTCCCCACTGTGATTGACGAAAATAGCTCACCTGATCCGCATCCAAGCGTTCACCATCGTCCAATTGACCATTATTCTCTCCGGCGTCACCCGTGCCCGGAATACCGTCCAAACCCCAGTCCAATAAAACATCGCGCGTATCAGGTATTTGACTAACGCCTTCGTGGAAAAGCACCATTTTCACCGGATTGCGAAAACGTTTCAGCGTGGGAAAGGCAATGAGATCACTGTTTACCAGTCCGGCAAAGCGGTTCTGGTGAGCGTAGAGGTATTGATCAAAAGGGTTATTGGCGTGGGCGGGATTTTGCAAAACAGACGCAGCTCCGCCGTAGGCTGCTGTTTGGGTTTGCCCCAGTGCCAAGGATTGGGCATCCCCGGCATTTTTAAAAGCCTGCCAGCCATAGCGCACCCAATAGGATTCTCCAGAAAGAGTAGATAAAAGAAAAATTAAAGTAAAAAAGGGACTTTTCCCCCTGCGTTTTGCTAATAGATGGGAACGCAACGGGGTTTTATAACTTATTTGTATTTCTTTTGCCAAAATATCAGATTATTTATCAGTTTATAAACCCCTCTTGTATTCTCCCCTCCTAAAGGGGAGAAATGAAAGGATTCAAATTAATTATTAGAGTCCGTGTTTCTTTTTTAGTTCATCCAATTTCTGCAGGGCCTGAATGGGTGTCATGCTGTCGACGTCAACCTCATCGAGATCTTTCTTGAATTTTGCTTCCTGATGTTCAAACATGGATAATTGTTTGGACGCATCCGGAGATATAGATGTTCCCGATTGGTCCATGGACTCTTCCAGATGATGATTGAGTATATCTTTGGCACGGGAAATGATACTGCCGGGCAGGCCCGCCATCTGGGCCACATGGATGCCATAACTCTTATCTCCTGGTCCGGGCATAATCTTTTTCAAAAAAACGATCTCATCTCCAAATTCTTTCACGGCGGCATGGTGATTTTCCAAGCGTTCCAAGGAATGTTCTAATTCTGTCAATTCATGATAATGTGTTGCAAAAAGCGTCCGAGCGGCAACCGCTTCATGATTATGCAGGTATTCTGTAATAGCCCACGCCAGGGAAAGACCATCGAAGGTGGCGGTTCCCCGACCTATTTCATCCAGGAGTATTAAGCTTTGCGCTGTAGTATTATTGAGAATATTCGCTGCTTCGATCATTTCCACCAAAAAGGTACTTTCACCGCCGGCCAGGTTATCACTGGCGCCCACCCGGGTGAATAAACGGTCTACCATGCCGATGGAGGCCTTTTTCGCAGGCACGTAGCACCCAACCTGGGCCATAAGGACAATCAGCCCGACTTGACGCAAATACGTGGATTTTCCGGCCATATTCGGCCCGGTGATGAGGTGGATCTGACTTTTGTCCACATTCATCTTCAGGTCATTGCCCACAAATCGGTCAGACGCCGGAAGCAGATTCTCCACCACAGGATGACGGCCATCTTTAATATCAAGAACAGCGTCTGAAACTAACGCTGGTTTACAGTATTTCTTCTGTATTGCCAAATGGGCAAAAGTGGTTAACACGTCGAGCCTGTTCAGCAGTTTCGCGTTGATCTGGATACGGTCAGCCCGATCCAAGATTTTCTGGCAGCATTCGGCAAATAATTCTGATTCGATGGCCATGATATCTTCCTCGGCGGAAAGGATCTTTTCCTCGTATTCTTTCAGCTCTGCGGTGATATAGCGCTCTGCATTCACCAGCGTCTGTTTGCGGATATACGTTTCCGGCACTTTATCCTGGTGTATCTTGGAAATTTCAAGGTAATAGCCAAATACCTTATTAAAGCCCACTTTCAGTTTGCTGATGCCCGTCTTTTCCCGCTCCGATTCCTGCATGTCTGCAATCCATTGCTTACCACCGCTGGCCAATTTTCGCATTTCGTCCAATTCTTTATTGATTCCATCTCGAATAACATGACCCTGTTGGAGTTGGGCAGGCACGTCTTCATTCAATTTTTCTGAAATCAACTCCACAACCGGAGCCGAGTCTGCAAATGAATCGGCGGCTGAATTCAATTGTTCAATATCTGCTGACTGCAGTAATTCTTGCAGTTTCGGTATACACTTCAAGCTTTCCTTTAATCCTATTATGTCTCGAGGATTGGCTTTATCCTGGCTAATCTTACCGAGAATTCGTTCTATATCCAACACGTCATCCAGGACAGTCCGCACCTTTTTCAGCAAGCGTTTATTTTTTACAAAGCCGAAAACAATATCCAGCCGGTCATTGAGCTTCTCTATATCCGTCAATGGTTGGGATAACCATTGTTTCAATAAACGTCCGCCGCCGTTGGTCACCGTCTCGTCCAATAAATCCACCAGAGTTCCGTGAGTACCTTGTGTCGCCAGGGATTTAAATACTTCCAGGTTGCGTATGGTAAAGCCGTCCAGCCCCATAATGCCGTGATCGGCAATGGAAGTCAAAGTTGTAATGTGGGACAGGGATCCATTCAATGCATGTTTCACATGATAAAAAATCGCGCCTGCTGCCGTGATGCCCTGTTCCAGATGACCACACCCAAATCCTTTCAGCGTCCGCACGCTGAAATGTTCGGTAAGTGTGCGCTCGCCCTGATCGAAGGATAAGACCCAATCCTCCACGGTGGACACAAAGGGCTTAAGCTCCCGATACCAGTCTACTGTGGAATAAACAATATTCTCCGCCAACAGAACTTCCCGGGGAGCGAATTTCCGCAGTGCTTCCGTCAATCCGGCTTCTGGACATTCTCCTATAAATAATTCTCCTGTGGACTGATCCAGCACGGCGTAACCGGCATGATTGCGATGAGTATGGACACACGCCAAGAATTGATTCGATTTTTCATTCAGTGCCGCTTCGCTGGTGATGGTCCCGGGCGTTACCACTTCTACCACTTCCCGCTTTACAATACCTTTCGCCAGTTTGGGGTCTTCCACCTGTTCGCAGATGGCCACGCGATGTCCGGCGTTCACCAATTTATGTAAATAATTATCGATGGCGTGATAGGGAAATCCTGCCAAGGGCACTTTGCCCGCAGCACCGTTGGAGCGTTTGGTGAGTACGATACCCAGCACTTTCGCCGTAATGACAGCATCGTCACTGAATGTTTCGTAGAAATCGCCCATACGAAAGAGAACAATAGCATCGCTGTACTGGCGCTTCACGTCCTCGTACTGGCGCATAAGGGGCGTTCCTCGAGTTGGAGACTTTTTATTCACAAATGGATGAATTTTTTAACAGATCAAAGGAAGAATATATTACTTAAGCAATACTACTTTCTGTGATTTAGTAAAAGTTTTATCACTTTCCATTGATAGAGCAGATATATTGATAATATACATCCCTGAAGAGAGGGGCTTTCCATTCTCATCCGTTCCATCCCATTTTATGGAATAAAAACCGGCATCTTCTCTTTGGTTTTTGAGGGTGTTTATCTTTCTGCCTAAAAGATCAAATATGGTTAATTGGACTTGGCTTTGTTCAGAAAGGTCGTATTTGATGGTTGTTTCTGGGTTAAAGGGGTTGGGGAATGGTCTATTTAATGAATATGATTCAGGAAGTATTTCTATTGTATGTTTTTTCGTACTTCCAATTGGTTTACACTTGGGGATACTTTTATCTGATTCCTGATCAGTAATATCAAAAGCAGATACTCGATAACATGCATTTATTTTACCATTGGATCCTATGGTAACACTGTAATCCGTATAAGATGTTGTGTTAACATCCAAAATTTGAAACAACTGCCAACCAACTCCTCCGTCGTTTTTATATAAATAATATCCATCTTAGATCCGGTTCTATATTCGGTGACCAGGAACTGGTAGGATTTTCACCTACATTTCCTGTTACAACAAAATTTCTTGGCATATCTGGAGGTGCTACTGCATAAAAAGCGTTGATACGGCCATATCCATAATATTGATTCCAACCATCTTCATCATAATCTTCAGGGCCAACTTTTTCTGAGGAAAACCTTATAATATCTCTTACTTCTTGCCACGTTTTTGTTGGCCAAATAGAGAAAATAAGAGCTGCTAAACCAGATACATGTGGAGCCGCTGCAGAAGTACCACCATGCATTTCATATGTTTGAAATGAATAATCATTCCAAGGTATTAGACAAAAAATATTTCTCCAACCTGATGGAGCCATTACATCTAATCCAATACCATAATTACTTCCTTGTGTTACTGCATCATGCCAACGAGTATCATCTTCAACTACGCCACCAACTGCAATTGTATTATCATATGCTGCTGGGTATTCAATACTAGGATTATTAAGATTTCCAACAGATACAACAAATACAATATCATGATCGGGGTTTGTAGCGTAATTTACAGCATCTTCCAAAGCTTGATCACTATCAGAGTAACCTCCGCTCATAGAAATTACATCTGCACCATTGTCAGCTGCATAATATATGGCTTCAACTACAGATGACCGTGTAGCTAAAGACCTTAAAGCCATTATTTTAACACCACCATCTCCATTCCATCCCCCGGCAACACTTGCAATACCTTGATTATTATTAGTTTCAGCCGATATTATACCTGCACATTGAGTACCATGCATTTCACCTAAATAGTCAGGATTAGGGTCATTGTCACCTACTCCATTTGATGCTTGAAAATCCCAGCCATAAAAATCATCTACATAATCATTGCCATCATCATCAACATTGGTTTGCCCATTTAACTCTACAATATTATTCCATAAGTTACCGTCTAATTCATCATGTGTCAGATCTATACCCCAGTCTATAACTGCTACAATAATTTCTTCACTACCATAATTTATCTCCCACGCTTTTTCCATTTCAATTAAAGATAGATTCCATTGTGATTCATCAATAAAATACGGGTCATCTGGATTTGAATGAGTAGTTGTAATTACATCAAATTTTATGTAATCAATGATAGGATTATTTGACATTGAAGTTGCTATCGTAAACGATTCGAGATTTTCAGGAATGTCAATAACATAGTATTTTTCACCAATCAGACCTCCAATAATATTATTATCTGTTAGACCATATTGCTCCATATTCACTTGATTTATTGTTGAGCCATTAACACAGCTTATTACAATCTTATTAGGAATAATTTGAGATCCGATTGAATTTTGATTGTATTCAAACCAATTTCCTGAAACAAATATGTACTGTTGATCTCCAATTTGTAATGTTTGACAAAATACAATACTGATATTTAAAAAAACTAAATATAGAATTAACTTTTTCATATTTAGTCCCAATTTCCTTTAGTCTGACCCATAATAAAAAACTC